>JBDTVC010000006.1:0-45443 GCA_040007475.1 Burkholderiales bacterium
TGGCTCTGGCCGTCGGCGCGTGACTCCATCCACAGCAAACGCGAACAGAGCCATTGCTTTTGGTATTCGCGGGTTCTCCTGGTTTGGCCCCTGAGGGCATTCAAGCACGCAGCCTTCGCGCTGTCGCTCGCGTTGGTCTACGCTGCGACAACGCTTCTGCCCAACGCGGCGTTCGCACAGACCTCGGGTTCCCCGCTGCCCTTGGCGAACGGCGTCAGCCTGGGCCCAATCTCTGGCGCCAAAGCCAACAAACTCTACTATTCGTTCACCGTTCCCGCAGGAGCTGCGCAGGCCAGCTTCGCGATCACAGGCAGCTCAGGTGACTGCGACATCTATGTCAGGTATGGCGCCGTTCCGACCGAGTCGACCTGGGACTATCGTCCGTACACGGGGAGCTCCAACGAGACGGTGACCGTGAACGCACCGCGCGCTGGAACCTGGTACGTGATGCTGCGTGGCTACACCGCCTATAGCGGCGTCTACCTGAAGGCACTGCAGAACACGATCGACGGAACTGTCGCGTCCGCGCCGACATTCACTCCTGCGGCCGGCACGTTCTCGGGCCAGGTGAGCGTTCGGCTGGCATCGAGTACGCCTAACGCCGTCATTCGCTTCACGCTCAATGGCGCAACGCCCACCGCGAGCTCCGAGGTGTACATCGCGCCCATCCTCGTCACCGCCACCACGGAGATCAAGGCCGTTGCCTTTGCCACCGGCTACACCGCCAGCCCGGTCGCCGCGGGCACCTTCACGATCCGCGACACCATCCAGATGCTCGTGAACAACACACCCGTCGCCAACCTTTCAGGCGCCCTGGGCAGCACCACGAACTTCAAGTTCGCAGTGCCGGCCGGTGCCGTCAGCGTCACCTTCAGCATCTGGGGCAACTCGGGCGACTCCGACCTGTACGTGAAGTACGGGCAGCCGGCCACCACCAGTGTGTGGGATCAGCGACCCTACCTGTCGAGCAGCAATGAAACCGTCACCATCAGCCCGGCGCAGGCCGGTGACTACTTTCTCATGGTGCACGGATACACCGCCTACTCCGGCCTGACGATCAAGGCCACCTACAGCGGCACCGCCGCCGTCGGCAAGCCCGATATCGTGGTGTGGGGCCCGGCGATCAATCCGTACATCACGACCGAGACCTTCGCGAGCAACGCTTGCGAGATCGAGGAAGGCACGATCACCGCGGGCACAAAGAAGTTGCTGCGCTTCACGACGCAGACTCGCAACATCGGGACCGCCGACCTGGTGTTGGGCAACCCGGCCACCAGCCCGTTGTTCCAATGGGGAGGGTGCCACGGCCACTATCACTTCCAAAGCTTTGCACAGTACCGCCTGCTCGATGCCACGGGCTCGTTGGTCGGCACCGGCAAGAAGGTGGGCTTCTGCCTGATGGACATCACCCGCATCGACACCAGCGTGAATCCCTCGCCCCGGTACACATGCAGCAACCAGGGCATCCAGGCGGGCTGGGCTGACGTCTACAGCTCCAACCTGTCCGGCCAGTGGATCGACATCACCGGCTTGCCGGCGGGCCAGTACATCCTCGAGATCACCATGGACCCGTTGAACATCATCGACGAGCTCGACTAGACCAACAACGTCACCAGGGTAAACGTAACGATTCCGTGATCGGGTTCCGATCCACCCAGATGCCGGAGGCCTCGACATGAACTGGAAGCTCCCGCTTGCAGCCGCCGTGGTTGCGATCGCCGGCGGAGCGACCCTGTACCTAGCTGATGGCCGGAGACCCACCTTGCCGCAGGCGAGTGGCGAGGCGACGCACCCGATGGCGACACCTGCTGGAGCGCTGCCGACCGCCAAACACGACCACGACCATCAGCACGATCACGATGCACCGGCGGCTGCGCTCCTGCCCCGCATCTCGGCGCCGCTGAACGCGCAAGCTCGAGCCTCCATGCAGGACTTCGATCGCCTGCGCGACCTTGCACCTGGTGACGCGGCCATTGCCCTGGGTCGACAGCTGGAGGCTGCGATCACGCCAGACAACGCAGCCGGCTACGTGCAGGCATTGCTCAAGGCGGACAATGCAGCGGTCGAACGTTCAGCCATCGCGGCCTTGGCGCGCAGTGCCGACAGCGCCCTGATGATCGGGTTGGCCGGAGAGTACAGCGCCATGCCACCAGAACACCGCGGTCGCGTCCTCCAGATTCTCGAAGGCGCCGCAAATCCGGCGGCCACCGACGGCCTGATCGGCATCGTCGCCGCCGACACCAGCGAGAAGCGCTCTCCGCTGGTCATGTCCGCCATGTACGGCATCGCCAACATCGGCACGATGGCCGGCGTTCAATATTTGCTCGGGCAGGTTTCACCCGGCAATGCGGACTTCGCGCTCATGGCACTGGAACGAGTGCGCACCCCGCAAGGCATCGAAATGATCCGGGCCGCAGCGGAAGGCAGCAAGGACGCCGACGCCATCGCACCGGCGTTTCGGCCCGCACTTCGCCGCATCGCCGACGCCGCCGGCAAACCCTGAGGGGCGATGGCCGCGCGGTGCGGCTGCCGGTGAACATCAGTTGCACCGACGTCACATTCGACTCAGTCGCTCCGCCAGATCGACACACTCAGCTCGCTGCCTCGATCGCAGTTGTCGATCCCCGCGATCGAGGGGGGAAACAATTGCCGGATGCCCCCCAAGTCTGCGGGTCCGCGCATCCCACAAACACGGGCGCTGCTGATATCCTGATTTTGGCTGCAGTGATCGCTGATCACGTTTTGTCGCCACGCCCCAATCGGCCCCCTCCCAACGAACAGCCATTGCCTGTCGAACTACGTATGTCATGCCCCGGATTTTGAGAATCGATCTTTGGATCTGGGTGTGCGTTGCGGCCGTCTTGCTGGCCGCGCGCCTATATCCCGCTTTCGTCCCCGAGTTGGGTCACGACAGCTTTCAGTACCTTAGTGCGGCCGACAACGCACTGGCGGGACACATTGGCTACACCTCGCTGATTCACTACGACGTCGAACGCTCGTTTGGCGTGTTGCCCGCCCCGATGCTGACCTTCCCGTCGGGCTACCCCCTCGTGATCGCGGTCGTCAGCCTTGTGGGGGTATCGACGAAGACCGCCGCGTTGATCGTCAGCGCGGTGTCGACCGTCGCATGTATTCCGCTGCTTCTCTGGCTGGGTGCTCGGCTTGGATTTTCGCGCGTGATCCGCCACGTGGTCGTCGCATGCTTCGTCATCAACGGCATCGTGTGCCAATACAGCGCTGCCGCCTTGAGCGAGCCGCTGTTCATGCTCCTTGCGCTTGCCGGTATCGCCGCGATCGTCGCCGCACGATTGCACGAGAACACTGGCAGTCTGCGCCACTGGGTCTTGGCCGGGCTCGCATTTGGCGCGACCTACTTCGTGCGCTATGCGGGGCTGTTCTTCATCGTCGGTTTGACACTGATGACGCTTCGACATCTGCTAGCCCGCGAGCGGTTGCTGACCAGAGGCTACGCCATCGCCCTCGCCGTGGCCTTTGCCTTCGTGACGACGGGAATCGCTCGAAACATGCTGCTTGTCGGCAATTGGCGCGGCCGCGACGAGATGCTCGTCAGCAATCCTCTGTGGTCGGTCCTAGCGCAGACCGCCATGACCATCAACGGGCTGTTCCTCGGCGTGGGCACAGGGAGAAGTGCCCTAGGTGGAACCTTCGTCCCCAAGGCGGTCCTGGCCGCGTTGCTGGTCGCCGGGATCGCTTCGCTCGCCTGGGGCCGTTGGCGCGCACGCTCGACCGCGTTTGACCCGCCGCCGGTGAGCGGCATGGGAATTGATCTGTTGCTGCTCTCGTCCACGTATGTGGCGTGCATGATCTATGCGGGCCACACCAGCTCGATCTCTTATGGCGCGGCGCGGCACTTCCTGCCCCTGGTCCCGCCGATCTTGTTGTTGTTCGGGCTGTTGCTTCGCTTCCTGCTGCCCGACGTCGAGCGCAGCGTCATCCCTCGGCGCCTCCCGATTGCCGCGTTGGCGATCAGCTTCTGCTGCTACGCGTACCTGAATATTCTCGTGATTCGCAAGCCTCTGGAAAACCAGGAGGCCCTCGTCGCGGAGCAATTCAGCGCCGGGGCCGGCGGGGCAGCGGCATCACGCGCGGCCGTTCTGAGACTCACCGGACCGCAAGGCGCCATCTTGGCAAACAACGGGCAGGCTGTTGGCTACTTCCTGGGGAGGCCAACCATTTCGACGGTCGGACCCGAGTTCAGCCCTGTTGTCTGGGACGAACAGACCGTGCGTGACACGCTACGGCGGTTCGACATCAAGGCGGTCGTCATCACAGTCCCCGCACCAGGTCGCCCAGACAACGGCGACGTTCCTTCACCCTTCATCGAGCGGTTGACGCAGGGCAAGGCACCGGCGTGGCTGACGCTGGTCGATCGGTCAGCGACGGTGCTGACCTATGCGCCCCTTCCCTTCGACCCGAAGTAATACTAGGCAATGCATGCAAGCGTCCAACAAGACCACACCTGTCGCCGATGGCGATCAGGGTGCCGTTCCCGCCCGCCTTTCGGAGATCGACACGGCCAAGGGCATCGCCATTGCGCTGGTTGTGTTCGGGCACATGGTCGCACGAGACTTGAAGCCTCAAGGCAACGACTGGTGGCCCGTGTTCCACGAGCACCTGTACTCGTTCCACATGGCGTTCTTCTTCTTCCTGAGCGGGTATGTGTTCTTTCTGCAATCGCCCGAGAAGTGGGGGAGCAGGCTCCGCAAGACGGCCGCGAAGCTGATACCAGCATATCTGCTTTTCGCGCTCATCGTCTACGTGGCGAAACTGGTGGCAGCGCAGGTCGTGCATGTGGATCGTCCGGTGAAACAACCGCTGGACGAGTTGGTGTTCATGGTGACCTACCCCACCGAGTCGTTCGTGCAATACCTGTGGTTCATCGTCACCCTGCTGATGATCTACGCGCTCATGTCGCTGCTGAGGGGGTGGATCACGCGCCACCTGATGTGGGCGCTGGTCGTCTTCTTCGCGCTGCATCTGCTGTCGGTGAACGACCAAGTCACCAGGTTTCTTGCACTGCACCAGCTCGCGCGCTACACGATCTTCTTTCTGCTGGCGGCGGTATGCCACCGGCACCTGTCAGCCTGGACCTCCGTGGTCACGCGCTTCGGCGCGTGGTTCGCGCTGGCATTCGTCGCGGCGTTGATTGCCCTCCCCTACGCCTGGTTGCCGACAGTCGCGGGCTTGCTCAGTCTGCCCTCTCTGCTCGCGGTTTCGATCTGGATCGATCGCTGGCCCAGACTGCGCGAACCGCTGCAGTTCCTGGGGCGCAACACGCTCACCATCTACCTGATGAATTCGCTGGCCATGGGGCTGGTGCGCGGCATCACCCTCAAGGTCTGGGGATGGGACGACTGGCACTTCCTCGTCGTCGCACCGATCTTGCTGGCTTCGGGCCTGCTGTTACCCATCGTCGCGCAACGCTTGTTGTTCGCCCACTGGGTTCGGACCGATCGGATCACACGGTAGTGACCATGCCAACACATCCCGACGCCGCCGCGGGCGACGCCTTCGCCACCGCACTCTTGTCAGACGCACTCAGGGCCGATCGATGAACGCTGCGCCACTGCCGCACCTGTACGTGGACCTCGACGGCACCCTGATCGCCACCGACCTGCTGCACGAATCGTCGCTCCAGTTGCTGCGGAGTTCGCCGCTGAGCCTCCTGCGGTTTCCGGCATGGCTGCTGCATGGCAAGGCATTCCTCAAGCGGAAGATCGCCGAGCGCGTCACTCTGGATGCCTCCGTACTGCCCTACCGTCCGGCCATGCTCGCCATCATCCACGAGGCACGCCAGCAGGGTCGCAGGGTCGTGTTGGCCACGGCCTCCGACGAACTGCTTGCGGCGTCGGTCGCACAGCACCTGGGCGTGTTCGATCACGTGCTCGCTTCCGACGGCAAGTCGAACATGTCGGGTCAGCGCAAGCTGGACGCCATTCGCGCCGATGCGGGGGACCACGCGTTCTCCTATGCCGGCAACGACCACGTCGACCTGAAGGTGTGGCAAGGTGCCCAGGCTGCGGTCGTCGTATCAAGCTCGCAGAGTCTGCGCAAACGCGCCGCGGGGCTCTCCACCATCGAGGCACAGGTCGACGTGCCGAAGGCGAGCCTGCGCAACTTTCTGTACGGCCTTCGGCTGCATCAGTGGCTGAAGAACCTGCTCGTGTTTCTGCCGCTCCTGCCCATCCTGGGCTCGGTCACACAGACCATGCTGGTCGCCGCAATCTGCATGTTTTTCGCCTTCAGCCTGTGCGCCTCGGCGATCTACATCTTCAACGACCTGCTCGACCTCGAGGCCGACCGGCACCACCACCGCAAGAAGAAGCGCCCTTTCGCCGCGGGGCTGATCCCGATCTCTCAGGCCGTGCCGCTCGCGCTCGTGTTGCTATTGGCCAGTGGCCTGCTGGCCGCGTTGACGCTGCCGCCCGTGGCGGTGGCCACGCTCGTCGGCTACGTGGTGCTGACGACCGCCTACTCTACCTGGCTCAAGCGCCGCATGCTCGTCGACGTGTTCGCGCTGGCGCTGCTGTACACGACGCGCATCCTCGCGGGATCGGCAGCCACCGAGGTCGAGCCGTCGTTCTGGTTGCTCGGCTTCTCGATGTTCATGTTCCTGAGCCTGGCCCTGGCGAAGCGCTATGTGGAGATCAGCGAGATGCGGACGCGCGCGCAGTCGACGGTCAAGGGACGTGCCTACGTCGCCGAAGACGGCGCCTTCATCATGGCCACCGGGTTGGCCTCCGGACAGTTGTCGATCCTGACGCTGAGCCTGTACCTCAACGACCCCGCCATCGCCCGGCGCTTTGACCACCCGTATGGGTTGTGGCTGCTGTGTCCTTTGCTTCTCTATTGGCTCGTGCGCATCTGGCTGAAGGCACACCGCGGAGAACTGCACGACGACCCCGTCGTCTTCGCAGCGACCGACCGCATCAGCCAGATCATCGTGATGTTCAGCGTTGGCCTGGTCTATTGGGCGTCGTAGGTCCCGCGATCGCGCGAAACCCCGCGGCATCCCATGCGGTACCCTGTCGCTCAGCTGCGCGCGATGAAGTAGGTACCGCCGCAGATGAGCGCGACGCCGATCATGCGCGATCCGTTGACTGCCTCGCCGAACCAGAAATATCCCGCGATCAGCACCAGAACATACGAGACGCTGAGGAACGGGTATGCGAAGCTGAGCTCCACTCTCGACAATGCCATCAGATGCAGGCCCATGCTGAACACGAGCACCACCAGACCACCCACCACGAACGGGTTCAGCGCAACGACCGGAATCATGCTCAACAGGTTGCCGCCGCTGAAGTCGAACTTGCCGATCGTGTTCATCCCGTGCTTGAGCAGAATCTGCGAAATGGCATTGGTCGTCACGACCGCCAGGATCAGGGGAATGTATTGATGCATGAGGAGCAAAGAGTTGGCTTGAACGGCCTTGGAAGGTACACGGTGGCACCGGATCACGCAAGGCGCGTGCACGCAACTACGTCACAGTCAC
This sequence comes from Burkholderiales bacterium, assembly GCA_040007475.1. Taxonomy (GTDB): domain Bacteria; phylum Pseudomonadota; class Gammaproteobacteria; order Burkholderiales; family Burkholderiaceae_C; genus LMDS01. The sequence goes on from JBDTVC010000006.1 coordinate 7,514, forward strand.
GATGAGCCAGTCTTTTCGCTCGTGGGGTCGGGTCTTCAGCCCGCCGATGCAACCCGTTGCCATGACGAGCGGCGACGCTGTACTGACCGCGCTGACTTCTGGAAATTCGGGCATGGCCCCAACGGTCTTGCCTTACGGCAATGGCCGCAGCTACGGCGACAGCAACCTCAACCCGGACGGCATCCTGCTGGAGATGCGGCCCCTGGCTCGCATCGTCGAGTTCGACGCCGAAAGCGGTGTGCTGACCTGCGAGGCGGGGATGCTGCTGTCCGAGATCCTCGCGCAATGCGTGCCGCTCGGCTGGTTCCCGATGGTCACGCCAGGCACGCAGTTCGTCACGGTCGGCGGCGCCATCGCCAACGACGTGCATGGCAAGAACCATCACCGTGCCGGCTCGTTCGGCAATCACGTCCTGCAGTTCGAGCTCGTGCGGTCGGACGGCACGCGCCGGATCTGCTCACCGAGCCAGAACGCGGACTGGTTCGCGGCCACCATCGGCGGGCTCGGCCTCACCGGCGTCATCACCTGGGCGACCTTGCAGTTGCGCCGGATCCTCAACCCTTACGTCGGCAGCGAGACGATCCGATTCAGATCGCTGGAAGAATTCTTCGAGCTCAGTGCCGCGTCGGAAGCAGACTACGAGTACACGGTCTCCTGGATCGACTGCGCCTTCAGCGGCAAGCGGCTGGGGCGCGGCCTGTTCAATCGCGGCAACCACGCCAACGCGGACGTGGATCTCGCGCTCGTTCCGAGCGCGCAGCGTGCCGGCGTCGAAGGGCGGTCGCTCCGGGTGCCGTTTTCTCCGCCCGTCTCGCTGATCAACTCGTTGACGCTCAAGGCCTTCAACCTCGCGTACTTCCATCGACAGCGTGGTGATCACGCCCACCTCGTGCAGCACTACCGTCCGTTCTTCTATCCGCTGGACGCGGTGCTCGAATGGAACCGCATCTACGGCCCCAAGGGCTTCTATCAGTACCAGTGCGTCGTGCCGGACGCACACGCTCTGCGCAGCGTGCGCCAGTTGCTCGAAACGATCTCCGCCAGCGGCATGGGGTCGTTCCTGGCGGTGCTCAAGCAGTTTGGCACGCCGCCATCACGCGGCATGCTGTCGTTCCCGGCACCGGGCACGACGCTGGCGCTCGACTTCCCGAATCGCGGCCCGCGCCTGCACCGCCTGTTCGAGGCGCTGGACCGCATCGTGCTCGATGCGGGCGGCCGCCTCTACCCCGCCAAGGACGGGCGCATGGGCCCCTCCATTTTCAAGGCAGGCTACCCTCGATGGCAGGAGTTTCTCGGCTACGTCGACCCGCGATTCTCGTCGGGGTTCTGGCGCCGCGTGATGAGCAACGAGTGACCCGCGATTCTCAGCCGACCGCGCCGCGCGCGTACTTCGAGACGATCTTGGTCACACCCATGTCGAGCAACTCGCCGAACACGCGCAGGAACTCGTCCACATGCTGCGGCCCGGCGATCAGCGGCGGCTCCAGGCGAATCACGTTGCGGTTGTATTCGGTGAACGCCACCAGGGTGTTGTAGTCGCGCAGCAGCAGCGTGCCGGCGAATCCGCACAGGCTGCCTTTGAGCTTCTCGTCGAGCAGCGACACCATCTGGCGCACTCCGAACGGCAGCGTGTCGCTCAGGTCGGCGAACTCGATGCCGACCATCAGCCCGAGGCCGCGAACCTCCTTGATCACCTTCGGGTGCCTTTGCTGAATGACGCGCAGGCCTGCAAGCAAGCGCGCGCCCATCGCGGCGGAGTTGTCGATCAAGTTCTCGTCGTAGATCACGTTGAGGGCCTCGATCGAGGTGATGCAGCCCTCGCCCATGCCGCTGAAGGTCGCCGGGCCGTGGATCAATGCCACCTTCGACGGGCCGTAGGCCTTCATGTGGATATCGCGCCGCGCGATGTACGCGCCCATCGCCGTCTTGCCGCCACCGAGTGACTTCGCCAGCGTGACGATGTCCGGCACCACGCCGTAGTGCTCGAACGCGAAGAACTTGCCGGTGCGGCCGACGCCGCACTGCACTTCGTCAGCGAGCCAGATGACGCCGTAGCGGTCGCACAGCTGGCGTACGCCCTGCCAGTAGGCCTCGTCCGCGGCCACGATGCCCGCACCGCCTTGCACGGTCTCGACAATGAAGGTGCCGATGGACGGGTCGGTCTTGAACGCCTCTTCCAGCGAGTTGAGATCACCGAAGGTGACGCGCCGGCGGTTGGGCAGCAGCGTGAACCCACTCTGATAGAACGCGGAGTCGGTCACCGACAGTGCGGCGCGGGTCTTGCCATGGAAGGAGTTGCTGGCGTACGCAATGGTCGTTCGCTTTGGGCCGGCCGCGCGCTCGGCGAGCTTGAGGGCGGCCTCGTTTGCGACCGAACCGCAGTTGGCCAGGAAGACGGTTTCGAGATCACCGGGGGCGATCGCAGCGAGGTTGTGCGCGAGCGCAGTTGCGTACTGCGACATGAACGCGATGCAGATCTCGTGTCGCTGCTCGTCCTGGAAACGCTTGCGAGCCTCCAGAATGCGCGGGTGGTTGTGCCCGCAAGCCACGGAGCCAAAGCCACCAAAGAAGTCCAGGATGGCGCGATCGTCCTGGTCGTAGTAATACATGCCCTCGGCGCGCTTCACGAGGACCTGGTCGAAGCCAAGGAGCTTCAGGAAGTGCAACTGGCCGGGATTCAGGTGGCGCTCGAAGAGGCCTCGCACGTCTTGCACGGACAGGGCCTTGGCGGCCTCGACGGTCATCAGGTTGGGACGGGTGGTCATTCTCTATGCCTCAGGTTTTGCGCGCCGCAAGGAACTGGCGGTAAGCGTCGTTCATCATTTCCTGGTCGCCGAACTTCGGCTTCCAATCGAGCGAGCGCATCGTGTGCTCGATGTCGACCACATAGTCGTGGTCTGCGATCTCGAATTGCTCTGGAACCAGCAGCGGCACATCGATCCGGTCGAGGAAGCGCAGCAGCACCTTGGCCGGCGCAGCGATGGTGGGGATCAGGATCGACTTCGAGCCTGCATGGCGGATCACCTCCGACAAGAGCTCCCGCACGTTCGGCGGGTTCGCCGAGCCGAGATTGAACTCGCCGTTGATCACGCCCTTGTTCGCAGAACAGATGGCAGCGCTTGCGCAATCGAACACCGCGACCATCTGATAGCGGTTCTTGCCGTTGCCGATCAAGGGCACCGGCAGGTTGAGGCGAATCAGATGGAACAGCTTGCCGAGAATGCCGACGCGGCCCGGCCCAATGATCAGGCGCGGCCTGAAGATCGACACGTTGAGACCCTGCGCACGCTTGCCGAAGCAGTAGTCCTCCAGCGCCATCTTGCTCGCCGAATACTCGCCGATCGGCACGCGGGGATGATCGACCTTCACCGGCGGCGGTGTCTGCAGCGGCCCGTAAACCATGTCGGTGCTGAACTGCACGAGCTTGTTGCAGCCGGCCCGCTCCATCGCATCGATGATGTGGACGGCACCGTGGTAGTCGACCGAATAGAAGTACTCGTAGCGTGCGGCTCGCTTGATGATCGGGTGGAGCATGCGCGCCGCTAGGTTGTAGACGATGTCGTCCGCCGCGATCGGCACCTTGGCAACCTGCTCGGGCTTGGTGATGTCAACCTCGAGAAACTGCGCCTTCTGATAGATCGGCAGCGTCGCATCCTTGGCGATGTCGCAGATGAGCACCTGCTCGCCGGCGGCGAGGAGGTCACGAGCTGTGTAGCGGCCGACAAATCCGTTACCGCCAAAGATGATGTGCTTCATGTTTTTTTCAGGGAACCTTGATTGAATCGAGCAATTGCCGCGGGCACACGCCCGAGCAGAAACGAAACAGCTCCGCGTCGGTCAGGCAGCACTGAGTTTGGTGGCCAGGTGATCGCCCAGCCGCAGGGCCAGCCTGACGATGTTGTACGTGGGGCTCGCGTGCCCTCCCGTGGCGAAGACCGACGATCCGCCAATGTAGAGGTTCTCCATGTCAAAGACCTTGCAATTCTTGTCGACCACACCAGTGGCCGGCGAGTCTGACATCCGCGTTCCGCCCATGTGGTGCCAGCCACCACCCTGATCGCTGGCTGGCCACTCGGCGCCGTCGGTCAGGTAGTTGCGCATTCGAAGGCGCCCGATGTCCTTGCTGATCAGCGCCTCCCCAAGGAGTCGGGTCATGGTCACCGCGGTCTTGCGCTCGCTGTCGCTCGTCTTCCAGTACAGCCGCGACAACGGGACACCAAGAGCGTCCTTGCGAGTGTCAAGCTCGATGCGGTTTTCGGGGCGCGGGAACTGCTCGAACTCGCTTTGGATGTATCCACCGCATTGGTACTCTTTGCCCATGGGCTTGAGCAGCCGATTGGACCAGTCCGGCGCCACGCACATCAGTTGGTGAAAGAGTTCCTTGGCGTAATCCTGGTTTGGCTGATGGGCGCGCATCCAGATGTGCGCGCCTCCGATGGCGTAGGTCTTCTTTGCGTGGTCCGACGGTGCGAAGTACCACTTCTCCGGGGTCGAAGTCTCGAACTGCGCCTCATAGCCGTTGGAGGTCACCACGTCTGCCAGCACGTGCACGGGGTGCTCCATCCAGTAGCGTCCCAATGTTGCAGCGTGCGGCACGACCCCGCCTGCGTGGCGCACGTTCGACCACAGCAGCAATCTGCTGTTCTCGATTCCTCCGGTGCAGACGCACACATGATCGACACGGATGTCACTCGTCAAGGTGCCCTGGGACACCTTGATCGACTCGATGCGGCCCTTGCCAGGTACAAGTTCGAGAACCGGCGAGTTCAGCAACAGACCGATGCTCTTGGATTGTTCGATGGCCGAGCGATAAACCGTCCCGAATCGTGTCGGCGGGCTGAAACGGTATTGGATGTAGTCGATGTCCTGGGTCATCGGCCGATCATGCAGGGACGGCCTCACCTGCAAGAGCTCGTCGGCCCCGCGCGAATAGGGCTCCAGATCGGTGCTGCGGATGGGCCATCCCGAGTATGGGATGTAGGCGCGTGGCTCGAAATCACTGGGGTCGAGTGGGCATACCCACCCGGACCAGTGGCCCGATGTACCTCCGAACTGGCGCAACCGTGCCTCGTGGAGTTGGTGGTAGCGATCACCGACCACCTCGCCCCGATAGACATCCTGCGACGTCGGGCTGAAATCGTATCCGCCCGCTTCCACGAGCAGACAAGGTATCTTGCGTTCCTGGAGGCGAAGTGCCAGCGAGATGCCGGCTGGTCCGGTACCTACTATGCACACTCGCGGGCGAAAGCCCGAACGTATCAATTCGTCTAGGCCACTGAACAGCATCAGTCGTCTTTCGAGAGCACCCAGCCATCGCGGAGAACCACGACAGATGGCGACTTCATCCACCAGCCGCTCAGGGCCAAAGAAGCGATCGGCAATATCGACAGCCCACTCAGCAAGGACCGTCTGCAATCATTCACGTCGGCTGTCGGCAGCCCGTTGTCCGGCTGCGGCGATTCAGTCATCTTCACCCAATCTTCTCCTTCTTGGCAGGACATCGATTCTGTGCGGTCGCGCCGCCCGTTCACCCACCCCGAATGGGCGGGTAAGCCGACGAACATCGTGAAAAAATGTCACCGCCGACCATCTGGCGCTGCATCGACTGTACTGACGGCTGCCTGCCCCGCGCGCAGTTCGCCGGGCATCTTGACCTCGGCGCCAGCCAACGCCACCAGGTAGGGTGCCAGCACGCGGTCATCGCCGAACCGGTTCTTCATGAACCCGAGCGTCGCGGAACTCGCAGTCGCGTACTCATCCGGGGACCGCAGGAGCCTCTCGAGGCCCGCCATCATGTCGGCAACCGTGGTGTGCGCCGATCCCAGCCCTTCGCGCCGGACGACACCGTCGGGATCGAACATGGTCACGACAGGAATGCCGCGCACCCAGGACTGCAAGAACGTGTTGGGGAATCCCTCGAGATCCGATGTGTTGGCGAACAAGCGCGCCCGAGCGAACAGCACACCGACATCCAGATACGGGACGGCGCCGTGAAAGGTCAGGTTCGGAATATCTCGCGCCTCGGCCTCGATGCGCTGGTACAGGTCTTCTTCACCGGGCGAGGGACCGCCAGCCATGTGAAAGCGGTAGCCTGGAAGCCCTCTGGCAAGTTCGAGCAAGCGATCCGGACGTTTGATGTGTCGAAGGTTGGATATCCACAGCACGTCGACGTCCTTGCCGACAGAAGCCTCGGCGCTCATGGCCTTGGCGACCAGCATGTCGGCTATGGTCCCGTCCAAGCCGTAGTTTTTCTTTAGCGAGCGTTGTTGCGTCACTGTCTGCACCAGGATGGCGTCTGCACGCTTCAATCCGTAGGTATACAGCCATTTGTCACGGCGATAGCGGATGATCAATTTGTCGGGTTCACAGTCCGAGTCGATCGCAGTCCTGAAGACCAGCCTCTTCCGATGGAGTTTGCAGTACATGGCCAGCAGCCCGACGAGCATGCCGGCGCAACTGCAGTAGTAAACATCTGCCTTGGCGCGCGCAATGGCAGACCACAACTTGATCCAGCGCGGGTAAATAAATCTGAGCGCAGGGAGTCCGGCGGCTTCCCTGTACGCCTTCAGCGTTCTGACGCCTTCGTACACGGCACCGTCGGCCTGACCCAGATCACCAACGACGAGGGCAACGTCGTGCCCAAGTCGCGTCAGCGCGGCAGCAAGCTGCGCATGCTGAACTTCCTCCCCACCGATTCGATGGTGCTTGTGTTCTTGCGACAGCGCGGGCAACGCGCCAAGATTGACCAGACAAACCCTCATGGAGAATCCTTTGAACAGAGCCCCTGGCCCTCGAGCCGTGCACCACCGCCGACGACCAGAATCGGCCAGCAGCACTCACGCTGCCGCCCCTTCATCGACGCTTGCCCTGGCCGGGCTGGAGAGCTTTGGCCCATTTCACTCCGACCCCGAAAGGTTTGCTTGAAGTTTGGACCTGACGACTTTGAGCCAGCTTCCAATAAGCGAACAAGAATCCAAGCGAGAACCAAAAAAAGGTCTGCTCGGGGTGTGGGGTGTAGTTGCCACCCGTGACGGACGCGCACAGCATGGCGATGAAAGCAGCAAACGCGCCCATGAAATAGTCCTGCACCAGTGGTGCGAGCGACGGTTCATAGGAGAGCCGGTGCATCGTGCGAGCGAACTTGTAGTAGAGATACAGCATCGCCATGCCACCGAGAATTCCGAGATCGAGAGCGATGGTCAAGAACAGGTTGTGGGGGTGCCCCACATAGAGCCGCCCCACGGAAACGGCGGAGTTCCATCCTGTGGACGACAGGCCGTTTCCCCAGAGTGGGCTCTTGAAGAATTCAGGCGCGAGCGCGGCCCAGACCGCGACGCGCCCCTTTGTCAGCGGGTCATCGCGATTTTGCGCGCTGGTGGCACCAAGGTCGTCGAGCCCCATGACCAACCGTTCCTGGGTCGCTTCTGGAATGACGACCGCCAGAACGGCGAGCGCGACGATCACGAACAGCAGATCATTGAGTTTGCGGCGACGAATCAGCCACAGGGCGACGATCACGACAAAGGAAATCATCGCCCCCCGCGACCCGGTCATCAACAGTGCAGCTGACGTCACGCCGAACGCCGCGCCGGCCGCGAGCCGTGCCATGCGCGGCCCGGTTCCGGCCGCGATGAAGAGCAGCGGTCCTGCAGCAAGTGCCAGCAGCGTGCCATATTCATTCACCTGCAGGCCCAGGCCTGAGAGGAAGTGATCGCGGTCGTTCACATCGACACCGCCGAGAACCTCGCCGATGATCGCGAAACTCGGGATGAGTGCGGAAAGCCCGAACGCAAGAAGAAAGCGCTCCGGCTTCTTGGTGTCGCGCACCGCGTTCGCCAACACGAAGGCATACATGATGAAAAACATCGGCTTGATGATCTTCGCTTTGAGGAAGGTTATCGGCGCATAGCTCGACTCAGGCACTCCAGCGGCCAGGCGCGCCGGGAAGTTCATCTCACCAATCGACAGATTGGGCCAGGCGATCAACGCCGCCACGCCGATCGGCAGCAGGTAGCACCATAGCATTTCATGCGGCAGCCACGCTGTCTGTCCTCGTCCGAAGGCACGCCGCAGAAAGAGCGAGGCCATGGACGCGAACACCAGGAAGTTGATGAGGCTGAAGCCCGAGGCCTGCGGGACGAACGGCGACCATATCCACGGCAACATGATCGTCAGGCACACCACGCCGACTCGGTAGTCCACGAACACCAGCCCCAGCGCGATGGCCCCCAGCACGATCGCCAGAAGCCATGCGATGTCCAGGCGAGTGACGAGCAGGCCCACGCATGCGGCCAAGCCCGCGAATGCAACAAGCAACGCAACCAATTGGATTCGCGACACGGATCCCATACGACTACCTCAAGACTGGCTGTTCATGCACTGACAAGGCCGCGTGACCTCAGTCGCCAATGCAAGACCACCAACGCCAGCAACGCCATGCCCGACGCCACCGCGTACGCTGTCGGTGCGGCCGAGACCCCAATCCTCGGCAACAACCAGTGCGTCACAGCAATTTGCGAGACCGCCACGCCGACCTCCAACGCCATGTAAGTCTTGGATCGATTCTGCGCCATCAGGGCCGAATGAAGCGGCCACGCCCCCAGATTGAGAACGTCGCCCAGCAGTTGAACGCCAAGCAGGTCACGAACGGGCAAGAACGCTGAGGTAAAGACAACGCGCACGATAAGGTCACGGCACAAGTAGATCGCGAACGCTGCGGCGGCAGTGGCCGCACCCATTTTCACGGACATGCCGAACATGATTTTCCGAAACTGCCGCGGATCGCGGATCGCGGACAGCGTAGGAAGTGAATACATCGACAATGTTGTGAGGAGCACCAACGTGTAGATGTTCGAAAGGCGCAAGGTCGCCTGCCAGAGGCCCGCCTGGTCCACGCCTGTGGCCCCTATCAGAGCATCACGCACCAGTATCAGCGTCAAGGGCTCAGCCGCCGCATGGACCAGCAGCATGGGATAGAACGCAAGAATGGATGGCAGAAGTGCGGGGCGCCAATGTGCAAAGCACCGTGACACTCGGATCGCCTTCGACGACCGCACGATCACAAGAATCACCAGCAGACCACCGGCGACGGCCAAGATGGTGCCGAATAGCCCACCCATCAGTCCGAACGTGTAGCTCAGGCTGATGAATATTGCTGCGCCGACCACGGTCGTGCCCATGTTCGTGAACGCGATGAGACGGAACTGCTTCAGCCCCGTCAGGATGCCGCTCAGCACCAACGTAGACAGGGTCATCGGCAGGATCAAACCGACCAACACGACGACCGGCCACAGATCCTCGCGCCCGAAGAGCCAGGCTGACAACGGGCGGTGCAACAGGATCACCATCACGCCGACCGCCAACGCAAGACCAACGGCCAGGCGCATCGCGGTGCCCCAAAGTGGGACGTGGTCCAGGTCGCCGGCGGCCTCCCGTTCTGCCGTCATCTTGATGACGGCAGTCTGAATCGCATTTCCCAACGTCCCTTGCAACAAGGTCAGGAAATTGCCGGTTTGGCCGACCAACGCAATCCCGGCCGGGCCCAGAAAGACGGCGGTCACCTTGATGCTGACGAATCCCACCACCAGTCGTACGACGGCTTGAGCCGAGCCCCAACCAAAGGCCGAACGAAGGCTTGAGCTCATGGGCTTCCGGCACCGAAGCTGCTTGGCGCGAAATGGACGTAGAAGCGCAGCATCGATCGATTCAGGCGGAACCGGCGCGGCGCCGCGCAAGCCCGCCGAACAGTTCGCGGTAGCCTTGCAGCGCCGAATCGATGCCATGGACCCTGCCGAAATGGTCCTTACAAGCTGCGCTCGCCGCCGCCCAGGTCTGCCCCCCATGGGTCAATGATCCGATCCGGGCGACCATCTCTTCGAGGTCGCGGCAAACGATCGTGCCGGTCTGTCCAGGCGTCACCTCCGGGCTGACGAATGACAGGGTCGGCACACCGCGGATCCAGGCCTGCAAGAACGTGTTGGGGAATCCCTCCGCCGCCGAGGTGTTGACGAACAGACTCGCATCGTCGAAGTGCCTTCCGACCTTGTGGAAAGGGACATGGCCGACAAACTCCAGATTGACAACTTTGGCCGCTTCTTCGCGAATGCGGTCGAAGTAAGCCTGCCCGCTGGAGTCTTGAACGTCGGCACCGCCGACCATCCTGAACTTGAGAGCGGGATGCCGGCGCGCAAGCTCGACAAAGCTCTCGGGGTACTTGCCCGGCTTCACTGTTCCCACCCACAGGACGTGCCCCACGGGAGAAGCAACACCCGCATCGGGCTCGACGTAGCAGTTGGCGAGAATGAGCCCGTCCTTGCCGAAGTTGTCCTTCAGGAGTTGGCGCTGGAGAACGTTCTGGACCAGCACGGCATCGGCAGACCGCAGTGCCAGTCGGAACAGGAATGCGTCGCGGCGGGTTGATGGGTTGTTGCCCTCCGGCGCCAGCTCGGTATCGTGGGCGCAGGCGTACACGAATGCCTTGCCCGCCGTGCGCGCATACCAAGCTGCAGCCGCGGCGCGGAAGCCGGCCACACGGAAGTACACGATATCCGGGTCAATTCGGCGCAACGCATCAATCACGTCGGTCATGTGAGGATGGATGAAGCGCAGCCCCTTGATGCCCCGCATGCCTGCGGCACGGACACGGTGAACACTCACCCCATCGCAGTCGACCAATTCGGGTTGTCCGAAGTCGCCGGTCAGCATTGAAACGCGCCAACCGTCTGCCACCAACGCTCGGCCCAGGATGGTTTGCTGCACCTCGGCGCCGCCGACAAATTCGACACTCGACGAACCACTGATCGTCGGGTAGATGTTCATCGCAACGAAGCAGACATGCAGGCGGTCGGCTGAACGCACCGCCTTTGTCGCCGAGGGCTGCATCGCGCGATCGACGGGGACTGCCGACGCCTGCTCCGGAAGCAACGACGCATTGTCCTGCCTCATGCCACCGCCTCAACGAGACTGGTCTTGCCTGGGAACAAGGTTGGCGCGCCAGCGAGCGGCGGCATCTCCATCCAGCGCGCATGCCACATTTGGAACGCGAGGAGCAACCAGACCCGGTGGGCCGAGCCCTCGTCGCCGGCGTCGAACCTCTGGCGAACCTGTCTAACGACGTGAGGGTCGAGTATGGCTTGCTCGCTGATGCGCCGATGATCGAGGTACTGGTCGAGCATCGGTTTGAGCGCCCCGGACATCCAGCGCCCAATGGGGGGCGAGAAGCCCATCTTCGGCCGCTCGATCAGCTCGCGCGGCACGTGCCGGTACAGCACCCTTCTCAGCAGGTGCTTGGCTCCCAGCGGGCCGCCCCGCAGTCGGTCGGGCAATGACAGCGCCATGGCAACCACCCGGTGATCCAAGAGCGGCTCGCGGCATTGAATCCCTGCAGCCATGGTCGCGCGGTCGACCTTGGTGAGAATGCATGCGGACGTATAGTTTTCGAGATCCCACAGGCGCATCTGTTCTTCGGGATCTCCGGGGTACGCGTCGGAGGTGCGTCGCGTAGGGGGAGTTTGATGTCCGAGCAAGCGCGGCAGGTCAGCGCCGTGCCAATTTGAGGAAGTCTGCGAATGCTCGAACATCCGCCCTGGCGTGGTCAGGGCGCGAATTTCACGAAGATAGCGCAGGTGTTGGGTCAATTTCCGACCGAAGCTGCGACCGGGATCGGCGCTGGCACCTCGGACCGCCATAGCGTGGTCGATGCGTTCCCAGGGCAGCGCGGAGGCGACAATGCGCGCCACGCGGCCGACCGTGGACCTGTTTCGCGGCGATTGCATGCGATGGAAGCTCGCCTCATAGGACTGATACGTGCCAAACAGTTCGTCGGCACCGTCCGCCAACAGAACCACCTTGACATGACGAGCAGCCATCCTTGAAGCCAGAAGTGTCGGAATACCGGAGCAATCGCCGAAGGGTTCGTCGAAGAGATCGCCCCAGGTCGGCAAGACTTCCATGGCCTCGGCTTCGCGCACGACCTGCGTTGAATGCAACATTCCCAAATGCCGCGCAACGTCTTCGGCGTGATGGGCCTCGTTGTACCGCGGGTCGTCAAATCCGATCGTGAAGGTTCGCATCCCCGAGTGGTCGCGAGCCACCATCGCGGCCACGACTGACGAATCCACGCCACCCGACAGGAAGATGCCCGCAGGAGCATCGGAGGCTGTGCGAATCCTGCAAGCATCTGAAATCAAGGACTCAAGCTCGTCGGCAAGCGCTTCTTCGCCGGCCTGCGACTCCGTGCACTGGAAGTCGTCCAGCACACCCCAGTAGCGCCACACGGACGGCGACCCACCACGTGCTATTTCCAGCACGTGTCCGGGGCCCAGCTTGCACACCTGCTGATAAATGCTGCGCGGCTCGACGATGTACGTGAAGCGGAAGAAGTCCGCGAGGGCCGCGTCGTCGATGCGAGGCTGCCAGTGGTGGTAGGCCCGCAAGGCTTTGAGCTCGGACCCGAACCACACCGTGCGCCCGTTCCAGCCGTAGTACAACGGCTTGACCCCCATGCGATCGCGGATCAACGTCAACTTTCCCGCCCGGGCGTCCCACAGCGCGATGGCAAACGCGCCATTGAAGCGCTTGACAGCTCCGTTGACACCCCACTCGCGGACCGCAGCAACGATGACCTCGTCAGTGCCGATTCCCCGAAATGCATGCCCCTTGGAGGCCAGCTCGCTGCGAATATCGGCTATGTTGTAGATCTCGCCATTGACGACCACGCTCCAGCATCCGTCGGCAGAGAGAATCGGCTGGCGCCCTCGCTGGTTCGGGTTCAGTATGGACAGCTTGGTGTAGCCCATCCCGATATCGGGCGCACCCAGCCACGCCTCCTGATCATTGGGGCCACGATGGCGCAGCGACTCGACGGCACGGTGAAGGTCGGGTTCGCCGACCTCCAGCGTCCCCGAGGCGCTGAAGAAGCCTGTAATGCCGCCCATCTCCGTGTCCTCGATCCACTACCAGCTGGTGCAGCGGAGGCGAAATCGGATTCGGCGATAACGCAATTCAGTGATGGGGAACCACGCCGCACAACGGCTCACGCCCGTTTCGGCGCGCGCGTGATCACGGGCAGCAGCGATGTCGGCAAACATCGCCTCAGAACTCGTTCATGATCACGCCGGCCACTCGCGCCGGACTTTGCGACAGCGCCGCCACGAGCTGCTGCAGCGCCACCACACGCGAGGCGTTCTCGCGCGCCACGATCAAGACCGCACCACACCGGGCGGCAATCACATGGGCATCCGCCCCATAGACGACGGCCGGGGTGTCGACAATGACATGATCGAACTTCAGCACGAGTTCGCGCATCAGCATGTTGAACGCCGGGCGATCGATCAGTTCCAGCGGATTCGGTGGTGTGACACCCACCGGCATCACGAACAGGTTCGGCACGCCGGAGACCTGTTGAACGATCTGCGTGTCCACACGCCCCGCGAGAAGACTGGAAAGTCCGGCCGTGTTCTCGAGGTTGAAGACCTCGTGCTGCCGCGGGCCGCGCAGATCTGCATCGACGAGGAGCGTGCGCCCACCAGCCTGCGCCAAGGTAATGGCCAGATTTGCCGCAAAAAAGGTCTTGCCGTCCCCCGAGTCGGGGCTGACGATAGCCAATGCACGCTTTTGCTGGTCCTCGCTGAACACCGTCATCATGATGCGGCTGCGGATCGTGCGGAATGCTTCGGACTGCGTCGAGAACGGCTGATTCAGCGTCACCAGCTCCGGGCTGAGCTTGCGACGGTCTTCGGTCGCATAGGCGTAGCCGAACTGCTCGGAGAGCGCTTGTAGCACGTCATCGCGCGTCGCCAAGCCCAGCGCCACAGCGGCATCGCCAAATCGGAGGCCGTTGGCCCGCATGTGCGCCAAGACGGTGTCGAGTTGTTCTGCCGAAAGGCGCAGCTTCTCCCCCAGGATTTGCCCGATCGGCCGATCGAGCAGCACGTTGTCCTCTTCCACCGGGCTGGCGGCCGGCGACGGGAAGGGAAGGTCGACGACCTTGGAATCGCGAAACTTGGCCATCACGCTTCCTTCCGGGGTGCGGGCAGGTAACCAAACAACCCGCGTGGCGATTCAATTGACAGGCGGCCACCCGAGAACCCCCCCACGCCGCCCGGCTTCGGAAGCACGCCGAGGACAGGCAGACCCAGCAGCTCGGACACCTCATCGACATTCCGCAAACGCCGATCGATCATTTCCAGCACGATCGCTGCGCCGATCGCGAGCACCATGCCAATGACGATCGACAGGACCGTGTTGGTGATGATCTTCGGTGAGGACGGCAGCAACGGCGGCATGGCCTGGGCCAGCACGTAAGCGTTGGGCTGAGTGACCTGGCTTTCGAGGCTGCTCTGATTCAATCGCGTCAGCACCGCATCGTACGCACGCTGCGCGTTCTCGAGGTCGCGAACGAGCACCATGCCTTCTTCGCGGGCCAGCCGCATCTTGAGCACCCGAGCGCGTTGCGCTTCCACCGCAGCGCGAAGCTCGGCCTCGCGCTGACGATTGATGCTGCCCGCGGCTCCGACGGTGCCCGCGATCCGACGCGTTTCCACATCCAGGCGGCCGCGCAATGAATTGATGTTGGCGCGCGCCTCGATGACCTGCGGGTGGTTGTCACCCAACCGCGAAGTCAGTTCCTGCAGCCGCGCTTCGGCCTTCGTGACCTCGGCGCGCAGACCCGACACGATGGGGTTGTTGATCACCTCAGCGAGGCGCTCCCCGCCGCCGCTCTGGACCTGCGCCTGACGGCCGTTCGCGCCCGCAGCCATTCCCTGCACGGCCACCAGCTGCGTGGAAAGCTCGTTCAGGCGCGCCGATTCGACATCGATCTGGCCATCCGTGGCGACGACAACGCCCTTCTCCCGCTGATAGGCCGACAATTTCGCCTGGGCACGTTCGACATTCGCGCGCAAATCCTTGCTGCGGCCCTCAAAGAAGCCGGAGTAGTCCTTCGCGGGCCCAACCTTCAGTTCGAGGCTGACATCCAGGTAGGCCTGAACAAACGCGTTGGCCATCAGCGCGGCACGATCCCGATCATCGGCTTTGTAGGAGACGCCGACAACGTTGGACTCGCGCGAAGGCTTGATGTCGAGCGCGAACAACAAGCGCTGCACCAGCCACGCTTCGAGGCTTCCTTCGCCCTTTGTTGCCCGCGCCCAGTCGGCTTTGATGCCTTCCGACTCTGCCAGATTAAGTTGCCGAATGACGCGCATGGCAACGCGCTCGCTCTTGATGACATCCACTTGCGTGGCCATAAAGGCGGGCGACGGATTGCCCTGATACATCGCTGCCGCCACCGGGTCCGGGCGCGACTGGTCGATGACCACCGTCGCCGTGGCGATGTACTGCTTTGGCAGCATCAGACTGATGCTGACTGCCGTCCCGACAGTCAGCATCAGAACCATCGCCACGACACGCCAGTGGGCGCGAATGATGGAAAGGAATTGACTCAGGCTCATCTGACTTTCCTGTTAGAACAGGCTCTCTTTCACGTAGATCACGTCATCCTGCTGCAACTGATCCTGCATGCCGGGATTCAATTCGTGTACCACGCCGTCCGGGCCCTTGCGGTTCACGCGAATGCCTCGTTGCGTGCCTCGGGGAGTCAACCCACCGCCGGCGGCGAGCGCCTGCAGTACGGTCATGCCGCGTTCGAGGCGCAAGGTACCGGGCTTCTGGACTTCACCATAGATGTAGACCTGCGGCGCGCGATCGACGTAGACCACGTCGTTGTTCTGGATGACGATGTCCTGGGATGTTCCACCGCCACGAAACAGCGTCCTGAAATCGACCTGCGTCCGGAACGGCTTTCCGTCGCGTGTGCCGACCACGGTGAGGATGTCGCTGCCGTCAGGCCCAACACCCCCGGCGAGTGCCATCAGATCGGAGAGGCGCGTGTTCGCCAGCTCAAGCGAGTAGCGTCCGGGACGCACGGCGTTGCCCAGTACCGAGGCCTGACTGCCGCGCAATTGGTTGACAAGGATCGACACCTGCGGTTGCTTCAGGAACTTACCGGCGAGCAAGCCGTCAGCGATCGTTCGCTCGGCCTCGGCAATCGTCTGGCCGCCCAACTTCACCGGGCCGAGCAAGGGCAGGCTCACCATGCCAGATTCTGGAATGCGCACTTCGGCTCCGAGTTCCGGGCTCTGGAAGACCGTCACCTTGATGACGTCGCCTGCACCCAGAACGTAATCGGTCTTGGCCGCAGATGCCGGCGTCTGAGCATGCAACAAACCAACCATGCCCGACAACGTCAGCAGGGCCGACAAGCGCAGCAGCGTCTTTCTGTTCATTGATTTCTCGCTCATCGTAGTGTGGAGCACGCCAATCCAACTTGCTGCCGCCGTCCGCGACAGGAGGCCGAACTCGTTGCTCACTCGTGCTCTTCGGGCGCCGCACGAACGACGCGAGCCGCGAACCCAATAGAGAATGAAGTTTAACGCGGATGGTTTGCCATGACGCCCTGATATGGGCCCCCGGAATGCGGGTGGCCGAGCAACGTCTCGTCACCTGTTTGCAACGACGCCCGGCGTCCAACTCGACGACATCGAGGTTCGGGGGAAACACATAAACGCGCAAGTCGTGAACGATTCCCTGCCATGCACTTCCAGGCGCGTCACCAAGCGTCTCTTTTGCGCGTCAAGGGTGCCGCGCTGCAGCCCTCGCTCAGCACTTGATCCCCACATGCAGCGCGACCACACCCGCACTGAGGTTGTGCACATCGACATGGCCGAAACCCGCCGTCTTCATCATCGCCTTCAGCTCCGCTTGACCCGGATGCATGCGGATCGACTCAGCCAGGTAGCGGTAACTGTCGGCGTCGCCCGCGACCAGGCGACCGATGCGCGGCAGCACATTGAACGAGTACCAGTCATAGGCTTTGGCCAGCGGCGCCGCCACCTTCGAGAACTCGAGCACCAGCAGCCGACCGCCCGGCTTGAGCACGCGGTTCATCTCGGCCAGCGCCTGCTCCTTGTGCGTCATGTTGCGCAGGCCGAAGGCCACGCTCGCGAGGTCGAAGTTCGCGGTCGCGAAGGGCAGCTTCTCGCCGTCGCAGATCAGCGTGGGCAACACGAGGCCTTCATCGAGAAGGCGTTCGCGCCCCTGGCGCAGCATCGCTTCGTTGATGTCGGTGTGGACCACCGTCCCCTTGGCGCCGACGCGCTTCGCGAAGGCCCGTGCCAGATCACCGGTACCGCCCGCGATGTCGAGCACGGACTGGCCCTCGTGCAAGTTCGCCACCGCCACCGTGTAGGCCTTCCAGGCGCGATGCAGGCCCATCGACATCAGGTCGTTCATCACGTCGTATTTGGACGCGACCGAGTCGAACACGCCGCGCACGCGCTGCGCCTTCTGCGATTCGTCGACTGTCTGGAAACCGAAGTGCGTGTCGCTCATGTGTGGGTGTCCGTCAATCGCTCAATGATGGTGGCCGCAGCCCGGTGCCGGAGCAGCGACCATGATCGCGTCGCGGCCCTTGCCGGCGGCGGCCAAGCGCGCCTCGTACTTCTGCCACAGATCTCCCTGCTGCGAGCCCAGAAAGTAGAGATAGTCCCACGAGAAGATGCCGGTGTCGTGGCCGTCCGAGAAGCGCGGCTGCACCGCGTAGTTGCCGACCGGCTCGAGCGCGTCGAGGCCGACCTCGCGCTTGCCGGTCTGCAGCACCTCCTGCCCCGGGCCATGGCCCTGCACTTCGGCGGACGGCGAGTACACCCGCATCAGCTCGAACGGAATGCGGAACACGCGGCCATCGTCGAAGCCGACCTCCAGCATGCGTGACTGCTGGTGCACGGTGATCGCGGTCGGGCGTGGGGAGTCGGTCTTCAGGCCAGCCATGTGGTTTGCTCGTGGATCAGGTTGGACTAGACGAGCACGCGCTCGATCCCGCCCGCGTTGGCGCGCGCTACATAGTCGGGCATCCAGTCGGGGCCGAGGATCTGGTTCGCCATCTCGACGACGATGTAGTCGGCCTCGAGAAGCCCGTTCGTCAGGTCGCCGGTGTAGCGGCTCAGGCCCTGCAGGCAGCTCGGGCAGGAGGTCAGGATCTTCACCGGGCCCTTCTCGGCCACGGCGCCGGTCTTGCGCAATGCGGCCTCGTCCTTGCGCAGCTCTTCTTCCTTGCGGAAACGCACCTGCGTCGCGATGTCCGGGCGCGTCACGCCCAGCGTGCCGCTTTCGCCGCAGCAGCGCTTGCTCTCGACCACGTTCGCGCCGACCAGCGCCTTGACCGTCTTCATCGGGTCCTGCAGCTTCATCGGCGTGTGGCAGGGGTCGTGGTACAGGTATCCACCGCCCGATGCCGCACCGAGCGTGATGCCTTTTTCGAGCAGGTACTCGTGGATGTCGATGATCCGGCAGCCGGGGAAGATCTTGTCGAACTGGTAGCCCTGCAACTGGTCGTAGCAGGTGCCGCAGCTCACCACCACCGTCTTGATGTCCAGGTAGTTCAGCGTGTTGGCCACGCGGTGGAAGAGCACCCGGTTGTCGGTGATCATCTTCTCGGCCTTGTCGAACTGCCCTGCGCCGCGCTGCGGGTAGCCGCAGCACAAGTAACCCGGCGGCAGCACCGTCTGCACGCCGGCATGCCACAGCATCGCTTGCGTCGCCAGGCCGACCTGCGAGAACAGCCGCTCGGAGCCGCAGCCCGGGAAGTAGAAGACCGCCTCGGTCTCGCTCGTCGTCGCCTGCGGGTTGCGGATGATCGGGACGTAATCCTTGTCCTCGATGTCCAGCAACGCCCGTGCCGTCTTCTTCGGCAGGCCACCCGGCATTTTCTTGTTGATGAAGTGGATGACCTGTTCCTTGATCGGCGCGGCACCGACGGTGGAGCGCGGCGCCGCGGTCTGCGCGTTCGCCAGGCCACGCAGCAGGTTGTTCGCGATGCGCTGGACCTTGAACCCCACATCGACCATGCCGACGCGCAGCATCTTGATGGTCTCTGGATTGGTCGCGTTCAGGAACATCATGGCCATCTTGTTGCCCGGGCGGAAGCTCTTCTTCCCCATCTTGGTCAACAGGTTGCGCATGTTCATCGACACGTCGCCGAAGTCGATGTTCACCGGGCACGGGCTCAGGCACTTGTGGCAGACGGTGCAATGGTCGGCCACGTCCTCGAACTCTTCCCAGTGCTTGATGCTGACGCCGCGGCGCGTCTGCTCTTCGTAGAGAAATGCCTCGACCAACAGCGAGGTCGCGAGGATCTTGTTGCGCGGGCTGTACAGCAGGTTGGCACGCGGCACGTGGGTCGCGCAGACGGGTTTGCACTTGCCGCAGCGCAGGCAATCCTTCACCGAGTTCGCGATCTCGCCGATGTCGCTGCGCTGCATGATCAGCGACTCGTGGCCCATCAGCCCGAAGCTGGGCGTGTAGGCATTGGTCAGGTCGGCCTTCAACGCGGGATCACGCAGCAGCTTGCCCTTGTTGAAGCGGCCTTCGGGGTCGACCTTTTGCTTGTAGGCCGTGAAGTCGGCCATCTCGTCCACCGTCAGGAACTCGAGCTTCGTGATGCCGATGCCGTGCTCGCCCGAGATCACGCCGTCGAGGCTGCGCGCCAGCTTCATGATGCGAGCGACGGCCTCGTGCGCCGTCTGCAGCATCTCGTAGTTGTCCGAGTTGACCGGGATGTTGGTGTGCACGTTGCCGTCACCGGCGTGCATGTGCAGCGCGACCCAGACGCGACCCTTCAAGACCTGGCCGTGGATCTTCTGGCACTCGTCGACGACGGGCGTGAGCGCAGCGCCGGCGAAGATCTCCTGCAGGCGCACGCGGATCTGCGTCTTCCACGATGCGCGCAGCGTGTGGTCCTGCAGGTCGGTGAAGAAGCTGCGCCCCGTGTCGGGCTGCACCACGTCGAGGTTCGTCAGCCAGCGCTGCCACAGTTCGCCCACTTCGCGCAGCACGGCCAGGCCCTGCTGCACGCGGTCCTCGAGCAACTCGGCCGACGCGATCTCGCCCGCGTCGTCGCCCTTGCCCAGCGGCAGGTTGCCCTTCAGGAAGAACGCCTCCAGCGCCTCGACCAGCGCAAGCTTGTTGCGCAGGCTCAGCTCGATGTTGATGCGCTCGATGCCCTCGGTGTACTCGCCCATGCGCGGCAGCGGGATCACCACGTCCTCGTTCACCTTGAACGCGTTCGTGTGCTTGCTGATCGCGGCAGTGCGCTTGCGGTCGAGCCAGAACTTCTTGCGCGCTTCGGCGCTGACCGCAATGAAGCCTTCGCCCGCGCGGCCATTCGCCAGCCGCACAACCTCGCTGGTCGCGCGCGCCACCGCATCGGCATCGTCACCGGCGATGTCGCCGAACAGCACCATCTTCGGCAGCCCGCCGCGCTTGCTCTTGGTCGCGTAGCCGACCGCGCGCAGGTAGCGGTCGTCCAGGTGCTCCAGCCCCGCGAGGATCGCGTGGCCGTCGCGCGCCTGCGCGAACATGAAATCCTTGATGTCGACGATGCTCGGCACCGCGTCCTTCGCGTTGCCGAAGAACTCCAGGCAGACGGTGCGCGTGTAGGCCGGCATCTTGTGGACGATCCAGCGCGCGCTCGTGATCAGCCCGTCGCAACCTTCCTTCTGGATGCCCGGCAGGCCGGCGAGGAACTTGTCGGTCACGTCCTTGCCCAGACCCTCCTTGCGGAACGTGGCACCGGGGATGTCGAGCCGCTCGGTGCGCTCCAGCGTCTTGCCACTGGCGTCGAAGTAGCGCAGTTCGAAGCTCGCCATCGGCGCGTCATGGATCTTGCCGAGGTTGTGGTCGAGCCGCGTGACCTCCAGCCACTTCGCTTCGGGCGTGACCATGCGCCACGACGCCAAGTTGTCCAGCGCGGTGCCCCACAGCACGGCCTTCTTGCCGCCCGCGTTCATCGCGATGTTGCCGCCGATGCACGACGCCTCGGCCGACGTGGGGTCGACCGCGAACACGAAGCCACCGCGCTCGGCCGCATCGGCGACGCGCTGCGTGACGACGCCGGCCTCGGTCCAGATCGTCGCGATGTCGCGGTCCAGGCCCGGCAGCCGGCGCATCTCGACCTCGGTCATTGCCTCCAGCTTCTCGGTGTTGATGACGGCGCTGTTCCACGTCAGCGGGATCGCGCCACCGGTGTAGCCCGTGCCGCCGCCACGCGGGATGATCGTGAGGCCGAGCTCGACGCAGCCCTTGACCAACCCGGCCATCTCGGCCTCGGTGTCGGGCGTGAGCACGACGAACGGGTACTCGACGCGCCAGTCGGTCGCGTCGGTCACATGCGACACGCGGCTCAGGCCGTCGAACTTGACGTTGTCCTTGGCCGTCACCCGGCCCAGTACCTTGGCCGTGCGGCGGCGCAGCTCGGCGATCGCCTCGAACTGCTCGGCGAACGACGTCACCGCAGTGCTCGCCAGTTGCAGCAGTTCGCCGACGGCCGTGTCGCGCTCCGCATCGGCATCCGGCGTGCGCCGCTTCTCGACCTCGCCCAGCCGGTGGTGCAGCGCCTCGATCAGCAGCTTGCGGCGGCGCGGGTTGTCGAGCAAATCGTCCTGCAGATAGGGGTTGCGCTGCACGACCCAAATGTCGCCCAGCACCTCGTACAGCATGCGCGCGGAGCGGCCCGTGCGACGCTCGTCGCGCAGGCGCGAGAGCACTTCCCAGGCGCGCGCACCCAGCAGGCGGATGACGATCTCGCGGTCGGAGAACGATGTGTAGTTGTAGGGGATCTCGCGCAGCCGCGGCGCGTGGTGAGCGGCCTGCGCGGCGGCGACGATCTGGGTCAGCGGGACGGGTGCGTTCATGGGGTCGGGGCGCTGGCGCGCGCCCGCGTTGGCACTTGAGGGCGAATCGTACCGCAGCGCAACAATAGCCCCAGGCCGGGCCCTGTGGTTCATCCCGATTGCCGGCCGCGGGCATCGCGGCGATAAACGCCGCTGTCACAAACGCCACGCACACTGCCGGGTTGGTCACGAACCGCCCTTCCCATCTTCACGGAGTTGTCATGAAATTCAAATCTCTCGCGCTCGCTGCCGGTGCCTTCGCACTGGCGATGTCGGGCCCGGCCCAAGCGCAGGTCGAGGTCCAGTGGTGGCACTCCATGACCGGCGGCCTGAACGAATGGGTCAACGACCTGGCCAAGGACTTCAACGCCAGCCAGAAGGACTACAAGATCGTGCCCTCGTACAAGGGCAACTACGACGAGTCGATGGTGGCAGCGATGGCCGCTTTCCGTGCTGGCAACGCGCCCGCAATCCTGCAGGTGTTCGAGGTCGGCACCGCCACGATGATGGCTTCAAAGGGCGCGATCAAGCCCGTCGGCGAGGTCATGAAGCAAAGCGGGGTCGCGTTCGACCCCAAGGCCTACGTGCCGGCCGTGTCGGCCTACTACACCGCGGCGAACGGCGAGATGATGTCGTTCCCGTTCAACAGCTCGACGACGATCTTCTATTACAACAAGGACGCCTTCAAGGCCGCCGGGCTCGACCCGAACAAGGCGCCGACGACCTGGCCCGAAGTGGTCGCCGCCGCCGCCAAGCTGAAGGCCGCCGGCAGCAAGTGCCCGTACACGAGCAGCTGGGTCAGCTGGGTTCATCTCGAGAGCTTCTCGCTCTGGCACAACACCTTGTTCGCGACGCAGAACAACGGCTTCGCCGGCCCCGGTGCCCGCCTCGCGTTCAACTCGCCGCTGCACCTGCGCCACCTCGAGAACCTCTCGAACATGGCCAAGCAGGGCTTGTTCGTCTACAAGGGCCGCGCCAGCGTCGCCGTGCAGTCCTTCGTGTCGGGCGAGTGCGCGATGATGACCGGCTCGTCGGGCTCCTACGCGGACGCGGCCAAGGGCGCGAAGTTCGCCTTCGGCCTCGCGCCACTGCCCTACTACCCGGACGTTCCCGGTGCGCCACAGAACACCGCGATCGGTGGTGCCAGCCTGTGGGTGATGTCCGGCAAGAAGCCTGCCGAGTACAAGGGCGTGGCCGAGTTCTTCAAGTACCTCTCGAACCCCGAGGTGCAATCGGCCAGCCACAAGCGCACGGGCTACCTGCCGATCACGATGGCCGCGTACCAGCTCACCGAGAAATCGGGCTTCTACAAAGAGAAGCCGGGCACCGACGTGGCCGTGACGCAGATGATCCGCAAGACCACCGACAAGTCGCGTGGCATCCGCCTCGGCAACTTCGTGCAGATCCGTACCATCATCGACGAAGAGACCGAAGCCATCTGGTCCGGCAAGAAGGAACCCAAGCAGGCCCTCGACGACGCGGTGAAACGCGGCAACGAACAGCTCGAGCGCTTCGAGAAGGCGAACAAGGCGGCCGCGGCACACTGATTTGCGCCGGGCTTTGGCCCGCAGACTGACGAGCCCGACCCCGTCGACTAACGGCGCGGCCGGGTTCTTTCAATTCAACCGAACCCATGGAAAAGCGCGTTCGCTTCACCTCCGCCTGGTTGCCCTGGGTGCTTCTGGCACCACAGGTGTTGATCATCGCGGTGTTCTTCTTCTGGCCAGCCGGGCAGGCCGTGCTGCAGTCGATGCAGTTGCAGGACAGCTTCGGCCTCTCGACCGAATGGGCCGGGCTGGACAACTTCAAGACGCTGTTCGCCGACTCGGCCTACCTCGAGTCGTTCAAGACCACCGCGATCTTCTCGGCCCTGGTCGCGGTGTTGGGCATTGCGCTGTCACTGATGCTCGCGGTCTTTGCCGACCGTGTGATCCGAGGCGCGCTGCTCTACCGGACGATGCTGATCGTGCCGTATGCGGTGGCGCCTGCGGTCGCCGGCGTGCTGTGGGTGTTCATGTTCTCGCCGGCTATCGGCGTCGTGGCCTACGGACTCTCGAAATTCTTCGGCTTCGAGTGGAACCACCTGCTGAATTCGACGCACGCGATGTCGCTGATCGTCGCTGCCGCGGTATGGAAGCAGATCTCGTACAACTTCCTGTTCTTCGTCGCCGGCCTGCAGTCGATCCCCAAGTCGCTGATCGAGGCTGCCGCGATCGACGGCGCAAGGCCGTGGTGGCGCTTCTGGACGATCCAGTTCCCGCTGCTGACGCCGACGACCTTCTTCCTGCTCGTGATCAACATGGTGTACGCCTTCTTCGACACCTTCGCGATCATCGACGCCACCACGCAGGGCGGCCCGGGCCGCGACACCGCCATCATGGTCTACAAGGTCTTTCAGGACGGCGTGAAGGGCGGCGACATCGGCGGCTCGGCCGCCCAGTCTGTCGTGCTGATGCTGATCGTCATCGCATTGACCGTCCTGCAGTTCCGTTACATAGAGAAGAAAGTGAACTACTGACATGGTCGAGCGCCGCACCACCATGGGCGTCTTCGCCCACGTCGTGATGATTCTCGGGATGCTGATCGTCGCGTTCCCGCTCTATCTCGCCTTCATCGCATCCACCCACACCGCGCAGGACATCGTGCAGGCACCGATGCCCTTGCTGCCGGGCAGCCACTTCTGGGACAACTACAGCGCTGCCCTGACCGGCCACGGCGGCGGTGCCGGCTCGAACGCGCCGGTCGGCCGGATGATGTGGGTCAGCCTCGTGACCGCACTCGTCATCACCTTCGGCAAGATCGCGGTGTCGCTGCTGTCGGCGTTCGCGCTCGTGTACTTCCGCTTTCCGTTTCGCGGTGTGTTCTTTTGGGCCATCTTCGTGACGCTGATGCTGCCGGTCGAGGTGCGCATCCTGCCGACCTACAAGGTGGTCTCCGATCTCGGCCTGCTCAACAGCTACGCGGGCCTGACGATCCCGCTGATCGCGTCCGCGACCGCGACCTTCCTGTTCCGCCAGTTCTTCCTGACCGTGCCCGAAGAACTCGTCGAGGCCGCGCGCATCGACGGCGCCGGGCCGATGCGTTTCTTCTGGGACATCCTGCTGCCGCTGTCGAAGACCTCGATCGCGGCACTGTTCGTGATCCAGTTCATCTACGGCTGGAACCAGTACCTCTGGCCACTGCTTGCGACGACCAGCGAAGACATGTACCCGGTCGTCGTCGGCATCAAGCGGATGATCGCCGGTGGCGACTCCGGCAACGAATGGAACATCGTGATGGCGACTGCGATCATGGCGATGATCCCGCCGGCGATCGTCGTGATCTTCATGCAGCGCTGGTTCGTCAAGGGCCTGGTCGATACGGAAAAATAGAAACCGAGAAATAGAAGAGACGAGCACATGGCATCCATCACCCTCCACGACGTCGTCAAGCGCTATGGCACCGGGCCGAAGGCGAACCAGGTCATCCATGGCGTCAACGCCGAGATCGCCGACGGCGAGTTCATCGTGATCGTCGGCCCGTCCGGCTGCGGCAAGAGCACGTTGCTGCGCATGGTCGCGGGGCTGGAGGAGATCTCCGGCGGCACGATCTCGATCGGCGGGCGCGTCGTCAACGACGTCGAGCCGAGCGAGCGCGACATCGCGATGGTGTTCCAGAACTACGCGCTCTACCCGCACATGAGCGTGTTCGACAACATGGCCTACGGCCTGAAGATCGCCAAGGTACCGCTGGACGAGATCAAGGTGCGCGTCGACAAGGCCGCGAAGATTCTCGAACTCGGCCCCTTCCTGCAGCGCAAGCCGCGCGAACTCTCGGGCGGCCAGCGCCAGCGCGTCGCGATGGGCCGCGCGATCGTGCGGCAACCGCAGGTGTTTCTGTTCGACGAGCCGCTTTCCAACCTCGACGCGAAGCTGCGCGCGCAGACCCGGCTCGAGATCCAGAAGCTGCACGCCGAGCTCGGTGTCACGTCGCTTTTCGTCACGCACGATCAGGTCGAGGCGATGACGCTGGCGCAGCGCATGATCGTGATGAACGCCGGTCGCATGGAGCAGATCGGCACGCCCGAGCAGGTCTATCACACGCCGGCCAGCACTTTCGTCGCCGGCTTCATCGGCTCGCCGCCGATGAACCTGATCAAGGGACGTGCGGACGGCTCGCGCTTCGAGGTCGCCGGGCAGACGCTGTCGCTGCCCGACGCCGCGCCGCGTTCGGGCGAGCTGATCCTCGGCCTGCGGCCCGAACACGTGGGGCTGAGCCAGGCCGGCGCGGCGGGCTGGTCGCTGAAGGTCGAGGCGCTGGAGATGCTGGGCGCCGAGCGGCTGATCTACGGCCGCGTCGGCGACACGCTGTTCACCGCACGCATCGACGCGACGCTGACGCCACCCAAGGTCGGCGACACCGTCACGCTGCAGCTCGCGCGTGAGCACATGCACTGGTTCGACGCCGGCACGACGAAGCGCATCTGACGCGATGACGCCGTGGCCGTACCCCCTCTGGATCGCCCACCGCGGCGCCGGCAAGCTCGCGCCCGAGAACACGCTCGCCGCGTTCCGCGTCGGCGCGGGGCACGGCTACCGCGCGTTCGAGTGCGACGTGAAGCTCAGCGCCGACGGCGTGCCCTTCCTGCTCCATGACTCGACGCTGGAGCGCACGACCTCGGGCCAGGGCGCCGCATCCCTGCTCGATTGGGGCGCGCTCTCGCGACTCGACGCCGGCGGCTGGCACAGCCGCGCGTTCGCAGGCGAACCGGTGCCTGGGCTGGACGGCATCGCCAGCTACTGCATCCGGAACGGCTTTGCGCTCAACATCGAGATCAAGCCGACGCCAGGCGATGAGGTCGCGACCGGCCGCGTGATCGCGCGTGAGGTCGCGCTGCTGTGGGCCGGCCAGACGATGCCGCCGTTGCTGAGCTCGTTCAGCCCTGACGCGCTGCGCGCTGCGAAGGAGGCCGATGCCCGCTGGCCGCGTGCGCTGCTCCTCGACGCCTTGCGCGAGGGCTGGTTCGCCGAGGCGCAGTCACTCGGCTGTGCGGCCGTCGTGACGAACCACCAGCTGATGGACGCCGCGGTGATCGCGCAGTTGCACGCGGCCGGTCTGCGCGCACTGGTCTACACGGTCAACGACGCGGCCACCGCGCAGCGCCTACTTGCCCTCGGCATCGACGGCATCATCACCGATGCCGTCGATCACTTCACTCCAGACTCGCCGGCTCGGGCCTGAGCGAGTGATCGTCGGCGTGCAGCCACCTTGCCGCGCCAACTGCCGACCCCTGCGATCAACACCGTTGCGCCGAGCAGCGCCAGGATGATCTTGTCCAGGTTGGCCCGCACCCACGGGATGTTGCCGAACAGATAGCCGGCCAGTGTCAGGCTGACCACCCACAGCGCGCCACCGGTCACGTCGAAGAAGGTGAAGCGCGAACGCCGCATCTCGGCGACGCCGGCGACGAACGGAGCGAACGACCGCAGCAGCGGCATGAAGCGCGCCGCGACGATCATGATGCCGCCGTACTTCTCGTAGAACTTGTGCGTCATGTCGAACGCATGCCGGTTGAAGTAGCGCGAGTGCTCCCAACGAAACACCTTCGGCCCGAAGTGGCGGCCGATCGCGTAGTTGCACTGGTTGCCGGCGATCGCCGCCACGGTCAGCAGTGCCATCGCCAGCGGCAGGCTCATCAACCCCAGCCCGCACAGCGCGCCGACGACAAACAGCAGCGAGTCGCCCGGCACGAACGGCGTCACGACGAACCCGGTCTCGACGAAGATGATCGCGAACAGCAACGCGTAGACCCAGGCGCCGTGCGCAGCCACGAAGTTGCGCAGGTGCACGTCGACGTGCACGATCAGGTCGAATACGAATGCGAAGCTGTCCATGACGCCCCATTGTCCCTGAGCGTGAACTCGGGCGCCGTGGTCACAAGGTCTCCACCAGCGGGTTCGCCGCGCGCACGTCGGCCTCGGCGCCGATCCAGTCGCGCTCCTGCTCGGGCTTGGGCAACACGCGCACGTTGCGGATCACCGGCGTGCGCCACGCCACCAGTGCGAGCAACAGCGCGCTGCCACCGGCGAACGCCAGTGCGGAGCGCAAGCCGAAGTGCTCGCCCAGCCAGCCACCGAGCAGCGCCCCGGGGCCGGCAGGCAGCAGGATCAGCCAGCGCATCGTGCTCGTCATGCGGCCGAGCAGCGGCTCGGGCGTGACGGCCTGGCGCAACCCAAGGAAGTTGATGAACACCAGCACCGCACCGGTCGAGAATAGCATCAGCATCAGCGCGAACGCGGCGATGCCGAAGGCATTCGCCGGCGCCACGGCCAGCAACAGCCAGCCCGCGCCGCAGACCGCGAAGCCGAGCACCAGACAGGGCCCGGGGCCGATGCGACGGCTGATGCGGTTGCCGAACACGCTCGCCAGAACCGTGCCCACGCCCATGCCCATGTAGCTCAGGCCCACCGCCTGCTCCGACAAGCCCAGCGTGCGCGTCGCGTACAGGATCTGCACCACCGTCGCCGCGTTGTGGCACATCTGCCAGACGCCCACCGCTGCCGCGAGCGCGATCAGCAGCCGGTGCCGCACGACGAAGCGCACGCCGGCCTTCAGATCCCGCAGGAAGTGCGCGTCGTGCCGCGGCTCGCGCGGCTCGTGGATGCGGATGCCGCGCAGGATCGCGGCCGATGCGAGCAGCAGCACGGCATCGACCAGCAACGCCAGCGGCGCGCCGACGAGCTTGATCAGTGCACCCGCCAGCCCCGGCCCGGCAACCTCGGCACCCGAGCTGGCGAGCGCGTTCTTGGCATGCGCCTCGACCAGCCGCTCGCGCGCCACCACCTGCGTCAGCACGATCTGCGCCGCGGTGCCGGCGGTCGTGAAGATCGTGCCGAGCAGAAAGCCCGTGACGTACATCCACGCCATCGACAGCCAACCCAGCCACCACGCCAGCGGCACACTGGCCACGACGAACGCCAGCAGCGTCTCGCCCGCGATGTAGACCGGCAGCTTGCGCATGCGGTCGAGCCACACGCCGCAGGGCAGCGAGAACAGCACGAACGGCAGGATCTCCATCGTGGTCAGCCAACCCATCTGGGTCGGGCTCGCGTGCAGCAGCACGGCGGCCGTGAGCGGCAGCGCGAGCATCGTCACCTGACCGCCGAACGAGCTGATCAGGATCGACGTCCACAGCCGGCGGTAGGTCGCGTCGCGCAGCAGGTCGCCGGCGGGCAGCGCGAATCGGCGCTGCAACGAGTTTGTCCATTCCCTCAAGACCGATTTCATGGTCTCAACCCTTCTTGTCACTCGCGAGGTGTCTTGTGAACACCTCGACGGGGCAGCGGAGGCACGAATGCCGGCTTGTCCGCTGATCTCTCAGCGGAGCTTCTGTGTCAGAAGCGGTTGCCGAGAGGGCTAATGCGTGGCGACGAACTGCTTCAGCAGCCCACCTGCGTGGCCGACCATGGCGGCCGGTCGGGACGATGCGCCGATGGCGCGCCCGTTCGCAGGTTCGTTCGCGTCCACCACGATGAGACCGGGCGTGATGCCCGAATCCAGCCAGGCCGCACCGACGCCATCGCGCGGGGCGATGAGGCTGTGGAGGTGGGCGTGGGGGTTCATGTCGTGTGTCCGCGATTCGAGCGCGCATCCTAGCAGCGGCAGCATGACATCGGCAAGCTGCGGCCGCCCCCTACCTTGTGGATGTCGCGCGCGGTGGACAGCGCCGACGACGGCTCAAAGCCTCGGAACTGCCGGCTCCGCTTGGCGCATCTGCTCGGCCATGGCCGAGAACGCAGCTTCGAGTTCTGCGCGCAAGGTGGTGTCGACACAGGTCTGCGCCAGTGCCACGCGCATGCAGCTCATCCAGGCGCCGCGCGCGGCGAAGTCGATGTCGAAGTGACGATGACGACGCGCCAGGGCCGCGGTGGCGCTCGCATCGGCGAGGCACGCCTGCACGCCGATCCAGTGGCTCAGGTAGCGCGCCAGCACGGCCTTCGCCGACCGGAGATCGACGTCGTGCATGGCACGGATGGTCCGCGCAGAGGGCAGTGCATCCATCGCCGCATAGAACGCATCGACGAGCCTCACGATGCCGGCCTCGCCACCGATCCGGTGCAGCAACCCGGTCAACGGCTTCGCTCGTTGCCGATCAGGGTTCATGGCCGGCGGCCGCGGCGTCTGCGTCAGGATGCGACCCGCGCGCGCGTGCCGCCGGTCAGCTGTCGCGTGACCGCACCCTGGATCAGGCCACTGAGCACGGGCGCGCGCCGGGCCACGGCCAGCACCGCACGGCGCGCCAGCCTGGCGGGCGAGCGGTCGTCGGTGAACAGCGATACGACCGCGTTGGTGCCGAGGTAGACGGGCTGAGTTATTCGTCGATGCTCGCGCTCGAAGCGCAGCAGCACCACGAGCGCGCCGATGTCGCCACCGGCTTGACGTGCCTGACTCAGTTCGCGGGCCAGCACCTCGACGCCGTACAGACCGAAGTTGTAGCCGTGCGCCGTGACCGGGTGCATGCCGACCGCAGCATCGCCGATCAGCGCGAAGCGATGCGTGGCAAAGCGGTGCGCGTACACACCCACCAGCGGGTAGTGGTGGCGCATGCCTGCGGCACGCAACGCCCCGAGCCGGCCACCCGACTGGGCTTCGATGCGCGCCGCGAATTCCCCGTCCGGCAGTGCCAGCCACTCGGGGGCCCGGTCGCTCGGCACGGTGACCACGGCGGAGCACTGACTGCCGTTCATCGGCAGCAGCGCCAGCGTGTTGCCGTGCCGGAAGCACTCCCAGGCGATGCCCTCGTTGTCGCACTCGTGCACGACCCGCCCGACGACGACGCTGCGACCGAAGTCGTGCATCGACGCGCCGATGCCAGCGAGCCGCCGCGTTTGCGAGAACCGGCTGTCCGCGGCCACGATCAGCGGCGCACTGAACACGCGACCATCGGCCAGCGTGACGCTGCCGGCGGCGGCGTTCAGCTGCAAGGCACTGACGCGGGCTTCACAGAGCAGGCGCACGGTGGACCGCGCGCGGACGGCGCCGAGAGCGGCCTGTCGAATGTGGTGGTTCGGCACGAGCCAGCCCAGCGCTTCGTCCCCGGTGCCGCTGGCGGCGAAGCGCAGCGCCGCGAGCGAGTCACCGTTGAGCACGCGGGCTTCGCGCAGCGGCGCGACCTCGGCGGCTGGCAGGTGCTGCCACAGCCCCAGCCCTTCCATGATCCGGCGCGCGCGGTGGGTGAGCGCGATGTCACGGCCGTCCTCAGCGGGTCGCTCGATGGCGTCGAGCGGCTGCTGCTCCAGAACGGTGGCGCTGAGGCCGGCATCGGCGGCCGCGGTGGCCAGCGCCAAGCCGGACGGACCCGCACCGATGATCAGGATGTCGGCGTCGTGTGCCATGGATCCATGTTGCACGACTGCGGGCGCCATGGCCTTGACTGGCATCAACACCGGGCGACGGACGCCCTGGTGCCGTCAACTGCGATAGTCGGCGTTGATCTTCACGTAGTCATAGCTCAGGTCGCAGGTCCACACCGTGGTGGTGGCCACGCCGCGGTGCAGGTCGACGCGCACCGTGATCTCGCTCTGCTTCATCACGCGCTGGCCGTCTTCCTCGCGGTAGTCCGGGTTGCGGCCGCCGTTCTTCGCGACGTGCACGTCGTCGAGGAAGAGATCGATCGTGGTCTGGTCCAGGTCGGCGATGCCGGCGTAGCCGACCGCGGCGAGGATGCGGCCGAGGTTCGGGTCACTGGCGAAGAACGCGGTCTTCACCAGCGGCGAGTGCGCGATGGCGTAGGCGACCTGGCGGCACTCGGCCACGCTGGCGCCGCCGTCGATCTGCACGCTGATGAACTTGGTCGCGCCCTCGCCGTCGCGCACGATGGCTTGCGCGAGCTGCCGGGAGACCGCGACGACCGCGTCGCGCAGGACCTTGCCGTCACCCGCGTCGAGCTGCGTGATCGGCGCGTGGCCGGCACGGTGGGTCGCGATCAGCAGGAACGAGTCGTTGGTCGAGGTGTCGCCATCGATCGTGATGCGGTTGAACGATTCATCGGCCGCGTCCTTGACCAGCGCCTGTACCAACGACGGCGCGATCACCGCGTCGGTGGCGACGAAGCCGAGCATCGTCGCCATGTTCGGCCGGATCATCCCGGCGCCCTTGCTGATGCCGCTGATCGTCACGGTCTTGCCGCCGATGACGATCTGCTTCGACACCGCCTTGGGCAGCGTATCCGTCGTCATGATCGCCTCGGCCGCCTCGCCCCAGTGGTCGGCACGCAGGTCGGCCAGCGCGGCGGGCATGCCGGCGACGATGCGGTCGACGGGCAGGCTCTCCATGATCACCCCCGTCGAGAACGGCAGCACCTGCTCGGGTGCGATCTTCAGGTGCGTGGCCAGCGCCGCGCAGGTGGCACGCGCACGCGCCAGGCCGTCTTCGCCGGTGCCGGCATTGGCGTTGCCGGTGTTGATGACGATCGCGCGCGCGGACAGCGCGCCGGCCAGGTGCGTGCGGCACAGCTGCACCGGCGCCGCGCAGAAGCGGTTCGCGGTGAAGACGCCGGCCACTGTGGAGCCTTCGGCCAGCGTCACGATCGTCAGGTCGCGGCGGTTGGCCTTGCGCACGCCGGCCATCGCGATGCCGAGCTCGACACCGGGCACGGGGAACAGGGTCTTGGGATCGGGGGCGTGCAGATTGACGGGCATGGTGGCTTCAGGTGGAGGGCGACGGACGCCGATTGTAGGAAGGCCACGGGTCGCCGCGCAGCATCGCGAGCACGACATCGTCGCAAAGTGCGCCCTGCGGATCACGGTCGTGTGAACGCAGCCGGCCCTCGCGCGTCATGCCGAGCTGCTCGGCGAAGGCGATCGAGCGCAGGTTGCGGGCATCGCAGATCGCCTCGATGCGCTCCAGGCCGAGCTCGAAGCCCAGCTTCATCACCGCGGTGGCGGCCTCGAACATCAGCCCCGAACCGGCGCGGCGCGAGTCGGCCACGTAGCCGAGCTCGCACCGCGGCACGTTGAACTCGAAGCTGTGAAGGTCGAGGTTGCCGACAAACGCGCCGCTGCCGCGCTCGAACGCGAAGTAGATCAGGCAGTCGCCGCGCGCCACCAGCTCGGCGTCGTTCGTGCAGAAGCGCAGCGCCCGCTCGGCATCGAATGCCGCGGTGCCCCAGTTGATGTAGCGCAACTCGGCGAGCGACGCGTTGGTGCTCTCCATGACCACGGCCGCGTGCTCGGGCCGCGGGTGCTCGAGCCGCAGTCGATCGGTCGTGAAGTGCTTCGGCGCACCGAGCAAGGCGTTGATGTCCATGACGATCCGATGACGTGGCCGCAGAAATCCGGGGAAACCTGTAAGGCCTGCCAGTGTGCAAGCCCCATGGTCTCCACTAGAGTCGTTCCAAACTCTAACGTTGGGATTCCCGGATGCTGCCATTCTTTGCTGACCTGATCACGCGCACCGATGAAGCGCGCCGTGACTTCGAGACCAACCCGGTCGTGCTGGACGCCGTCGCGAACGGGATGTCGGTCGAGCGCTACCGCAAGCTGCTGCTGGAGCTCTACCACTTCGTCTGGCACTTCAACCCGGTGTGCGCCGCGGCCGCGAGCCGCGTGCCCGACAAGCTGCGCCAGGTGCGCTACTTCCTGTACGAGCACATGCACGAGGAGTCCGGGCACGAGCAGTGGGTGATGAACGACCTCGAGGCGATCGGCGTCGGTCAGGGCACGATCCTGGCTCACCAGCCCTCGCTCCACACGCTGGCCGTCACGGGCTACAACTACTGGGCCGCAGATAGGCGCGATCCTTGCTCGGTGCTGGGCATGATGTACACGCTCGAGGTCATCGCGTCGGTCTACGGCGGCACCTTCGCCGAGGCCATCCGCACGTCGCTGTTGCTGCAGGGTGACCGCGGGGTGTCATTCGTCAGCTCGCACGCGACGATGGACATGGAGCACATGGCAGAGCTGCGCCAGGTGCTCAACACCGTCACCGACGAAGCCGCGCAGACAGCGGTGATCGAATCCACACTCGTCAACTTCCATCACTTCACCCGCATGTTCGAATCCATATGAGTCAGGATCACGCCGGCGCGCTGAACGCAATGATGACGCGCCCGTACAAGTACATCCGGCTGCAATGGAACGAGGAGCTCAAGGCACTGCGCCTGCGGACCTGCGTCAAGCCGATCCAGTGCTACAGCCTGGCGGCGATGGGCGAGCTGCAGCGGGTGTTCAGCGACATCGGCGAGAACCCGGGCATGGTCAAGCACTACGTGATGACCTCCGACGTGCCCGGCGTCTTCAACTTCGGCGGCGACCTGTCGCTGTTCGTGCTGCTGATCCGCGCGCGCGACATCGACTCGCTGCGCATGTACGGCCGCCGCTGCGTCGACCTCGTCTGGTGGATGGAGAACGCCTCGACGCTGGGCTTGCACACGACCGTGCTGGTGCAGGGCGACACGCTCGGCGGTGGGCTCGAGTCGGTGATGCCGTTCCACAAGGTCATCTTCGAGCGCAGCGCGCAGGCCGGCTTCCCTGAAGTGTTGTTCAACCTGTTCCCCGGCATGGGGGCCTGGAACTTCACGATCCGCAAGGCCGGCTTCGCGGTCGCGAACGAGATGATTCTTTCGGGCAAGCTCTACACGGCCGAGCAGCTGTCGCGCCGCCGCCTTGTCGATGTCGTCGTCGAGGATGGCGAGGGCGAAGAGGCCGTCGAGGCGGTGATGCGCAGCGTCAACCCGCGCCTGCGCGGCACGCTGGCCGCACTTGAAGCGCGCCGCCGCGCCGTGCCGATCACCTACGAGTCGCTGATGGAGATCGTCAACCAGTGGGTCGACTCGGCGATGACGCTGACCGATCGCGACCTGCGCCTGATGGAGCGCTTGGCGCGCGCCCAGGCCCGCAAGGCCGGTGGTGCGGCCGAAGGTGCGGTCGACGAGATCAAGCGCATCGAACTCGACACCGCCTGGGGCGAGGAGCGCGGCACCGGCTTGACGGCCTGGGGCGGGCTCACGTCCTGAGGAGCGGCTGGGCGGGCCCAGCGCCGGGCCGCCATGGGCCACGAAGAGGCCCACTGCGTGGACCTCGGCGGGCCCGCGCCCCCCGGGGGACCGCCCGACGTACCCGGCGGGCGAGGGGCACTATTGAAGCCAGGTCGACAGCACTTCGCGGAGCTGCTCGCGCGTGTACGGCTTCGTGAGGTGGGCATCCATGCCGACCTCGATCGCGCGTTGCGCGTCATCCTCGTACGCGTCGGCGGTGAGCGCGACGATCGGGGTGCGCGGCAGGCGCTGGCGCAACTCGCGGTCGCGGATGTGCTGCGTGGCGGTGTAGCCGTCCATGACCGGCATCTGGCAGTCCATCAGCACCAGGTCGACCGAGCGGCGTGACAGCACGTCGAGCGCGGCCAGGCCGTCCTCGGCCTCGATGATGTCCAGCCCGAGCGATTGCAGCATCTCCTCGGCGATGATGCGGTTCACCGCGTTGTCCTCGACCACGAGCACCACGCCGGCCAGCACGTGCGGCAGCGCATCGAAAGCCGACATGGTCGAGTCGCTCGCGTCGCCGGTCGGCGGATTCTGGTCGATCTCGAACGCCAGGTCGAAGTGGAACGTCGAGCCCACGCCGGAGCGGCTCTGCACCTCGATGCGCCCACCCATGGCCTCGACGATCTTCTGGCTGATCGCCAGGCCCAGCCCGGTGCCGCCCTGGCGCTTGCCGCGCGCGGTCTCGACCTGTTGAAAGGGCTGGAACAGCCGGTGCATCGACTCGGTTGGCACGCCGATGCCGCTGTCCACCACCTTGAACCGCACGCGGGCGGACTGCTCGGTCTGGCCGCTAAGCGCACTCAGGTGCAACGCGACGCTGCCGCGCTCGGTGAACTTGATCGCGTTGCCGACCAGGTTCAGCAGCACCTGCTTGATGCGCTGCGCGTCACCGATGACATGGTCGACGACGCCCGGCATCAGGTCCATCGTCAGCGTGAGGCCCTTGGCCTGGGCATTGGCGCGGAACAGGGCCACCACCGAAGCGGCCGTCGCGTGCAGCGAGAGCGGCGCGCGGCTCAGGTTGAGCTTGCCGGCCTCGATCTTCGAGTGGTCGAGCACATCGTTGAGGATCATCATCAACGACGCGCCGGACGATGCCGCCGTCTTCACGAGCCGGCGTTGTTGGGTGTCCAGCCGCGAACTGCGCAGCAGCTCGAGCGCCCCGAGCACGCCGTTCATCGGGGTGCGGATCTCGTGGCTCATGGTCGCAAGGAATTGCGACTTGGCGATGTTGGCCGACTCCGCCACCTCCTTGGCGTGCTGCAGCGAAACATTGGCCGCGTCCACCTCGCGGCCGTGCCGGATCGCCCGGGTCGTGGTCGACAGGAATTCGCGTGCGGCGCGATGCAGCGTGATCCCGAAGATCAGCGACAACGCCGCCAGCGGCACGGACCGCACCGTCTCGTTGATCAGGCTGACCCCGATCAAGGCGCCGAGCTGGATGCTCGCCAGGATCGGAAACGAACGGCCGACCAGCGTCATGAAGAACGCGGCCACCGTGATCGACCCGAACACCATGCCCACGTAGGTGGTGCCGGTGGTACCGACGAGCGCCGGGTAGATGCCCAGCGTCGCCACCGCCCACATCGCACCGGCCAGCCCGGCGTTGCCTTCGAGTTCGCGTTCGAGCCGGCGCAGCCCTGCGTCCGAGATCGTCGCGGGCTGCCGGTGGCGCTGGCTGATCCACAGACGCCAGGCCGCGACCGCCGCGCCCAGGACCCCCGCGACGATGGCCGCCTCGACGCGTCCATGCATCAGCCCGAACAGCACGATGATGGCCACCGCGGCGATCTGCAGCAGCACGCTGCGCGCGGAGTTGTGCAACGCCAGTTGCAGCAGCTCGCGCTTGACGCCGGTGTCGGCGTCGGTGGAGGGATCGTCAGCCATGAAACCCCAGCATAACGCCCCGCACCACCGGCGTCGCGCCCGTCACGCGCAATTCAGCGCGACGGTGTTCCCTCAGTGGCGAGTCAGGCCAGTCGTCCGTGGCATTGCTTGTACTTCTTGCCGCTGCCGCACGGGCACGGGTCGTTGCGCCCGACCTTGGGCACCTCGGCCGCGAGCGTGGCGAGGTCGGCCTCTTCGGAGACGCTGCCGTCCTCGTTCGGGTGCGTGTAGGTGACATTGCTGATGCGGTCGGCGCGCTCCTCGATCGCCTCAGCCGCCTGCGCGACTTCTTCCTGCGACTGGATGCGCACGGTCATCAGCACGCGCGTCACGTCCATCTTCACCACGTCGAGCAGCTGCGAGAACAGCTCGAAGGCCTCGCGCTTGTATTCCTGCTTCGGGTTCTTCTGCGCGTAGCCGCGCAGGTGAATGCCCTGGCGCAGGTAGTCGAGCGCAGCAAGGTGCTCGCGCCAGTGCGAGTCGATCGACTGCAGCAGGATCATGCGCATGAATGGCGTGAACTGTTCCAGCCCAACGCGCTCGACCTTGCTGTCGAACGCCGTGTCGGCGGCCTTCGTGACCTTCTCGACCACGTCCTCGTCGGTGATGGATGCGCTCTTCTCGACTTCGCTGGCGAGCGGCACGTCGAGCTGCCACTCGTCGCGCAACGTCTTCTCGAGACCGGGCAGGTCCCACTGCTCCTCGACGCTGTCGGCCGGCACGTAGGTGCGCACCACGTCGTTCATCGTGCTCTCGCGCAGGTTGGCGATCTGCGCGCTCAGGCTCGCGGCCTCGAGGATGTCGTTGCGCTGCTGGTAGATCACCTTGCGCTGGTCGTTCGATACGTCGTCGTACTCGAGCAGTTGCTTGCGTACGTCGAAGTTGCGCGCCTCGACCTTGCGCTGCGCGCTCTCGATCGAGCGCGTGACGATGCCGGCCTCGATCGCTTCGCCGTCAGGCATCTTCAGGCGCTCCATGATCGCGCGCACGCGGTCGCCGGCGAAGATGCGCATCAGCGAATCGTCGAGCGACAGGTAGAAGCGCGACGAGCCTGGATCGCCCTGGCGGCCCGAGCGGCCGCGCAGCTGGTTGTCGATGCGGCGCGACTCGTGGCGTTCGGTCGCGATGATGCGCAGCCCGCCCTGGGCCTTGACCTGGTCGTGCAGGCCTTGCCACTCGTCCTGGAGCTTCTTCGCGTACGCGGCCTTGTCGGTCTCGGTGACGGCCGGATCGGTTTCGAACGCCTTGATCTGGTTCTCGACATTGCCGCCGAGCACGATGTCGGTGCCGCGGCCGG
>JBDTVC010000007.1:0-44027 GCA_040007475.1 Burkholderiales bacterium
GGAATGCGCACCCAGAGGGCGAGGTACGCCCGCTGTTCCTTCAGACCTGTCGTTGCCGGAGCGAATCAAAAGAATTCTGAATGACCGGAAGTGGCCGGGACTTCCTGTTCGCGGTCAACGCCGACAGCGGCCACACGAGCCGGCGCGGAGTGAACGACCGGTCTCCATGGCGACGAGCTCAACATCTCGGCCTACTGCTGCCATTGGCGACGGGCAGGTTCCAGGTTCTGAACTCGTTGCCGCGGTCGGGATTCTTCGCCGGCAGTGGGCACGAAAGTGGCGACGATAGGGACTGCGTGCGCTGGTTAGGACAGCAGGCGGGTCAGAGTGTCTGGATGCAACGCCCAGCCGAACAGGCCTGACAAGCCCATCAGTGCACCGAAGCCGATCGGTACCCACGAAAGCCAATACATCCACCAGATTTTTGTCAATGCAGCCACCGCCAGTAGTGCAATGGCGATTGCCAGCGCCGCGTCGGACAGGTCAAACTGGTCGTCTCGGTAGTTGAGACTGTCGTAGGACTTTTGATCCTGCTCCGCCTGGGCCTTCAGTTCAGCTTTCTTCTGCGACTCGCTTGCGGCCTTGGCGTCGTATCGAGCGATGGCCTCATCGTAGGCCGCAGCTTCGTTGGGAGGGCGCCCGACTTTTGTCAAGCGCAACTGCGTCGCCGTGGCCTCGGCAACGTCTTGCCGGACGTTGCGCGCTTGGTAGAAATTCCAATGATCGAGTTTGTCGGCCTGCGCCTGCTGCATGGCCTGCACGATGTTGTCGTCCTTGACCTTGCAAACACCCATGAATGTCGCGAGCAGCGCCACGGTGATGGCAACAAGGGTGTTGAGCAAGGCCGCCCGGCGCTCTCCGGCAGCACCGTTGTCGGGGGATTCAATACGTTGCCGGGGGTCGATGTCCATGTCGCGATTGTGCCCGGGGTCTGTCCTTACCCGTCTACCCTCGACAGCCTTACTCCAGCCCCAAGGGGCGATGCGGCTTGACGCTCCGCGGGTCTGGCCCTTACCTCAGTATCGTCAGCTTATGAAACATCTATGGTTCCGCTGGAACGGTCCCGGCTCAACGAGCGCGCACTCGCTGACGTTGGCGTGCCGAGACGGGTCAACGACCGGCGATACTTTGGCGTTTAACTCTTGCGCTGCCGAACTGGTCGTTCGGTATATGCGACCAGATCCTCTCATCTATCCACAAGGAATCAGCACCATGAAGTTCAACCTCTCGACGGCAGTAGCCATCGTCGCACTGACCGGCGCAGTCTTGAGCGGCAGCGCTTTGGCGCAAACCGATACTGCCGTGAAGGAAAGCGGCAAAGCGGTGGCCGAGAAAGCGAAGGAAGGCAAGGAGACGGTCCAGGCGGCCGTGACAAGCGAGCCCAAGAAGTCGGCGCACAAGGCTAAGGCCAAGGCGCACAAGGCCAAGGCTTCCAAGCATGATGCGAAAGCCAAGGTCGCCGGCGAGCAGATCGGAAAGTAAGTCGGCGCGTCGATCCAGACGGCGACCGCCATCGATGGGGCATCGGGCATCGAAGCTCGATGCCCCGTCTTGCTTTGTGCGCAGCTCGACGTCAACAAGACTGGGCTTAGGCGGAGGACAGCGCGATAGCCAGCCGGCTGGGCATGCTCGATCTGCAAGTGAAAAACCACCAGCGCACTTCGGCTCTGAAACCTGGCGAAGACTGATCGGGCACTTGCACCACATGTCGGGCGACTCGGCGCGCTTGCCTGTCGAATGGAGTTCGACTTCGAATCTTTGGCTAGCGAAGTGCGATCGACAGCTTCGCGACGTTTGATTGGACGATGCCACCGACAGCTCAGGGTCGCTATGGAAAGCTTTCCATAGCCGATACGCAAGTCTTGCCATAACGGCCAATTGCGGGTCTTCGTCAACGGCCGGTTCGGGGCGGCCTGATACTGGATCTCGCCCTTGATTCGTGAACCGAAACGCCGACTAAGCACTACCCCAACTGCGGCGACCGGGTGAAGACCATAGCGGCGATTCCTCGAACTGCCGGTCATCGCGAAGATCCTCACGTACTTGGGCCTGCAGGCCCGTGCGCCGCCGCGCGCGCCAGCCCGTGGGTAGCAGTTGCAAGCGGACTGACATCCTCCAGCCAACACGCTTCAGGCGGCCCGGTGCCCAAAGCTGCGGGGATCGGCTATCGTCTGACCCGGCGGTCGCGGCGTGACCTGTGTCCCATGGCCCAAGGCGCCCACGCGATTGACAAGCCGGTCCAAGGTCCCACAGAGGAGTCGCCCATGCCCTGCCCCAGTTGCCAAGCCCCCAACTCGCCCGGGAGCCGCTTCTGCGCCCAGTGCGGCGCTCCGCTGCCGACCGAAGAGGTCGTGCCGCGCACCTCGCGCCGGCAGATGACGGTCCTGTTCTGCGACCTCGTCGGCTCGACCGATCTGGCACAGCGTGTCGACCCCGACGACCTGCTGGACGCCCTCGGCCAGTACCACGACGCCGTGCGCCGCGTCGCCGCGCGCTTCGGCGGCTTCGTGGCACGCATCGTCGGCGACGGTGTCGACATTTACTTCGGCTACCCCGTGGCCAACGAGGACGACGCCGTACGCGCCTTGCACACGGCGCTGGTGCTGGCCGACGAGGTGCCGCGCATCGAGGCCGTTGAAGGCGAGCCGCTGGCCCTGCGCATCGGTGTGGCCACCGGCATGGTGGCGGTGAGCCTCAGCCAAGGTGTAGCAGTCGCCGGCACGACGCCGAACCTGGCCGCGCGCATCGAGGCCGCGGTACCCGCCGGCGGCATCGGCGTGGCGCCAGCCACCCGCCGCATCGCCGGCGCGCAGTTCGTGTACGAAGACTTGGGCGAACACGCGCTGAAGGGTTTCGAGGCCCCAGTGGCCATCAGTCTGTTGCGCAGCGCGGTCTCGCTCGACAGCCGCTCGGCATGGCGAGGCCGCGATGCCAGCCTGCCGATGGTGGGCCGGGAGGCCGAACTGCAGTCCCTGCACGAGCACTGGCAGCGCGTGGTCGCCGGCCGCACCTGCGGTGCTCTGTTGGTGGGCGAGCCCGGTATGGGCAAGTCCCGCCTCGCGACTGCGCTGCACCACGAACTGCCGGCGCAGGGCCACACGCTGCTGCGGCTTCAATGTTCGCCCTTCCACCTCAACAGCGCGCTGCAGCCCTTCGTGCAGCACCTCGCCGCTGCCGCGGGCATGAGCCGAGGCGACAGCCCGGCCGAGCAACTCGACAAGCTTGAAGCGCAACTGGCGATCGCCGGCATCGACGACCCGCACGAATGCGCGCTCATCGCGGCTTTGGTGGGCGTCCCTTTCGATGGACGCTACCCCGCGCTCGCGATGCCGCCGCCGATGCAGTTGCAGATGACCAAGGAGGCACTGAAGCACTACTTCTCCGGCCTTGCGCACCACCGCGTTGGCACTGCCGACCGCGCGGCCTTGGCGAGCTACCTCGTTGGCCTGGCAGACGATCGGCCGCTATTGCTCGTCTTCGAGGACATGCACTGGATCGACCCGACCTCCCTCGAAGTCGTCGACCTGCTTCTGGCAAGCGGGGACACGGCTCAGATCCTGCTGCTGATGACCTCGCGCCCCAACTTCGAGTCCCCATGGCCTGCCGGCGAGCTGTTCATCCGCCAAAGCCTGCAGCGCCTGGAGAGCGACGATGTCAAAGCCGTCGCCGCGCAGCAGGCCGACTTGCCCGCGGACTGGCTGGCGACGATCGTCGAGCGCAGCGACGGCGTGCCGCTCTTTATCGAGGAGATGACTCGCATGCTGCTGGAAACCCGCGCGGCGGGTGGCAACGCCAGCGTTGCCGGGCGCGTCGTGCCGGAAACCTTGATGGACCTGTTGATGGCGCGGCTCGACCGGCTGCCCGCCATCGGCAAGCTGATCGCGCAGATCGCCTCGGTCGTCGGCCGCGAGTTCGACCGCGATTTGCTCGCAGCCACCGGGGCCTACAGCGATGGCGATCTGCAAGGCGGCCTGCATGCGCTACTCGACAGCGGCCTAGTGCTGACCAGCAGCGCCGACGGTGAGCGGCTCGTGTTCAAGCACGCGCTGATCGAAGACACGGCCTACGCGTCCCTGCCGCCCAAGCGCTGCGCCGAGTTGCACGGCCGCATCGCCGACGCGCTGCTGGGCC
The DNA here is from genome assembly GCA_040007475.1 of Burkholderiales bacterium. Lineage (GTDB taxonomy): Bacteria > Pseudomonadota > Gammaproteobacteria > Burkholderiales > Burkholderiaceae_C > LMDS01. The sequence continues at coordinate 4,132 of JBDTVC010000007.1, forward strand.
GATTCCCCGATCGCGTCGAGCGCCAGCCCGAGCTGGCGGCGCGCCACCTCGCGCGCGCCGGCCAGGGCCTGCGCGCGGCGCCCTGGTGGCAGGCTGCGGGCGGGCAGGCGCTGTCGCGCGGCGCCCCGCGCGAAGCGGCCGGGCACCTGCGAGCGGGGGTCGACGCGCTCGCCCACGCGCCTGCGGGGCCCGAGCGTGACGCGGCCGAACTCGGCCTGTTGTCGATGCTGGGCCCGACGACGATGGTGCTGCGCGGCCCCGGCAGCGCCGACTTCGGCGCCGTGCAGGAGCGTGCCTACGGCCTCAGCCAGACGCTGCCGGGGCAGCCGCGACTCTTCCCCACCAGCTACGGCTGGTGCCTCTTCAATTGGGGTCGGGCGCGCCTGACGACGGCCAGTGCCCTCGTCGACCGCTTGCTCCAGGCCGCCGATCAGCGCGCGGGCGACACCGAGGCAGCGATGGCCGCGCACAACATGGCCGGCATGGTGCGCTTCCACCTCGGTCAGCCCGAGTCGGCGCGCGGGCACCTGTCGCAGTCGACCGCGCTCTACGAGCCGCAGCGCGACGCGGCGCTATACCCGGTGTACCTGATGGACTTCGGCGTCTTCGGCCGCTTCTACCTGGCCTTGGCGACGCAGGTGCTGGGATTTGCCGATGCTGCGCACCGCATCGCAGCCGAGGCACTCCTGCTCGCGGAAGGGCTGAACCAGCCGCACACGCTCGGCTTCGCGATGCTGGCCAACTTCAACACCGCGGTAATGCGCGGCGACGTCGAGGAAGCCTTGCCGATGGCCGAGCGTTGCATCGCGTTCTCCAGCCAGTTCGGCTTTCCCGAATTCATAGCGATGGGCCGCATCGCCCGCGGCTGGGCGCTGGCGCATGGCCAGCAGCGCTGGCAGGACGGCCTGGCGGAAGTCCAGGCCGGGCAGGTGGGCTGGGCGCAGACCGGCTTCGAGAACTGGCAACCCTGGTTCGCGGCACTGGAGGCCGAAATCCTGGGACAGCTGGGGATGCACGAACAGGCGCTGCAGCGTACCGATGAGCAATTGGCGCGCATCGCGGCCAACGGCGAACGGCAGTTCGAAAGCCCTCTGCTGGCCGAACGCGCCGCGGCCCTGGCGGCGCTGCCGGGCCGCCGAGGCGAGGCCGCCGAGATCTTCGAGCAGGCAGCCACTCTGGCGCGCGCCCAGGGCGCCGTAGCCTGGGTCGAGCGCAGCGCCCGCCGTCGCGAGCTGGCGATCGGCTGAACCCGGCGCGGCCGCGCAACGTCGCGGGCCGGGCCCAGCGGTGGGTCAGTGGCCCGCGCGCGGGTGGCGGATGAAGGCGTCGATGTCGGCCGAACCGTTGGCGCGCATCAATGCGAAGGTCAGCATCATGTCGTAGTCGGTGCCGACGATGTCCTTGCGGCCCTTGCCAGAAAGCGCCTGCGTGCCCGGCCGGTTCTGGAACCACTGCGCCCACAGGGGCGTGCCCGGGTCGTAGAGCAGGAACTGCCCGCCGCCTTCCCGCGGGAACACCATGTTCGGCGATGGGTAGAGGTTGGCGACGAAGGGGTACTGCGCCGAACTGTGGCAACTGATGCAGGAGGACGCGCCGAGGCCCGGCTGGTCCTTCAGGTCGGCGTAGCGGCGACCTGACACCGTCACCACGTTGCGGCGCATGCCGAGGTCCAGCGGCCCGGCCAGGCGACCGCCCCATCCCAGCCCGTCCTTCACGAACGGCGCCATGTTGGGGTTGAGCCAGGTCTCGGTCAGTTGGCCATTCGGTCCGAGGCCGTTCGGGTACTTTGCGAGCTGCGGATCATTGCCCCAGGTCGCACCGACCGGAGTCGCGCGGTCCCAGACGGTGGTGCCGTTCGAACGCGTGTCGTAGGCGAAGGCGATGAAGACCCAGCCTGTCTGCGGCGAGGCGACGCTGTCCTTCACGCGCACCGCCATCTGCAGAAAGCGCATCGGCGTGACCACCGGCATGCGCTTGGTGGGGTCTGGCTCGTCCAGAGAGGCCACGGGCGGCCGGAAAATGTACGAGACGGTGGAGTTCTTCAGCACCGGCCAGTCGTCTTCAGTGAGTGTCGCGGCCTCGACCTTCACCACCATTGAGCCTTCCGGGAACTGGGCGGCCTTCACATCGGGGTGGAAGGGGTCGCGCCAGACCTTGCCCAACTGGGACGCCGCGACATCGTTGTAGTAGACGACGGCATGGTTCTGAAAGGGCAACTTCGGCGGGTTGGAGGGATAGGAATCCGGCTGCAGAACCTGCCCGGTGTAGGAGCCGAGCATCGCCTCGCGGCCACTTGTCGGGTCGACCAGGCCGTTCGACATCGTCGAGCCCTGGCCGCCCCAGGGCATGTCGTACCAGCCTGCCTTCTGTGGCGACCAGTTCATCGGGTCATTGACGAGGCCGGAGAGGTCGTCCTCGATGAACTTCTTCACCGCCGCGATGTAGGCAGGTGCCGTCTGCTTGCTCAGCGCCGCGTTGGGCCGCCTCGCGAGCCAGGGACGGGCGTCCGCCTGCAAAGGGTACTCGTAGTTGCTGGTGCGGAAGCCCTTCGGCAGGTCCTTGGGATACTCCTTCGGGTAGTCCTTGAGTTCCGGGTAGCGCGTGTTGTTGCCGGCGAAGGGGTCGGGCTGACCCTGGGCTGCTACCGTGGCGCAGAACAGAAAGGCACCGACACCGCTCAGGATGCGCGTCAGTGGCGAATGGGATGAACCGGTCTTCATCGATCTCTTCCTCCTGCTGAGTCTGTTTTGGGTTGCAGTGATGCGGCGGGCTCCGCCCCCTGTGCGGACGATTGTTGGGGCCGAGGCGACTGCGAGTCAAGGCGCCGCGGGTTGAGTCCGGTCCAAGCGAGCCAAAGGCTTGCGAGACACGTTGAGATGGCATGCCTCGCAGTGCAAGTCGCTGAGAATTCGCATCGTCGAGCCAAAAGTGGCGTCAATTGCGCGCTCGCGCCCATCGTCACTATTGGACGGTGAAATCTGGGGGCTTGTTCAGCGTTGCCTTACGTTTGGCCCTTACGGACGGCCAGATCCAGCTCTACGGTGACACCGTCGCCGTTGTGCCCGAGCCCGAGAACTGGCTGACGATGTGCGGGGGACGGCCGCCTTGGCGGGCATCGTTCGGCAGCTCAAGATCGTTTCGGGTGCCGCGCACGCGAAGGTGCTCAGGCTGCACCACCAAGACTCTCAACTATGTTGATAGTCGTGGCACATTGAGGCCTATCGACCACCGCGGTGGGCGGCTATCGCAAGCAGTTCCTGCGGACTTGGCTTGTCCCAGTCGGCGCCTTTGAAAAACCGTATGAGTTCGCCGGCCACGAGCTGGTGCTTCCACCCGTGGGAGTCGAGCCGCTTGCGAATCGACGGGTGGGCACCTCGTTCAATCAAATGCGTGCGAAGCCTTCCGACCCATTCACCCTGGGCTTCGACTGACAGGGCTTCGAACTCCGCCACCACCAAAGCCCGCCGCCGACTGACCCATTCAGCGGTCCATCCTTCCAATGCGGCCGCCGCCACGACGCTGTTGTTCGCAGGAGGCTCGGCGAGCGTTTCAGCAGCCTTCTTGGCGGCGCTGGCAGAGTTTGATTCAAGGAGCGCTCGCAGGTAGCGGTACGGATCGCGCAGGGGCTCCGGGAACTCGCTTGCGATGCGCTTGTGCAGCGAGTCGAGCCCCGCTGTCATCGCGTCATTTCCATGCGCGTGAATTAATGCCTCCGCGTCCTCCGAACGGATGCCTGCGACGGTTGCGCGCACGACCTGAGACAGGTCAACCGGCACAGGCGGATGCCGCAACGGCAAGGACTCCTGCTGTTTCTTCGCCACCCTGAACTGGATGTCCGCAATGAAGCGCCCTGCCTTGTGTTCGATCAATGCGACATCGAGGTCCGTGACGGCATTGATCTCGGCGATGGCCAGCTTCAATACATCGCGCTTGAAGAATCGGTACTCCTGTTTCACCGAGTCTTCAGTATCCGGGCTTCCGGTCAGCACGGGTCGCCACCATGGCCACGGCTGCCGAGCAGTTAGACCTACGTCGCGATAGCGGGCGCAGATCTCGTAGAGGACAACACCCGAGTGGCGCCTAAGCTGCGAGATAACGTCTAGGCGCAAGCGCGCAAATCGTTGCGGTTCAAGCAACTCGTGCTTGATGTTCGGTGCGAACGACCATTCAACCCAGTTCTCGCCAGATTGCTTGTAGACCTTTGCGTGCGCAAGGAGGCCGGCGACGTTCCACGCTTCGCCCTCCCCTGCCGTCGGTGACTGCCATTCAACGGTCGTGCTGACCATCGCGCGCAGATGCTGCTTGACGATCTCTCTGGCGTTGGAATTGAAGTCCACACCGCGCAGAATGCTCTGTAGCGGGGCGCGGAAAACTTCTTGGTCGATGCCCTGCTCTTGCGCGATGTAGAGCAGCACGTTGTAGGCCTTGCGAGCAAGGACGGTGATCTTGCTGGACTTCGTTGGCACGATGGCCAACGTATTGACCGGCTTGCGAAGCGGGTTCTCGATCAGCTCCTTCTGAGCAGTCGACGAGCGGGTCATGTGAATCCGTTCATTCCGCCATGTTAACGTGAATTACCCTGCTCACATTGAGTCGCGGAAACCTAAAAGCCCTCACGTAAGCATGACCCGACGCCTGCCAGCGTCGCGTTGAGATACGCAACTAGTACCCAAAAGTCCTCACGTCGGCCCCGGGGCGGGAATCCCAAAACCCCTCACGTCTGTCGATCGCTTGCGAAGACCCGAAGCAGAACCCGGACTAAAGCTAGATCGATCTCGACGCCACGGCTTTCGGGCGCGGAAATCGGAAATTGGCCGGCAAACATACCCAAAACAGCTCACCTCTAGCCGGATGCTCGGCCCTGACGACCCGCCACGGCCTGGCCTATGGTGGACTTGTCCAGAAACCCATATCCACTCACGGAAGGCCCTAGGCGCCCTCACGTCGCTACCCATATCCACTCACGTGCTTGCCTAAAGGTGCTCACATGTCCTCCTATTCTCCCTCACGTAAATTGACGTAAGTGATTGATTAAATGGGAGTTTTCTTCACTTAAAGGTTCTAAAGGATTAAAGGCTTGTGAACCTATTGAACCCGCTGTGGAGTCTTTGAGTTCAAGAACGAAGGCAAAAGCAAGAGCTGCGGCTTACGGTTGACGCCGTTCATTGTCCTGTTTACGCTTTTTTGAATGGATGCCGACTAAGCGTAAAGCGAGCGCTAAACTAGCGCTTGGAGGACTCCATGTCAAAGCTAACCATCAAGTCGCCGGCTCCGATCGGGCTCGCTGACATCGCAGAGCAAGCGGCGCACTCAGTCGAGATGATGTCGCAGATTCGTGCTGCGATGTTGTCGCCGACGACTCGCAAGGCAGCCCCCGTCTGGAACCTGAGCCAGTTGGCCCAGCTCCTCAATATCGAGAAGGGGTCGCTGACCCACCGCATGAGTCGCGGCGACTTGCCGCAAGGTGCCCTCAATGAGGTTGGCAATCGGCGGCAGTTCACGTTGGCGGAGGTGCGGACTTGGGTTCGGGAGTACCGCAAGGAGAGTCTGAGGCCGGTCGGTGCCGAGGCGGTGACCGTGAGCATCGCAAATTTCAAGGGAGGTGTCGGTAAGACAACGACGGCAGTCACCCTTGCGCAGGGCATGTCGCTGCTGGGGCACAAAGTTCTCGTGATCGACACCGACCCGCAAGGTTCGTTGACGACGCTGTTCGGCATTTTGCCGGATTCCGAAGTGGAGGAAGAGGACACGATTCTTCCGCTGGTCATGGGTGCCGAGACGTCCATTCGGTACGCGATCCGGCCGACCTACTGGGACGGCATCGACCTGGTGCCGGCCGCGCCACTGCTCTTCGGAGCGGAGTTCGCCCTCCCCGCACGGCAAACCAAGGAAGAAGGGTTCGAATTCTGGAACGTTCTGAACTACGGAATCGACGACGTGCGAGGCGACTATGACCTGATCGTCATCGATACGCCCCCTGCCCTGTCGTACACGACGATCAACGCGCTTTTGGCGAGCAACGGGATCATCATGCCTTTGCCGCCCAGTACCTTGGACTTCGCCTCGGCCGCCCAGTTCTGGTCACTCTTTTCTGACCTGACCACGCAGTTGTTGACCAACCGGGGGTTGGACAAGCAGTTCGACTTCATGAACATCCTGCTCAGCCGTGTCGACAGTTCGGATGCCACCGGCGCGATCGTCAAGCAATGGATTCAGACCACGTATGCGAACCGGGTGTCCGTGCTTCCGATGGAGATCCCGAAGTCGGCCGTCACTGCCTCGGCGACGGTGGAGTTCGGGACGGTCTACGACATCACGAAGTACGACGGCAATGCGCGGACGTTCAAACGGGCTCGGGATGCGTACGACTTGATGGTGAGCTACATCGAGACTTCTGTGCAATCGGTCTGGCGCCGCCAGATTGACCCAAGTCAAGGCGGTACGGACGCGCCGCCGCGTGCGCCGGTGTTGAACCGTTCAACACCGGCTGTTCAGGGAGCTGAATGATGGTCAGGAAGATGTTTGAGAAGGCCGGGATGATCCCCGGCTTGCAGGCCGGCCCGAAGCCCGTCGCCGACCCCGCTGACCCGGCCAAGTCGAAAACCGCCCCCGGCACGATGATGGGTTTCCTGGCCGCTCAGTCGACTGCGATAGTTGAGGCGGAGGCGCTCAAGGAGCGCGTCAGGACGCTCGAGGGAGAGTCTCCGCTGCGAAAGCTGGATCCGGCGACCGTGAAGGCGTCAAAGTGGGCGAACCGACACGAGGCGTCGTTTCTCACGGCCGAGTTTCAGGAACTGAAGGCAGAGATTGCCGCCGCTGGCGGAAATGTGCAGCCGATCAAGGTTCGCCCTGCGCCGGTGTTGAACGGTTCAACACCTGCGACTTACGCAACATACGAGCTGATCTTTGGCCATCGCCGACATCGTGCATGCATGGACCTTGGAATCCCCGTGCTCGCTGCCATTGAGGAGGCTTCCGACGTCAGCCTTTTCGAGCAAATGGAGCGGGAGAATCGGGGACGGAAGAACCTGTCTGCCTGGGAGCAGGGGACCATGTATCGGAAGGCCCTTGATGACGGTCTTTACAGCTCCCTGCGGCGCCTGGCAGAGAGTCTAGGCGTGGATGTCTCCCTGGTCTCGAAGAGCGTCTCCCTGGCGCGCTTGCCGGAGACGGTCGTTGCCGCGTTTCAAAGCCCACTGGATATCCAGTTTCGCTGGGCAGCGCCCCTTGCCGAGGCGCTGCAAAAGGACCCGGACGGCACGCTTGAGAGGGCGCGGGCCTTGGTGGGCGCGCGCGGAGACTTGAACGCGGCGGGTGTCCTTTCCAAAGTGATTGGGATTCCGGGCCCAGAGTTGAACGGTTCAACACCGGCGACTCTGACGATTTCGAAAGCGGGAAAAGTGGCGGGGAAATTGTCGGCCGACAGCAAGGGCAGGGCGGTTGTTCGGTTTGAGGCAGGCGCCTTCCCGGACTCCAAACGCAAGGCGTTGGTGAAAGTGATCGAGGACTTCCTCAAGGGCTGACGGCCGGTTGGGCATGCCTAACCTTTCGAGGCTGGGCGGAGGGACCCTGATGCTGCATGCGAACTGGCCTTTCGGTCGAGCGCTCACTCGCTCGTTCAATGGGCGGTCGCACTTTCGGACTGCGAACCTGGCTGCCAATCTCTGATCGCGAGCGAACGAACGGCGCCCAACCAGCGTTGCCGTTCCAGACTTGGCATCGTGATCGGAGAGTGAATGGCAGCACGGCGGGGTCCGAACGCCGAAGAACAGAACCCAAAGGACGTTGGCAAGACGGCGAACCCCTCGTTTCGATTAATTCGATTGGAACGGATGCTGCGAATAGGAGGTATGGTTTTCAGGTGCCCAAAAATCCGGGCTGCCCCTTCCACCAAGCTATTGGAGCTGCCATGACAACCCCCCCGACTTGCTCGAGCCCGTAGCCAGCGAGAAGGATGCTGAGTTGGCCAAGGTCGCGCAGCGTTGCCTGATGGCGGCGCCCGATCACTCGCGTGCGTAGCGCATCGCCCTGGTCGATCAAAACCGCGCCATGACAGACGCTCCGGTGCTGGAGTTGCCGCCGATGGCCAGCGCCTTTTCGCCGACATGCTCGGCATGATGGCGCAGCAGCGCCCGGTGATGCTGGTACCGCAGAACCACGAGCGGACGACTCAGGAGGCGGCAGCTTTCCTGAACATCTCGCGGCCGTTCGTGATCAAGGAAGTCGAAGCCGCGCGCCTCAAATGCCACAAGGTCGGACGCCATCGCCGCATTGAGCTCACTGAGCGGCGTCGCTACCAGGGCGCGCGGCGTCTGGAGTCCGAGAAGGCGTGCAGGAGCTGGCCGACCTGTCGCAAGACCTCCACCTGGGCTACTGATGGGCCAGCTCGGCGCGGCACACGCGCCCTTGCGGCGCTGCATTAAATGTGCTCAAATAGTGCATATATTGTGCGCTAAACCAGTGGAGTACGAATATGGCAGAAGCAACAGTCGTCGCACCGCCCGTACTGGGCGGGACCTACCAGCACTTCGTCGAGTTCCTCAAGGACGCCGACACGCTGGCCCCTGTGCTGTCACCCAAGCGCTTCAGCCAGGCGATGCACATCGACCTGCAAACGCTGGCCGAGCAAGCGCACGTGCATCGCAATACGATCAGCCGTGCACCGAGCTCTCGCGGGGTGCAGGACTTTCTTCGCGAAGCCCTGCGCGTCATCAAGGCCGCCACCGACCTCAATGGTGACCTGAACAAGGCGCTGTTCTGGTACCGCACGGAACCTCTGGCCGTGTTCGGCTACAAGACGGCCGAGCGCCTGGTGTCTGAAGGCCGCACGGACGACCTCCTGCGCTATGTGACTTCGCTCGAGGGCGGCGCAGCGGGATGATCCTCGCCGAGCTGGGACCGGTGACGGCCTACCGGATGCATGCGCCGAAGTGGGCTACTGCGCCCACCAGCGGCGCGGGTGCTGCGGCCCACGGGGGCAGGGTGAACCGGCCTGGGACCTCGGCGCTCTACCTCTCGCTCGAAGCGGAAACCGCTGTTCGAGAGTACCAACAACTCTCACCGTTGATGCCGCCGGGCACGTTGGTGAGCTACACGCTGCGCTTGGCGCCAGTAGTCGACTTCCGCGCCGGCTACGATCCTGGCCGTTGGTCCGGCCTGTGGGAGGAGTTCTACTGCGACTGGCGCGAACTTTGGTTCGACCAGCGCGTGGAGCCGCCCAGCTGGGTTTTGGCCGACGAGGCCGTCGCCGCCGGTGCCAAGGGCATGCTCTTCGCCTCGAAGGTCGCTCCTGGCGGCACCAATCTGGTCGTATACAACGATGCGCTCGCCGCGCACGACACCCTGCAGGTGTACGACCCGGCCGGGGCACTGCCGAAGAATCAGGATTCCTGGCGCTGAGTGTTGAAGGCTTCGCAGCGGCGTCGCCGCGTTGATGCTTAGGGCCACGAGTGGCCGCCAACACGGCTGTACGTGGGGCGGGCATTGGCTGCCGGCACTGCGACCGTTAGATACATGATAAGTATCCATATCCCGGGGGCGCCTGGCACCAATTGCATACCCTGATAACTATTATTATCAGGGTGCCTTATTTCCTGGACAAAATACCAGCCTGGTGAAACAATCAGCCCAGATTGCGCAATGACGCCCGGGTGGCACCACTCGCAGGGCGGGCTGCGCGGGAGGAGGGCGCCTCACGCTCCGCTTGGCGTGACGAACAACGGGCCGCTTGCGTCTGAGTGTTGTATGTAGTAACGTTGCTACATTAATTTTCGGAGAGTGGCTGTGACCATCACCACCCTGACCAGTCGCGAGTTCAACCAGGACACCGCCGGCGCAAAAAAGGCGGCTGCAGGGGGTCCGGTTTTCATCACCGACCGGGGCAGGCCGGCGCATGTGCTGTTGTCGATCGAGCGCTACCAGGAACTCGCCGGCCCACCTGCGAGCATCGTGGCGTTGCTGGCCATGCCGGAGGCGGCCAACATCGAATTCGAGCCTCCGCGCGTCGGCGAGCTGTACCGCAGCGCGGACTTGAGCTGATGTTCGTGCTGGATACGAACGTCGTCTCGGAGCTTCGCAAGGCGGGCAGCGGTCGCGCCGACCCCAACGTGACGACGTGGGCTGCGTCCGTGTCCGCGGGCAGCCTCTATCTCTCTGCGATCACCGTGCTGGAGCTCGAGCTCGGCATCCTGCAGCTCGAACGCCGCGACCCCACCCAGGGGGCACTCCTGCGCAGCTGGATGACGGCGCACGTGATGCCCGCGTTCGCAGGCCGCGTGCTGCCGGTGGACTCGGCCGTCGCGCTCCAATGTGCCCAGCTGCATGTGCCCAACCGCCGCGCAGAGCGCGACTGCTTGATTGCCGCAACAGCGCTCGTGCATGGCATGACGGTGGTGACCCGCAACGTCACCGATTTCCAAGGGACGGGCGCCGCGTTGCTCAACCCCTGGGAGTGGTCGGGTGCCCATTGAGGCCGCATGGGTGCGACGCCCGTGAAGCAGACCAGCATGGCGATACGAATTCGCAACGAGTTGAGGTCGGCAAGCGCCCGCGCCCCATGAAACTCACCTCCGCCGACTTCCGCTTCCTCAGCGCCTGGGTCCAGGGCGTGGACGTGCACGACGCCTGGGACCGGTACATGCGCCACCGCGGCACCGACGACCTGCGGCGCATGCGCACCACGGTGCGCACCATGCTGGACCTGCTGGCCTCCGTCTCCAAGCGCCACGGCGACCCGCAGACTGCCGCGCTCCTGCGCCGTGACAGCGCCCGCATCAAGCTACGGGCACTGTCGGCGTCCAAGCTGACTGTCCCCGTCGGCCAGACCGCCGAGCTGTTCGCGCCGCGTCGCCTGCCCACCCTAGAACAGTTCGCCGCCGAGCTCGAGGACGCGAGCTTCTACAGCGAGGCCGAGCTCGTCGAGCTGCTTGAGCAGCGCTACGGCAAGGTCGCCTCGTTGCGTCCGGACACCGCTCGCCCGACACGTCAACGCGACACCCCCGAGCTGCGCGCCGAGAAACGCCGCGGCCGCCTGGTGCAGCGCCAGCTCGACGCCCTGCGGCGACTGGAAGTCCTCGCCGCCACCACCCCCGCGCCGGCCGACGCACTCTCCGGCTGGCTCGACTCCGAGACCGTCAAGCGACTCGGCGCCGTCGGCGTCCTGCGGATCTCCGAGCTGATGTTCTACATCCGCCTGCACGGTTACCGCTGGTACCGCAAGGTGCCCAGAATCGGGGAGGGCGGTGCGGTGCGCCTGGTCACCTGGTTGCGCCAGCACGAGGAGGCGCTCGGCCCGGTCTCCGTCACCGCGCTCGCCCCCCTGCGCCAACTCGACGTCGCTGCCCTCACCCCCCGCGTGGCCAGCGGCGTCGTCCCCATCGAACGGCTGCGCCTGCCGTCCACCCTGTCCGGTGCCGACGGCAGCAACCGCGCCGACCCCGAACGCTGCAAGGCCCGCGCGCGCCACGACTACGCCGCCGTGATGGAGTGGCTGGAACTGCGCCGCCCGGTCGGCGAGACCGGCAACGCCCATACCTTCCGGGCCTACCGCAAGGAGGCCGAGCGCTTCCTGCTGTGGGCGGTCTTCGAGCGACACAAGGCGCTCAGCTCTCTCGACCACGTCGACTGCCTCGAATACCGGCGCTTCCTCGGCGCCCCCGGTCCGGAGTGGATCGGCGGGAAGTCGGTGCCGCGCTGGTCCGAGCACTGGCGGCCCTTCGAAGGCCCGCTCGCCCCGGCCTCCCGCAAGGCCGCTGAGACCATCGTGACCACGCTGTGTGCCTGGCTCGTGGACGTGCGCTATCTGGACAGCAACCCCTGGACCCAGGCACCGCGACCGAACCGGGCGCAGCCGCTGCAGGAGCTCCGCTCCTTGTCTGACAAGCAATGGGACCGGGTCTCGGCCTGGCTCAAGAAGCGACCGCAGACGCCGGCCAACGACCGGCTGCGCATCATGTTCGATCTCGCGCTGGCTACCGGCATGCGCGCGGTCGAGCTTGCCAACGCGCGGGCAGGGTGGTTGCGCCAGGACGTGGACGAGGAGGGCCAGCCGGCGTGGAACCTGATCGTCGTCGGCAAGGGCTCTAAGGAGCGCGAGGTGCCGCTGACCGCACGCATCGCCTGGCAGCTGGCAGGGCATTTGGACACCAAGGGGCTGGGGCCTTACCTGGCGACGCTGGATCCGCAGACACCACTGATCTCGGCCTTGAAGGATCCGATGCGGCCGATGGATGCGACGCGCGTCTACGAGCTCATGAAGGCGGCGCTGCGCGCGTGCGCGGAAGAGATCGAAGGCGACGATCGCCAAGCGGCGGCGCGGATCCGGCAGGCCAGTCCGCACTGGATGCGCCACACCCATGGCAGAAAGTTCGTGGAGGCCGGCGGTGATCGCGGCGTGCTGCGGCAGAACCTCGGGCACGCGAGCGATGCGACGACGGCGATCTATGACCGGTCGGAGGCGAAGCGGCGCAGGCGCGAGGTGGAGAAGGTATTCGGGTGAGCGAGCCAGGATGGACGGCGAGCAAGCTGTGTGGCAGTGCCCGAATCGAAATACGCGGGAGCCGAGTTGGCCTCGCTCAAATGCGGAACAATTGCGTCCCATGCAAACTATCGAAGAGTCACCAGCCATGGCCGAACTGACAGCTGTCGAGGTCATGCGAAGCGAGATCCATGGGCGGGGCGTCTTCGCGCGAAAAGCGCTGCGTGCCGGGCAGCTCGTCGGTGAGTATGCAGGCAAGCGCTATGGGCCCGACGAGGTCCATGCTGAGTGGAACGACAAGCTCACCTACCTGTTCGGGCTCTCCGATGGGTCCATCATCGATGGCGCCCAAGGCGGCAATGCGACCAGGCACATCAACCATGCCTGTGCTCCGAACGTCGAGGCCGTCGAAAGCTACGGCGCAGGCGGTGAGCTCATCGTGAAGGTGCGTGCGATGCGACGCATTCGAGCAGGAGAAGAGATCCTGCTCGACTACGCGCTCGTGGTCGACGGTGATGACCCGGCCGACTACCCGTGTGCTTGCGGCCATGAAATCTGCCGCGGCACGATGGCGGCGCCGGCGAGTGGCACCGCGGGCCAGTAGCAGGCCCGGACCCAGCCGAGCCTGCGCGGCTTTACCCGACCCAACCTGTTCCGGATGCGGCAGTTCTACGAAACGTACCCGCGTCAGGAGCTTGTCTCGGCACTGCCGAGGCAACTGCCGTCGACGCACAACCTGATCGTCCTGAGCCAGTGCAAACGCGCGGAGCCGAACCACTCAAGCGATCCGGGAGATGCTGGGCCAAGCGTCGGAGACGTCTTGCGTGACCTGCGAAGTCTGTGGCGCACGTGGGGCTCTCGACGGCAACCAGAGCGGTGCTTTGCGACGAGCATGCATGCACTCCTTCTACCCAGTTTGAGTAGGCAACGAGACGGATGCAGATCCAGCTAACCGAGTACAAGATCATCGACAAGGTGTCGCAGGCCGTCGACCCGCTGGGTCTGATGCGCCCAGCCGGTGCCTTGCGCGATGTGCTCTTTCCACAGTTCACGGTGCTGACCCACCACCCGGCCTACCTGGGCCTGCTGTGCGCTCTATGGCTGCGTCTGGAGGAGCAAGGTAAGGCGGCCGGCAAGGATCTGCCGCGAGAGTTCCGTCGGCTCGAAATTCTCTGGGGAACTGCCGTCAGTCTGGAGGAGCGGCCGCTGAACGTCACGAAGTTCACCCGGCTGCTGGAGCGACTGCCAAAGGGCATCCGGCTCGGCGAGGTCTCGCGTAGCGACTCGCTGCTCAATCGCCTGTCGTATGGCACGCTAGGCCACTACAGTCGGCCCGCCATGACCTGGGAACTGGTGAGCGCGAAGAAGAATGCGCTCACCGAACTTGGGCGCGAGCTGGCTGAAGGGTTCGCCGGACGTGCCTCTGACTGGAACGCGCTTCTGGAGGCCTGGACCAGGAACGAACCGTTCGATGAGCCGGCATTGAAGAAGATTGGCAGGCATTTTGGATTGCAAGCACAGGCCTCAAACAAGGAGACTAAAGCCTGGCGCCGCGCCATTGAAGAGCACTGCGATCGCCATCCACCTCGGACCCCGCTTTGGAAGAGACCGCTGAAAGCACGCTGGTTGGATTTCGACGACGCACCGGCCTACCAGGCACATTGGTCGCAGCTGCAGAAGCAGTATCCCGAACTGCGCTCGACGCTCGACGCGATCTATCAGTTCGAGCGCGTTACCGGCGCCTTGCAGTTGATCTTCTTTCACTTCCTGGCACGCGCCGAGCGTGAGGGCATGGCCGCCGAAGCACCGGCGGAATTGAAGCGCCTGGCAAAGGAAGTGGTGCCGCTGGCACAAGCCTGTGTAAAGCAAGCGGGGTTCGAAGATGCGAGGCGGCTTGTTGCATCCGTCGCGCAAGCAGATGCCACGTTGCCGATTGTGGAGCGGTGTCTGATTGATCACCACATGGCCCATCACGCCGCCAAGGGCGCAGCGCCGTTCATCGACCATGACGGTGTGAAGATCCGGGGTCGGGTGGACTGGGGGCAGATTTCAGGTGTCGTCAACGGCCTGGGCGACACGACAGCGGAGGCGCTGAACCGTGCACAGTACTTCTACCGACGCGACTGGCACTTCGGCAAATGTCGCCTGTGGCACGACCATGCGCAGATTTCTGAGGTCCGGTCATGAAAGTCGAGAAGCCAACACTCTTGGATCGGTTCGGTGACATGCTCGACAGCGCGGACGACCCCGTCCAGCGCATTCTGGTCCTGACCTACGAGTTCGACGAGCAGCAACTGCTCAACCTTCTGCTGCAACGCTCGCTCGCCGAGCGGCTGGAACCCACGCCTGCCCACCTGGCTAATCTGGCGGACCTCTCTCCAGTGGTGATCTACGATGCCTGCAAAACCAAGGCTACCGGCTTGCTACCGCACTTCCTGGAACTGCTTCCGGTCAAGGCCAAGGCTTGGAGTTGCCACCACCCCAAGGCGTATCTCGTGATCACCGAGCGACGAGTCCATCTACTGCTCGGTTCGATGAACCTTACCGCGTCGGGGATCTTCTCGAACCGAGAGGCCTTCCTGGCGTTCCGCTGGAGTCGGGACGAGACCGAAGACCTCGCGTTGCTGGCCGACTTCACTCGATTGCTTGCGTCGGAGTACTCAGGCTCGTTCGACTCGCCCGCCTTGCGTGCCATCCTGACGATCCTCGATGACCGCGCCGTCGCGTGGACGCGGCCAGCGAAGACTGGCGAAGTCGGCCCACGACTCATAGCCAGCGGATTTAGCGAACGTCCGCCCGGGCTCGATCAACTGCTCCAGATATACGCAGAGAAGTTCCCCGATCGCGTCACGCCGGACACGATGCTCGTTGTGGCGCCCTTCTTCGACAAGAGTACCGACGTCGAGCCGCTCATTGATGTCATCGAGAAGCGCCTTGGACAGATCGATCGCAAGGAACTGGTTACCGCGGAGGACGCGCTGGAGACAATCGCGCAGCGCCACCTCGGCTGCGCGGGGCAACGAAAGGTCTGGTCCATACCCTTCGAAGTGGTCGGCGAGGAGAAGGAGCAAATTCGCGCTGCCAACGAATCAGCTCAAGTCGAGCACTTGAAGATCGACCGCGCGCTGCACGCGAAGCTGCTCATCTTGGTTGCCGGCGGCCGGGCACTGATCTATCTGGGCAGCGCCAACTTCAGCCGCAACGCCTGGATGGGTCGGAACCACGAGATGGGCGTGGCCTGGTGGCACGATGGCAATCCCGATGCCCTCTGGCAAGCCCTCAAGAAGGGACTGGGGTGCGCTCTTGGCGACCGGTTCGCAGAGTTGCCGGCGCAAGTGGCGGCAAGGTCCGACACGAGCGACCCGGAAGACGTGCCCCTGCCAGACCATTACCCGGACTTCGTGCAGCGGGCCGAACTCACGCCGACAGATGGCGGCAGGTTTCGCTTCAATCTCGGCTTTGACGCCGCATGCGCTGGAGCCTTCTCGGACTACCGTGTCGAGTGGGGTGGTTTGGAGCTCAACTTTGATCATGGCGCGTCGCAGGACATTTCGGAAGACGAAGCACGCATACGATTGTTCAGTGGGCGCAACCTGCTGTTCATCTGGCGGGCAGCCCCGACCATCTCCTACCCCCTTCCGTTCAGGCATGCCGCGGCGCTTTTCGACGCTCGCTTCGAGTTCGTTCATCCCACGCCTGAAGACTGGATGGCGCATTGCCTTGGCCGCGATCGGAACGGCGGCGGGGGACTGGGCGGTGAGGAGCAATTGCCCGGCGACGATCCCCCCCAGCCAGATCGCCCCGACGAAGGAAGAGACGACAACACCGTCGTCCGCATGCAGCGCTACCTGTCGGACTTCGCACTCGTGGAAAGGACCTTCGAGTCGCGCGCAGCGCAAGCGTCGCCGGAACGATGGAACGATGTTGTCGGCAAGCCATTGACGACCTTTGCGCGCATCCTGGAACGCAGCGCACCGGGTCGAACCGAGCTCTCATTCCACATTGGCGAGTTGCTTCTCCTGGCCCGTCGCCTGAAAGGGCCGGATGCGGAGAGACGAATTTTGATCGACGCACTGGCAAAGGCGCTTCCGAAGGTCGGTGCCGACGAGGCCGGACTCGCCAGTTATCAGGCCTACTGCCATGGTGCTGCTGCATGACCAAGGCGCTTTCATCCATCAAAGAATTCACGGACAAAGAGTTTCAGGACGACTGGATTCGCCAACGCGCGACAGCGGCCCACGTCGTGTCCCGCTTCGAGGTGGGTTATGACGCGCAACTGATAGGCGATGAGGTTGGCATGGGGAAGACCTATGTTGCCTTGACGGTGGTCGCCGATGAAATCTTGCGCGGCGGCTCGAAGGCCAGCCGCGTTCTGCTCATCACGCCATCGAGCGCCGTGCTGCGAGAGAAATGGGAGCAGGAGGTTCGGAGTTTCAGCAAGAAGTACGTCAAGCCTTCCACGAAGAGGCAAGACAAGCCCACCGACCATGCCTTGCGCCCCGTCGTCATCAATTCCTATTGGGAACTGGTTGCTGCCCTGCACGACCACCCGGACTTGCCGCGGAAGCACGTGACCGGGGAACGTCTACGCTGCCTCTTGGAAGTCACCTGGGAGTGGTTCGTTGGACGGAAGAAACTCTCCGGAAGTCGACCGACCGCGCGCTGGACCGTGCTGGCCAATGAACCACCGAGCCAGATCGAGCTCTTCAATTTCAAGGCGGAATTCTCTGTTCCAGCCTGGCACACGTTTTTGGAGGAGTGGAACGGGTCTCGCAATGGCGAATTGGTCGAAGCTCTCGGGCGCAAAGCGGGTATGTGGAATGTCGAACCTGCCCGCCAGCTTGAGCGACTCAAGGGCTTGTTTCGAGAGTTTGCCGAGCACCAGGACGACTATGAGCCGAATGTCCTGATCGTTGGCATGCGCGCACTGGCCAAGCCCAAGAGCAACAGTGTCGAAACAAAGCTCTTTGTGACCTTCCTGCTGGCAGTTCTGTTGACAGGCCGCTGGGTGGAAACATGGAAAAAGGTACTGGGCCGACTTCGCCCGACCGGCTTGCTGCTGGAAGGCATGACGCTAAAACGCCTAAAGGAGGAATATGCGCGGATCGACTTGTTTCGAACTCGGGGCTGCTGTGAACAGGTCATGAAGGACAGGCCGTTGCTGGACGAGAAATGGCAGTCCATCGTAGGTGGCGAGACAGGCGGCGCCGCAGAGTTCTTTGCAGCGCTAACGAAGGCCGTCGTCTCGCAGAAGCTCAGTGAAGCGAATATCCGCCTGGCCGTGGTCGACGAAGTCCACAACTGGAAAGGCGGCACCAACGGCGCAGCGGAGTTCAAGGCCGGCTTCGCACCGCATATCGAGCGCAAGCTCGTCATGTCAGCGACACCGTTCCAACTCGATGCCGAAGAACTGAAGGCCGTTTTCGGCGCGGTCGCCAAGCCAGATGGCATGAGCGCTGCGGCGGTGGCATCGCTCTACGCCGGTGAGCCAAGCATCGTGGGTCGCTGTGTCACAGCCAACCGGCAGTTCATGCAGGCTTGGGAGGAATTGGCATGCAATGCGAGCGACCTGGCCCAGGTCCGCGCAGCGTTCGAAGGAGAGTTACCTGCCCCGGACACCGTCGACGGGCTCCTCGCTGATCCGCGGGCCACGCCTGCAATGCAGGTGTTCTGCAAGGCGGCCAAGTCCTACAGAGTAACCGTCGAAGAGCTGTCAAAGATCCAGCAAGAGGTCGTCGTACGACATCTGAAGCGAAACCTGCGGAGAAGTTTTCATGCAGGCAGCGAATTCTCACAGCCTCCAAGTCGACCACGGACAGCGCTTTATGAGACTCGTGGCCTGACGCGACCGGGCAGCGAACTGGTCAGCTTTCTCGCGATGCGTGCCGACCAGTTGATTCGCGCAGAGGCGAGCGCTGCGGAGAGCGTGAAAGCTCACTTGGTGAGCGGCATGACATCCAGCTTCTCGGCATTCCGAGCTGGCATCCATGGCAGATCATGGAAGGCGGCCAAACTGTCTGCAAGAACGCGTCGCTACATCGAGATGCTCGATATGGTGCTGGAAACCACTCCGCACGAGAAGGTTGCGGCCACAGTCGAACACGCGCTGGATAACTATCGACGGGGACGCAAGACACTGATCTTTTGCGAGCGGCGGGCGACGGTCGACGAGATCCAGCGAAGCCTGGCAGAACGCATGAAAGCCGAAGCGCTTGCCTTGAATAGTCCCGATCCTGGCCTGCGAGAACTGGTGCTTGGAACACCGCAATTCGTCGACCTGCCATTTGCCCGACTTGCGTTCGGCGCCGACCACGTGCTTGCCGACTGGCGACTTACCTTGATCGAAGACACGGTCAACATGCTCCAAGCTGTGCCAGTTCGACTTGATGACGCCGCCGGTAAGCGGCGCATCCTGCGTTTGCTCAATATTCGTGCACTCACAAATGCACGCATGGTTGCGCCTAGGGTGGCTCGATTGTGCGACAGGGCCATCGCGCTGTTCGAAGATCCCGACTTTGCGAAGGCGGTGCGCGAGAACCTTCTGAAGGCTGAATCAAATCAGCCTGTCCCAGTCGACCTGAGCGAGCGTGTTGCTGCGGTATTCGATGAGCACATGAGCACGCGCAACCTCTGGCTAGCCGACGACGACGAGGCGCTGGCGCAGCCATTGTTGCGCCTGTTGGAGTCGGAAGCAGAACATGTATTGCCAGTACTGAACGGCAACGTCGACGCCAACGTGGCTCTGGGCTTCGTGCAGCGCCTGCTGGACCTCGAGGCTGGGTTGAAGCGGGTTGTGCTGCGCAAGGACGTGCTCGATCGCTCGCGTGCAACCAGGGAAGACTTTCAGGATCGCGTGCATCAGGCCGTTCGCGCGCCCTTAGGCGCCGACGGCAAAGGCGAGTCGTCATGGAGCCGTATGGTCCGCTTCGTCTCCCAACTGGCAGACGCCGATGGCAGCATCAACTCGGACGATATGACCAACACTCGGCGCAAGGGCATGTGGCGTGCCGTCTCACTTCGAGCCCAACGCCTGTCGCGCCATGGCGATGACACAGCAAGTGTCGATGCAGCTGACAGCGCGTTCTTGGTCGCTGACCAGTTTGTTGTTCAGTCACTTCATGGAGAAGTCGACGCTGACACGCGTGTCAACCGATGCTCTGCATTCAACTCACCGTTGCCGCCAGAGGTTCTGATTTGCACAGCCATCGGATCGGAGGGTATCGACCTGCACCGCGAGTGTGCGGAAGTCATCCACCACGACTTGCCCTGGAACCCAGCGCGTCTGGAGCAACGCAACGGCCGGGTCGATCGCGTCGGCAGCCTCTCTGAGACAACGGTTGTCGACATTCGAATCGGCCTGCCATTTTTGGAAATCAGCTACGAGAAATTCCAGTATGGAACGCTGCTGAGACGCGCCCAGCGCTTCGAACTACTGCTGGGGCGCCCCGACTTCGATCTGACCGCAGGAGAGATCGAGCGTGACGACGAAGACACGATTGAAGAACCTGATCCCGATCAGGAGGCACTCCACGGAGTGGCGCCCCCGCCCGCTCTGCCGGATACATTGGCCGAGTGGTTTGCTGTTGATTTGGCGATCTACCCGCCCAAGTTCACATCAGTGGCGGACTGATGGCGCGTTGCTCTCGTCGACTGCGAGAGAACTAGCGACTACAGCGATCAGCCCTGTTTTCAATCCGCGAAGAATCGGCCTAGAAGTTGGAGGTACTGTCGCGGTAAGGCTGGCATCAGGACGCCGCCAGGTTGCCAGCTCGGTGTAATGCGTCATTGGCCGCCACGATAGGCCGGCCGGAACGTTTCGACAACGCCCAGTATAGAAAGTCTGAAATCTGCTGCGAGGAGGCTCGTATGCCCGCAGGTACGACACTTCTTGTCGCAGGCTTGACGACACTGGTCTCTTAAACGGAGGCCACCATGATTTCCCATCGTCGACGTCACAAAAGTGCTGCTGATCATGTGGGTGACTTGAGTGCGGTAGTGCGCCTGTGGCTGCTGCGGCTGCTTGTTCCTCTCAATGCACAACGCAGACTCGTCTCGCCGCTGGGATTCCAGGACGACGGGTTAGCAACTGCGCTTGGTCTGGACAAGTGGGTCGATGTCGATGGGGACGACTTCGATGCTCGGCGTGCATGTGCAGACTTGCGGGAACTGCACGCCGCGGCCGAAAAGCGCGCTCGTGCAGCGAGGCCACCGAAGTTGCTCAGCGAGAACATCGGACGCCTGGGCCACCTGGTAGGCCTGACTGAGGTCGATCAGCGCATCCTCGAGTTCGCTGTGATGTTGCAGAACGAGCGGGTCCTGGACGACACGGCGGACTATCTCGGGCCGTTGTCGTCCCTGAAGGTTCAGCATGTTCTCTCGATTGCTCTGGGTCTGCCGCAAGCCGGCGTACGAACGGCGCTCGAGGGCCAAGGCATGCTGACTCGGTCCGGACTGCTCGCGCTGGACCGGTCCGGCTCGGGGATGCTCAGGGGCAAACTTAACCTCTTGTCCGATCGGTTTGCCGACCATGTGACATCGAGCAGCGACGACCCTATCGGCTTTCTGCGCGATACCGTCCTGCCGTCACCTCCCGGACACCTGACGCTGTTGGACTTCGGGCATCTCATCGATCAGATGGAAGTGCTTACCCCGTACCTGGGCAAGGCCGTGTCCGAGCGACGTGCCGGGGTCAACATCTTGATGCACGGAAGCCCGGGAACGGGGAAAAGTCAGTTCGCCAAGGCGCTGGCGGCCGACCTGCGCTGTTCGCTGTTCGAGGTCTCGGGCGAGGATGCCGATGGCGATCCTGTCAGCGGCGGCGCGCGTCTGCGCGCTTACCGTGCTGCACAGAGCGTTCTGTCCCGGTCCCGCGCGATGATCCTGTTCGATGAGGTCGAAGACGTGTTTGACCAGTCTGAGAGGGATCATGGTCACGGAACCTCTCCGGCCAAAGGCAAGAAGGCGTGGATCAACCGGGTGTTGGAGAACAACCCGGTTCCGGCACTCTGGCTGACCAACTCGATCTCCGACATCGATCGGGCCTTTCTGAGGCGCTTCGACATGATCGTCGACTTCCCGGTGCCGCCGAGAAGGCAGCGGGAGAAGATCGCCAACGAAGCCTGCTCAGGATTGCTGGACGCGCGAGGCCTTGCTCAGCTTGCGGACTGCGACGTGCTCGCACCGGCGGTGGTTGCACGAGCGGCGGCCGTCATTCGCTTCGTCGAGAGCGAGATCGCGCCTGCCAAGCCCGGTGACGCGCTTCTACGGCTCGTGAATCAGACCCTTCAGGCGCAAGGACACCCTGGCCTCCAGAGCACCGGCGCGCACGCACTGCCGGAGACCTACGATCCTGCCTTCGCGCAGGCGGACACGGATCTCAACGTGGTGGCGCAAGGCATTGCCAGCGCTGGATCGGCGCGCATGTGTCTCTACGGCCCCCCGGGTACTGGTAAGACCGCGTGGGTGCGATGGCTTGCCGCCCGCCTGGAGCGGCCCCTGCTGGTCAAGCGGGCGTCCGATCTCATGAGCATGTGGGTCGGTGAAACCGAGAAGCTCATCGCCGCGGCCTTCCGTCGTGCCGAGGCGGAAGAAGCGGTGCTGCTGATTGACGAGGTGGACAGCTTCCTGCAAGAGCGTCGCGGCGCCAAGCACAGCTGGGAAGTGACCCAGGTCAACGAAATGCTCACCCAGATGGAGGGATTCGGCGGCATCTTCATCGCCAGCACCAACCTGATGGATGGGCTGGATGCGGCCTCACTTCGGCGCTTTGATCTCAAGGTCCGATTTGACTTCCTCCAATCGTGCCAGGCGAAGGCGCTGCTGGTGAAGCAATCTGCGGTACTCGGGCTGGCTCCGCCAAGTGCTGACGAAATGCATCGGCTCGCCCGGCTCGCCCAACTGACGCCGGGCGACTTCGCCGCGGTGGCTCGCCAGAGCAAGTTCCGACCGATCAAGAGTGTTGCCCTGCTGGTGGACTCGCTGGAAATCGAGGTGTCGCTCAAGCGTCAAGGGAGCTCAAGACCGATAGGATTCGTCTGAAGCCCAACCTTTGAACTGCTCGCACAGCGCAACAACATGCCCCGCCGTCCAGACAACCTCGAAACCGTGCGGCTTGCAATCGAACTGCTTCGAAGGATTCCGCGCCAGCGAAAGGTGTCCTCGGCCGATTTGCACGCCCAGTTGTCGGCGGCCGGAATCGATCGGGACGTTCGCACGATCCAGCGGCAGCTCGAATCCCTCAGCGAGCACTTCGACATCGAACGTGACGACAGGAGCAAGCCTTACGGGTACCGATGGAAGGAGCAGGCCAAGGGATTCACCTTGCCGGGCATGACGGAAAAGGAGGCCCTGCTTCTCGCGCTGGCGGAACAGCACTTGCGCAATCTGCTGCCCGCCAAGGTCCTTCGAACGCTCGAAGACTTCTTCAGCCAAGCCCGGCGCCATCTGGGGCATGGTCGCGACGTCAGCCTGGAACGGCAGTGGCTCGACAAGGTGCGGATCGTGAGCACGTCTCAGCCGCTCCTGCCCCCTCCTATCCGCGATGGCGTCCTTGAAGAGGTCAGCAACGCGCTCTTCGGCAATCTTTGGCTCGAAGTCGACTATCGCAATGCCGGCGGCCGTCGCGCCATGGTCGAAGTCATGCCCCTGGGCATGGCCCAGCAGGGCCCGAGTCTGTACCTGGTCTGTCGCTATCGCGGGTTCGACAATGAACGGCACCAGGCGCTGCATCGCATGCTGGCAGCCAGGGCCCTGAACGAGGTCTTCGAGCGTCCAAAGGATTTCGACCTTGGGCGCTACGACGGCGAAGGGCGCTTCGGCCTTGGCGACGGCGAGCGGATCCGTCTGTCCTTCGACATCGATCGGGGTGCCGGCATGCACCTGCTCGAGACCCGGCTGTCCACTGACCAGAGCGTCGTCGAGAAGGGCGAGAAGCTGCGGGTCACCGCGACGGTGATGGACTCGGAATGGTTGTGGCGTTGGGTGCGCGGATTTGGTGACGCCGTCACAGCCGTCAAGGTGAACGGCCGTGCCCGACGCACACCGACCTAGACCGCGACATGGGCCACCGCCGGAAATCCAGGCAGTACCGGCCATGCTCCGCCCGGCTTCAGCAGAACTCCGCTTCCGCCAGTAGCTCGCGCTATGAGCCAGCGTGTTCGTACCATGGCCCGACTGACGCTGCTACAGGTCCGACATCCGCGGCGCTGCCGCCCCCGACGTCTTCTCCACTCAACGGAGTCCGCCCCTGATGGCCCCTGAAATCAAACCCGGTCTGCTGGTTCTGCATGGCAACCGCCTGGAAATGCTTGGCGATGCCGTCTTCGAGTGGATTGGAGGCAACCCGCTTGGTCCGCTGGAGGAGGAGATCTTCTTGGTCCAGAGCAACGGCGTGGCCGAGTGGCTCAAGATGACGATTGCACAGCGCAGTGGCATCTGCGCGGCCACCCAGGTGGAGTTGCCAGGGCGATTCCTGTGGCGGGCCTATCGCCAGGTGTTGGGGCGGGCTGCCGTGCCCGCCCAGTCTGCGCTGGACAAGTTGCCGCTGACCTGGCGCCTGATGCAGCTATTGCCCGAAACATCCCGGCGCGCCGGTTTTGAGCCCTTGAAGGGTTTCTTGCAACGTGGTGGAGCCGAGCGACGGCTCCAACTCGCGCAGCGCTTGGCTGACCTTTACGACCAATACCAGGTCTACCGGGGCGAGTGGCTCGACGCCTGGGCGGCCGGCGCGGACATCCTGCCCGCTTCCGGGTTTGGTTCTTCCAACGCCAGCACTCCTCTTCCCGCTGATCAGGCGTGGCAGGCAGCGCTTTGGCGCGAGCTCCTTCTGCCTGTCACTGCAAAGGAACTTGCTTCCAGCCGTCCCCAGCTTCATCAGCGCTTCACCGCGTCGCTGGAGGCTGGTATTGCACCGGCATCGCCGGTGCCGCGGCGCGTGGTCGTCTTCGGCATGACCCACCTGCCGATGCAGACCTTGCAGGCGCTGGCAGCGCTGTCTGGCCGAGCTCAGGTGATTTTGGCCGTCCTCAACCCCTGCCGCTACCACTGGGCCGACATCATCGAGGGCCGAGAACTCCTGCGTGCCCAGCGACGTCGTCATCCGCTGCGCGATGGCAAGGAACTCTCGGGCGTTGCGCTCCAGGAAATGCATGCCCACGCGCATCCGCTGCTGGCCGCCTGGGGGCGGCAAGGCCGCGACTTCGTTCGCCAGCTTGACCAGTTCGACGATGTGCAAACGGCACAGCGCCGCATCGCTGTTCCCAGGGTCGATCTGTTCCATGACGAGCCAGCTGTGGGAATGCTGCAGGAAGTTCAGGCAGCCATCCGCGATCTCGTGCCATTGGCCGAGCACCCGCGGCAGGAGGCCGATCCGGTGGACCGCTCGATCGTCTTTCACATTGCACACAGCGCGCAGCGCGAGGTCGAGATCCTGCACGATCAGTTGCTCGAGCTGCTGGCACAAGCGCACTCCAGACGGCCGATCAACCCGCGCGACGTCGTCGTCATGGTGCCCGACATCGAGATCTTCACGCCAGCGATCCGCTCGGTGTTTGGCCAGTACGCGCGTGGCGACTCGCGCCACATCCCCTTCGACATCGCTGACTTGCAGGAGCGCGCTCACAACCCCTTGCTCGGAGCCATCGAGTGGCTGCTGCGCATTGCTGACCAGCGCTGCACGCAGAGTGAAATCCGCGATCTGCTCGACGTGCCGTCGGTCGCAAGTCGCTTCGGGCTGCAACCGGAAGGCCTGCCACGCCTGACGCAGTGGATCGAGGGTGCAGGCGTCCGCTGGGGCCTGAACGAGTCCCAGCGCTCCTTGCTGGGTTTGGGCGCCTGCGGGGACATGAACACATGGCATTTCGGCATGCGCCGCATGCTGCTGGGTTATGCCAGTGGTGCCGAAGCCGTCCCCTCCACCGATCCGGGCTTGGGGGGCCGGCAGACGGACTTCGAAGGCATTGAGCCTTACGCCGAAGTGGGTGGGCTGGACGCGTCCTTGGCCGGCTCGCTCGGGGCTCTGGTCGATGCGCTGGCGGCCTGGTGGATGGAGTCAGGCAGCGATGCGGCGCCCGCGCAGTGGGCCCGGCGTATACGCCAGATGACCGAGGACTTCGTCGCGCCCACCGACGACGAGGAGCGGCTGACCGTGGCTGCGCTGCTTGACAGTGTTCAGCGCTGGCTGCAGGCCTGTGAGACTGCGGGCTTTGACGAGGCCATACCGCTGTCGGTTGCACGCGAGGCCGTGCTCTCGGGATTGGACGAGCCCGGCCCGAGCCATCGCTTCAGGGCCGGGGGTGTGACGTTCTGCACCCTCATGCCCATGCGTGCAATCCCCTTCGAGGTCGTTTGCCTGCTGGGCATGAACGATGGGGACTACCCTCGACGCAGCCAGCGCAGCGACTTCGATCTGATGGGTCTGCCCGGCCAGTCGCGGCCCGGTGACCGGTCGCGCCGAGACGACGACCGTCAGTTGATGCTGGAGGCGCTGCTCTCTGCGCGCCAAGTGTTCTATGTCAGCTGGACCGGCCGCAGCCTGCGCGACAACAGCGAACAGCCTGCCTCGGTGCTCGTGTCGCAACTGCGTGACTACCTGGCAGCAGGTTGGCGTGGCGAAGTGCTTGAGCAGCGCACGACCGAACACCCCATGCAGCCTTTCAGTCGCCGATATTTCGAGGTGTCGGCCCCGGTGGGTGCGCAGGGATCCACTCTGTTCACCCATGCCCGCGAGTGGCGCGTAGCGCACGACGCGTTGCCGCCGAAAGCGTTAGCAACGCAAGAGCCCCCGGATCCCCGGTTTGTGCCCGATCCGGCTGTGCCGCTGACCGTCGCGCTGCTGGCGCGCTTCCTGAAGAACCCTGTGAAGGAGTTCTTTCGGAGGCGCCTGGACGTCACCTACCGTGACGAGGCCGACACCGCTGATGACGATGAGATCTTCCAACTCGGTGCTCTGGAGCAGTACCAGTTGCTCGACAGGGTCACTCGCGAACTAGTCGAGTGCATAAACGCCGATGATCGTGTCGCTGCGGACACAGGAGTGACGCCCGTGGGCTTCGACTTGCGCCAGCGGGTACGAGCCCAGGTTGCTCGGCTAAGGCGCGCAGGCGCTCTGCCCTTGGCAGAGATCGGGCTGAGAGTGGAAGCCGAGATGGTGGAAACCGTCGTGCCTGTGCTCGAAGCCTGGACTCAGCTGCTGCCGCGCGTTTCGACGACAGTGGCCAAGGAGCCACTTTCTTTCGTGTGCGATGACATCAGGGTGCAGGACTGGCTAGACGGCCTGCGGACTGATCCGGGCCAGCCAGAGCAGCGATTCAGGCTCGACCTCACGTCCAGCAAGCTCAGCGATGCGCAGGGCAAGTCCGTTCGCACGGGCAAGCTGTTCGACGCCTGGGTGCGCAGTCTCCTGGCCAGCGCCTGCGACGTGCCGTTCACGACCGTCATCGTCGGGCGCGACGCCACTGTGACGCTTCTATCGCCCAGCCGGAGCCAGGCTGCGGAGGTTCTGGCCGACCTTGTCCGGGCCTGGCGGGAAGGAATGTCCGAGCCTCTGCCGCTGGCTTGCGAGACGGCCCTGTCAGCCGTACGCGGCGAGAAGGATACGGCTGCGGTGTACGAGGGCGGCCGGTATTCCCGGACTGGCGAACGTGGCGAGGTGAAGGACGCTTGCCTCGCCCGCATGTATCCGAGCTTCGAAGCACTGAGCGCTGATGGCCGATTCACCGAACTTGCCCTTCGCGTCTACGGCCCGATCGAGCATTGGGCCGGCACGACGTCGAGCGTCGAATTGCATCCGGCCGGCAACGGCAACGGCAACGGCAGCGGCAACGGCAGCGGCAGCGGCAATGGGGAGGCGAGCGCCCATGAGTGAGATCCTGCAACCCCTGCAATTGCCGCTGTGGGGTAGTCGCCTGATCGAGGCAAGCGCCGGCACGGGCAAGACCTGGACATTGGCTTCCTTGTACCTTCGCCTGGTCCTCGGCCACGGCGGCGAGAACGCGTTCCCGCGACCCCTTGCTCCGTCCGAGATCCTGGTGATGACGTTCACGCGTGCGGCGACCCGCGAATTGAGTGACCGCATACGCAGCCGACTGCTGGAGGCGGCCGGCTGCTTTCGGGGCCAGGCGGAGCCCGAACTGGACGACAAGTTGCTCGCCGATCTGTTGGGAGAGTATCCCGAGGGCGCGGAACGGTTGGCAGCGGCATGGCGCCTGGCGTCGGCTGCCGAGTGCATGGACGATGCTGCCGTTCACACGATTGACGCATGGTGCCAGCGCATGCTGCGCGAACACGCCTTCGACAGTGGGTGCCTCTTCGATGAGGAACTCACCGCGAACGAGGATGCGATGCTCGATGAGGCGGTGCGCGACTTCTGGCGGCAGGAGGTGTACCCGCTGTCCGGTGACGTGCTGACGCAGGTTCTGGGTGTCTGGCCATCGACGGCCGATCTCCGCAAAGATGCAGGCGAGTTGCTGAAGCACGAGCTGCCAACCAATGCGGGGCAGAGCAGTCTGGTTGCAGCGCTGGAAGGCGCGGTGTCCGATCGCGCGGCAACTCTGATTGCGCTCAAGGTGGGCTGGGACCAACGCGCCTCCGAAATGGAGGCCTGGTTGGACGCGCTCATTGCGACCAAGCCCAGTCCCGTCAAGCCCCGACAACTTGCCAAGGCGAACTACGCCAAGTGGCTTGCAGCACTTTCCGCGTGGGCTAGGGATCCGATGCTGGAGCGGCCCGACATGAAGACGGGCGCAGAGAAATTCACGCCAAAGGGGATGCGCGGCGTCCTTCTGGAGGGATCCAGCGTCACTGTGCCGGCCGTCTTCGAAGCCTTCGGGCAACTGATGCGCTCGCTCGACCAGCTTGCTACGGTCAACACGGGTCTTCGCCTGCACGCTGCCTCCGCGATCTCGGAGCGACTGGCCTTGCTCAAGGCGAGGGCAGGGTCCTTCGGTTTCGCCGACATGCTCACACGGTTGGACGACGCACTCGACATCGACAGGAATGGCGATGGAGCCGTCAGGCTTCGCCGCCGTATCCTGGCCCAGTACCCCGTGGCCCTCGTCGACGAGTTCCAGGACACCTCGCCAGTGCAATCCAGGATTTTCGATCGCCTATACCGCATCGAGGACAACGAACCTGCCACGGCGCTGCTGTTGATCGGAGACCCAAAGCAGTCGATCTACGCATTCCGCGGGGCGGACATCCAGAGCTACCTGGCCGCCCGGCTGGCGACCGAGGGCCGGCACTACGTGCTCGGAACCAATCATCGTTCGGCCGAGGGCCTCGTGGATGCGGTGAATCACCTCTTTGACCATGCCGAGTCGCGTCGCGGGGAGGGCGCTTTCATGTTCCGGGCCGACGGCGCACCGGCCGCCAGCAGCCCACTGCCTTTCCTGCGCGTGACCGCAAAGGGGCGGTCCGAGACGCTGCGCACGTCGGCGGGCCCCTGCCCGGCGCTGCTGATGGAGCTCGATGCTGCCTTGCTGGACACCAGCAGCAGCCGGAGGCAGTTCGCGGCCCGCTGCGCCGAGCACATTGCCACTTTGCTCAATGACGACCAGGCTGGTTTCGATCACCCCACTAAAGGCATCATTCGTCTGCGGCCGGCCGACATTGCTGTGCTGGTTCGTACCGGCAAGGAGGCAGCGGCCATCCGGCGCGAACTTCGGCGACGCAAAGTGGCATCCGTCTACTTGTCCGACAAGGACTCGGTCTTCGAGAGCCAGGAGGCCAGGGATCTGATTCA
Organism: Burkholderiales bacterium; assembly: GCA_040007475.1. Classification (GTDB taxonomy): domain Bacteria; phylum Pseudomonadota; class Gammaproteobacteria; order Burkholderiales; family Burkholderiaceae_C; genus LMDS01. The sequence goes on from JBDTVC010000007.1 coordinate 33,345, forward strand.
CTGGCTACGGGCAGTGGCCGCCCCCCGGGACACGAGACTCGCGCGGGCAGCGATGGCCACTCCCATGGCCGGGCTGCCCATCGGCGCACTCATCAAGCTGGCCACGGACGACGAGGTCTTCGATGAGCGCTGCGAGCAGCTCAGGCAGTTGCAGATTGCGTGGCAGTCGCAGGGTGTGCTTTCCATGCTGCGCCAGACGCTTCACGTCCTGGGCATTCCGGCCCGATGGCTGGGCGCCAGCAACACGGCCGCAGGCGCTGTCGATATCGAAGGGGAGCGTCGCCTCACCAACTTCATGCACTTGGCCGAATTGCTGCAGTCGGCGAGCGCCGAGGTCGAGGGCGAGCAGGCCCTGGTCCGCTGGCTCGAAGGCCAGATCGAAGGCGATGCCTCCTCCGGCGAAGAGAAGATCGTCCGACTGGAAAGCGATGCCGATCTTGTGAAGGTCGTGACTGTCCACAAGTCCAAGGGGCTGGAGTACCCCCTGGTGTTTCTGCCGTTCCCCTGCCACTTTCGCGGGGTCGACGGCAAGACGAAGCAGGTCATGCTCGTGGACGACGCTGGCCGGCGCAGACTTCACATGCAGCCAACCGCGGAACAGGTCGCCGCCGCAGACAAGGACCGCCTGCGCGAGGACTTGCGCCTGCTCTATGTCGCGCTGACCCGCGCTCGTCACATGTTATGGGTCGGCCTGTCAGCGCTGAGAATCGGGAATGCCAGTGCCTGCGTCTTTCCGCGCAGCGCCATCGGCTACCTGTTGGGCGGCAGCGCCGCGGCAGATCCTGCCGCCCTACCCGAGAAGATAGCGGCGATCGTCAAACCCTGCGCCGGCATCGCGATCGCGACCACGCCTCCATTCGAGGACTTGACCAGCACGCGGGTAAGGCCGCGTGGAGCGCCGGGTGAGTTGCGCCAACTCTCGGCTTACGCCGGAAACTTTGATCGAAGCTGGGCGATCGGCAGCTATTCGAACATGGTTCGCGCCCTGGCACTACCGCCACTGAAGGCATCGAGCGACGCGGTCGTTCGCGACGACGAGGTCATCCAGGACGTGTCCGATGTGCAGAGCGCGAGTTCGCCGCGATCGCCACTATCTGCGGTTCCCGGTGCACATCCTTGGCACCGTTTTCCGCGGGGCGCGCTGCCTGGCAACTTCCTGCACGATCAGCTCGAATGGCTTGCCGGCGAAAACTTCGCATTGACCTACGAGACCGACTTGCAGCAGCGGCTTCTCAAGCGCTGCGAGCGTGACGGCTGGGGTCATCGCGCAGACGATGTGCTGACCTGGCTCACGCAGGTTGTCAGCGTGACGCTTCCGCCAATGTCCGGTCCGCTGTGCGACTTGAGGAGCACCCTGCCGGAGATGGAGTTCTGGTTTCCAAGCGAGAACCTCGTCGCCAGCGCCGTGGATGGACTTTGCTGTCAACAGCTGCTTCACGGTCGCGATCGGCCTGTCCTGCCGGATCGCGAACTGCACGGCATGTTGATGGGCTTTGCGGACCTTGTCTTCGAACAGGACGGGCGCTACTGGGTTCTGGACTACAAGTCCAACCACCTCGGCAACAGCGATGGCGACTACGCCGACGAGGCGCTGGAGAGCGCCATGGCTGCGCATCGATACGACGTGCAGGCTGCGCTGTACCTGCTCGCGCTGCACCGACTGTTGAGAACCCGGCTCGGGTCAGGGTACGACCCTGCGCGCCATCTGGGCGGTGCCATCTACTTCTTCCTGCGGGGCGTGTCGTCCCCCGGCAGGGGCTGCTATCACGTACGGCCATCGCCCGCGCTACTCGATGGACTTGACGTCCTGCTCGGGGCACAACCAGCAGCCCGCAAGGAGCTCGCATGAAATCGGTCATGTCTACCGACGCCGTGCAGGAGGTCGACCTGGCGGGGCCAGTTGCGAGCTTGCTTGCGGAACTGAAGTCCTGGAGCGAGGAGGGCTGGATCAGGCGCCTGGATGCCAGCTTCGCCAGCTTCGTCTCCGAATTCTCGGCGAATGTTCAGCCCGGACTGATCCTTCTGGCGGCGCTCGTAGCCCATATGGAAGGGAGAGGGCACAGTTGTCTGGCCATTGATGAACTGCTGGCTGATCCAACCCAACTTCTCGGTTGGCCACCCGAAGCCATGGAACGACTACGGGCTGAATTGGCCCAGCTCCCCGATGAGGTCTCTCGATGGCTCGAAGTCATCCGAACTTCGCCTGTAGTCAGGGCCGATGGTGCGCCTGAAAGCATGGGCGTCCCGGCCAACACCCCGCTCGTGCTGCGAGGCGCCAAACTCTATTTGCGACGCTACTGGGGCTACGAGCGTCAAGTCGCAGGGCAGGTTCTGGCGCGCAGCGCTGCTGCGGACGTGGTGGATGTCCAAGTGGCAAGGCGATGGCTGGACATCCTGTTCGACACAGGACCTCATGCGCGCGCGGGCAGCGGCGAACCCAGGGTCGATTGGCAGAAGGTAGCATGCGCCATCGCCCTGCGGGGTCGGCTGTCCATCGTCACGGGTGGCCCTGGAACCGGCAAGACTTACACCGTCGCGCGACTGCTGGCCCTGCTCTATGCAATGGCCCCCGAACCACAGCGGCTCAGGGTCGCGCTCGCGGCACCGACCGGCAAGGCTGCAGGGCGACTCAAGCAGTCCATTGACCGTTCCTTGGCAGAATTGCAGCCGCGACTGGCCGCGTTCCCGGATCTCCATGACCTGGGTGCGCGCATCGGGCCTGCCCGCACCCTGCACTCACTGCTGGGCGCCCGCCCGGACACCAGGCGGTTCGCTTTCGACGCAGCCCACCCGCTCGAGGTCGATGTGCTCGTGGTGGACGAGGCCTCGATGGTCCACCTGGAGATGATGTCTGGATTGCTTGCTGCCCTGCCTCCGGACGCGCGGGTCATCCTGCTCGGTGACAAGGACCAGCTTGCGTCCGTAGAAGCGGGCGCCGTCCTGGGCGATCTGTGTCGAGACGCCGAGGCCGGGCGGTACACAGAAGAGTCAGCTCAGTTCATTCATGCAGCAACGGGTCAGATGTTGCCCGCAACTTTTGTGAGCGACGGGCCGTTTCTTGCTCAGCAGACGGTGATGCTGCGCGAGAGCTTCCGCTTCGGCGGGCCTATCGGCCAACTTGCGCTGGCAGCGAATGCCGGCGATGAAAGCGCGGCAGCAGCGCTGCTGCGCGCCGATTCTGGTTTGGCGCTGCAGTGGATCGACGCCCGCGCGCCAACTTCGATCGTTCAACTGGCGTTGCAGGGCCGGAACGGTGCGGTGGGCGGATACCGAAGCTACCTCCAGCTCATGAAGCATCGGCCGACGTTGATCACCGAGGAGTCCCATCTTGCCTGGGTGACCTCGGTGCTCAAGTCGTACGACCGATTCCGATTGCTTTGTGCGGTGCGAGAGGGAAGCTGGGGAGCGACCGGGCTGAACGTGGCCGTCGAGCGCGCCCTTGCCGAGGTTGGCCTGTTGAACAGACGCGGCTTGTGGTACGAAGGCAAACCGGTCATGGTCACGCGCAACGACTCGTCCCTGGGCGTATACAACGGCGATATCGGCATTGTGTTGCGGCCGCTGGAAGCTGGTGCGCCGCTCAGGGCGTATTTCATGGACGGATCGGCTGTGCGCTCCGTCGGCGTGAGCCGCCTGAGTGACGTTGAAACGGCATTTGCGATGACGGTTCACAAGGCGCAGGGCTCGGAGTTCGAGCACACGGTATTGGTACTTCCGCAGGAACCAAGCCGAGTTCTGACACGCGAACTCGTATATACCGGAATCACACGGGCGAGAGCAGCGTTCACGTTAGTAACCGGCCGAACCCAGTCACTGGCCGATGCGCTGGCAAGTCGGACGCGACGCTCCAGTGGACTCAGCGAGCGGATAGCGTCGGCCTAAGGCATGGGGCGAACGTTTGGGCCAAGCTCAGGTATGACCAGGTGTTGAGATCCACAAACCCTGAGAGCTGGCCCCGTTGATCTGAACAGATTCCGAGGATTTATAGGTGGACCCTGCGGGGTCAGGCTGCGTCGACCGAAGGCTGATGCAGCGATGCGAAGTACCCCACGTCTGGGGTTCGAGCTTGATGGCTCGAGTGCGGCCGGCGCGTGTTGTAGAAGTTGATGTAGCGGCCGATACCCTCGCGAGCGGCGCTTGGCGGCCTGCCTGAACTGCGACTCCTTCAACCACGGTTTGGGTGGCTTCTTCAGATCCCGAAGGAAGCTGCCGAGTAATAGGTGAGCGTCTTGCCGTCCCACCTTGCTTGACGACGCTATGAGCGTGAGCATGGTGTCCACCTATTCCTTGGTGGACACCTATGCACTCCAAATCCGCTCCTCGCCGTCGGCATAGTGCCGAGCTCAAGACGAATGTTCTGGCCGCCTGCGATGAGCCAGGCGCATCGATCTCCGGGGTCGCGCTCGCGCATGGCCTGAACGCCAATCTCGTGCGCAAGTGGCGTTCCGGTCGTGGCGTCAAACGCGCCGGTGTGATGGCCGCGCCGCTGCACGTGAACGGGGCGCCGAAGCGACCCGCGTCCTCGACCTCGCCAATGCTCGGCACCAGCCCTGAGTTCGTCGCAATCGAGATGCCCGAGTCGCTCAAATCTGCGGCTGTTGAGGTCAACAAACTCCGCTAGTGGCGTCAACGAACGCCGCTAGTGCGGGGGCCGATGGAGAGTTTGCGCTTCTGATCCTGCCGGCGATGTCTGTAGTAGACGTACCGCAGCAGCTGTCGCATGTTGCGATGTCCTTGCAAGGCCGCTGGTGTAACCCAACCCACTCGTTGCAGATGCACGGTGCATGCAGGCCGGTCGGCGCTCAACCAAACAGCCTTCCAATACGGCGCCGTGACGTCCAGCGGGTTCATGATCAGGCACTGATAGCAGTACGCCATCGTTGTGCATTCGATTCGAACGACGGGCAGCATCTGCATGAGTTTGGCTGGCGACAGTCGGCATAGATGGCCCAGCCGCGTGGCTGCGCGCTCCATCGGCGCCGACGTGGCCAGCCAGCGCGACACGTCATAGTCAAGGTCGAACTCGACGCCAGCTGCGCGCACGAGGTCGTCGACACCGATGCGGTACCGCGCCGCGACACGACCGAGCCAGCTCCCGAACGCTTCGTCGTCAAAGGGCCTCGGGGCGACCGGCCAGGGCTGGCTATGCGACTGCATGGGCGGCAGCCTCGAGGTGCGCCTGACCGATACGCTCGGTGCCGTCGCGGATCGCTGCCTCAGCAGAGTCATTGAGGATGCGCGAGACCTCTCCGAGCAGGCCGCTGCTCGTTGCGATCAACAACTGCACGGTCTGGCGTTGTGTCAGCTCCGAGGGCCGCCGCAGCGGCAATGCCGCCTCGAAGGCGCTCAGCAAGCGCCGGAAGTCTTCTGATTCACTCCATCGCGGCAGCTCGAACGGAACAAACCGGCTGTAGATCTGAGGATCGCTTTGGAAGGCCACCGGCGCATCACTGGTGCCCACGGCCACAATGCTGATCTTCAACTCGTTGGCCAGATACTTCAGCAGGTTGAGCGATGCACGTTGCTCGCGCGCGCTGCCGGCCAGCAGATGGTGAACTTCATCGACGATGAGCATGCGCGGCTCCATCCGCAGCAACAGGTCCCTCGCCACCTGCTCAAGACAGGCCAGCGTGCTGTTGGGTCCTTGCGGGGCGCCGATGACCGACAGGAGCGCCCGGTAGAAGCGTCGCTGATCCGGCGTCGGTGGCATCTGCATGACGATCACCGGTCGGCGCTCGACGCCGCGCTGCTGGTCGAACCCGGGCGGGTTCTCGCGCAGGAACTTGCGCACGATCAGCGTCTTGCCGATGTTCGACGGGCCATGCAGGACCATGCACGGCATGCGTTCACGCTCGGGCGTCTGCAGGAGTCGCCGCAGGCGATGCAACGCTTCGGCGGCGCGCGGGTAGTCGATCCAGCGATCGACCTGTAGCGCTCGTATGCGCTCTTCGTCCGACAACTGGAGCATCTGCCGCGCGGCAGGAAGAAGGTGGTCGCGGGTTGTCATCGCCAGATCTCCACGCTGAACGGTTCGACGGGCTTGCTGTAGTCGGGACTTGACGCCGTGCTCGGTGTTGTTGCAGGTGCCGATGAATAGCGAGCGCTCTTGGCCTTGCGCTTCTCGCGACGAGCGTCCTCGACGACCCGGCGCTGCTGGCCGATCGCCTTGAACACGAGTGCCTCGGACAGTTGCGGCTGGTTCGAGGCGCGCAACGCCTTGACCGCCGCACGCTGTTCCCACAGGCTGATCGCGGGTCGTCGAATGTCCGCGTAGCGAGCTTCCACGTAGTTGCGCCCATCGGCCGTCACGTAGACCCTCGACAAGTCTTCGGGGTGGTAGCGCACCTGAACCCGTCGGCGCTGGTCGCGCCAGACGATGAACACCGGGTGCCAATAGCGGATGTAGAAGAGCGTCAGTCCATCCGCCTGGATGGTCCGCGGCTTGCCCGGCATGAAGTGGGTCAACAATCGCTGCGCAGCCTCCGGCCCGGGTTCGATCCGCCGCGGCGCGCGCGCGGCGGAGAGCGTCGCCCAGGCCGCATAAGGTGTCCCACCATGCAGCCCACGATGCTCGCTGCGGTGGTAGCGCTGACCGATCTCCAGCGCCAACCAGCGCTCGAACTCGCCTAGCGTCAGACAGGCGAAGTCCTCGGGCTTGCGCGCCTTGCGGCCCCGCGTCGTGTTGCCTGTCGCTCCCGGCAGCCCCTTCACCCGCTGCATGAGCGTACGGTTCATGCGTTCGACATGACCGCCGTAGTGAGGCTTGCCCACGGGCCGGTACATCAGTTCGATGCCGTACTGTGCGCATCCGTTGCGCAGCGCGCGGCTGTGGAACTCGGCCGCGTTGTCCAGATGCAGGCACATGGGAATGCCGTACATCGGCCAGTCGATCTGGAGGTCGAGATGCGCCAGCCACTGATCCTTGGGCTGGACGATCCGGCTCAGCAGCAGGGCGACTGTAGCGGCTCCGGGGCGCTCGAGACCGACGAAGAACGCAGGGATGGTTCGCGTCGCCAAATCGATTGCGACGGAGAGCCAAGGCCTGCCAATGACTCGACGCGTAAATCGATCGACGATGAGGACGTCAGCCGGCGTGTGATCGATCTGTACCAGTTCGAGCGGCCACGTGGCACCGAAGCTACCTGGCGCGACTTCGGCGTCGGGTTGGGCGGATTCGAGCGCCAGTTCGGCTTCCCGGTAATCCCGGATGCGGCTTACTACGGTATTGCGCGCAGGCGGCTTCAGCCCCGTCGCCCTGCACCGCTGGCGCACCTCGTTGTATGCGTCGAGGAAGGGGTGCGCCAGCTCGCGTTGGCGTGGCAACCAGCGCTCGACTACGGCGGTGACGATGGCCTCGATGGCAACCGACAAGCGGCGGGGCTCGTTGAGCCGGCCGGAGGGAGAAGGCAGCAGCGAAGAGGTCACTGGATCGCGCAGGAAGCGCGTCCGCAGCTTGTACACCGTGGTCCAGTGCAGGCCAAGCAACTGTCCAGCACGCTCGGCCTGTACCTGCGTCATCGGGTTGCGGCCGAGTGGGCGCAGGATGCGCGCGAGCTCAACTTCTCGATGCGTGAGGGGCTTGGATCTGTTCATGCCAAAGCACTCCAGCGGCGACACTAGTGAACTTTATTGACATGACGCCTGCACTAGCAAGGCTTGTTGACAAGAGCAGGCCGGGAGTTGCCGAAATGCAACGGCCACGAGAAGAGCCAAAATGGCGAAAACCGAATGGCGACAACGACTTATGTCACGATCTCACTAGCGTCGTTTGCTGACATCACTAGCGGAGTTTGTTGACCTCAACAATACCCACAACAACTAGGGTTGCTCATGCGATGACGCCTAACCCTTCCATCGATCGGACTCGCACCGGCATGGCGCTTCAGGCCCTCATTTCATTCTGGGCCCTACGCGCCATGCCGGCGCGAGCCGCTCATGTCAAACGTTAGGGCGCTAGCATCTTCGATGAAAGCAGTCGCTGGCAGTCTCGGTTCAAAGCCCAGCGTGGGCTGTCCGTCCTTCGGCGGCCAGCGCACGGTTGAGGCACTTCGTTTCTCGCCTTCGCCCACGGTTCTGGCAGCCGGTCGGCACTCGGTCGAAGCAGGCTACGCTTGGTCACGCGAACCCGTCGGCGCGCTGTTCATGCCGAGCGTGCGCGGCCAAGAGAAGAAGCCCAGTGCTTGTCGAGGGCTTCGAATTCCTATCAGTGCCACGCATCGCGGCTTCGTTCAAGCACGCCAAGCCCGAATCAAGAGCCCGGTGCAAGTAGCATCCTCTCATCACGGTTGTGGCGCCTCGCTTCAGTGTCACGAGCGCCCTAACCCTTCAGTCAACCGGACGTGCCTGCGGCACGCCGGTTACCTCAAACGTTAGACCGCATCAGAGCGCACACCGCCCTTCAAACGTTACCTTCGGGCCGATGTGAACGGGTTCAGTACGCTCACACCAAAGCTCTTGAAGTCCGTCACGTTTCGAGTAACCACGGTGAGCTTGTGCACCTTGGCCGTAGCACCAATCATTGCATCCTCGTAGAGCGTGTCAGAGGTTCTATGCATCAGCCGAGCCCATACCCTGAAGGCAAGCGCATCCATCGGAACCACGTTGAATGAGCCCGAAACAAGTTCCAGCCACTGCTCAAGCTCTGTTGCCTTCGATTCGTCTTGTTCACGGGTCAACTCAATGCCGGCTTGAATCTCGCCAATCGTCACGGCCGAGATGTGCAGGTCAGCGTCCGCGATATCCTGAATCCATTGCAGCACCGCTCCGTGTGGCTTCAGCTTGCGAAGCTCCGAAACGACGTTCGTGTCAAGCAAGTACATCGAACTCACCGCAGCGCGCTAGGAGCGCGCCGTCGAGCCCGACCTCTAGCTGGCGCAAGCGTCTCGGTCTTTCCCTGGCTCGACAGCAGCAGTTCCTTCAGCGAGGGCTGAGCAGCAGCTCGGAGCCGACGCCACTCTTCGGCAGGCACCAAAACCGCAGCTTCGGCACCTCGCTTTGTTACCATCTGTGGCCCCTCAGTCAAGCACCTTTCGAGGAACTCACTGAATCGAGCCTTAGCGTCTTGTACGGGCCAAGAGTGCATCGCATCACCTTTTACAGACTAGTGTTCTGACCAGTTTAGCACGTGCCAAAAAATGCGGTCTAACCCTTCCATCGAGCGGACTCGCTCCGGCAGCGCAGGCTTGGCCGTCATTTCATTCTGGGCCAAGCCCGCGCTGCCTCCGCGAGCCGCTCATGTCAAACGTTAGGCGTCACAAGAGAGTCCTATGAAACGAAACCTCGACCTTATCCGCAAGCTTGTGATGGCAGTGGAAGACTTGCCAACCGGTACCGTGCTCGATGACATTGAGATCGACGGGTATTCGCCTGAAGAAATCGGATATCACAGCTACCTCGTCGTAGATGCCGGACTGGCCAAGGGCATCAACGTCCAAACACTCAGCGACACCTCGCCTAACTGGCAGATACTTCATCTCACGTCGGAAGGACACGACTTCGCCGACGCGGCAAGAAACGAGAGCAACTGGAACAAGGCCAAGGGCATAGTCACTGAAAAGGGCGGCGGCGCCACGCTGGAAATAGTCAAGCAGGTTCTCATTGGAATCATCAAGCACTCCCTGGGGCTATAAGGCCGCCGTTTTTTTCTCTCAAGAAGAGCGCGGGCGTGCCAGTACAGTGACGCCTAACCATTCCTTCAAGCGGACCCGCCTTCGGCGGTCCGCTTAAGTCAAACGTTAGCCGTCAAAGCCTTGTCTATGCACCCGCGCCCATTTCAAAGGAGTCAGCGCGTTGTCTCAGCTCGGCTGGCAGGGAAGGCGTTGCCACGCTCGCGTCGCAGCGCTTCTTGTGTCGAGCCGCCTGTCTCTGCCGCTCCATCGGCTCCCGTCTTTGTGGGCTCTTGGGTGACAGTGCTGGAACCTCGGCTGCCGTGCGATGCGTTGCTGTCGCCGCTTGCTGTACCGTCTATGCCTACGAGAGCAAAAGACTGCGACCTCGTCTGCCTCCAACGGCAGGTGCGCCGTCAACCGTCGGCTAACCATTCGGTCAAAGGGACGGCCTAACGGCCGCCCCTTACCTCAAACGTTAGGCGTCACGAAGGCATCCGCAAAGCAATGTCCACTCCGTTCATCGCCGCAGTCATGGTTCATGTATCCAGCATCAGCGAAGCGCTGGCTTGGTATGAGCGGGTATTCCCAAACGCGCTTCGGTCGTCCATTGCCGAAGAGGAGTTCGAGTTCCTATTGGTCGGTGAAGTCAGACTTGAGTTCGTTCTAGCAGACCAGAAGGTTTCATCCGGTCCTAGCGGTTCCGTCGTCTACTGGCAGTTCCCTCAGTTCGAAGAAGCCTTTCATCGCTTCCAAGCGGCCGGGGCAAAGTTGTACCGAGGTCCCATGACTATTGAGGGTGGCCAACTCATGTGCTAGGTTCAAGATCCTTGGAGCAATTGCATCGGCCTTAGAGGCCCTTCGAGCCTGGGCAAAAGTAGGTCCGAGGTGAAGCGGCCGCCTAACCCTTCTACAAGGACTTCCCGCCCCGGCAAGCCGAGTCGAGCCTCTCATGTCAAATGTTAGCGGTATTCTTCTCGTCACTGTCCGGTGCAATCACAACTACCAGCATGCCGTGAGAGTGACGCCTCTCAAGAAACTCCCATCAAGTAGTTGATAGGCATTGAGTTTTTCAGGC
>JBDTVC010000008.1:0-43763 GCA_040007475.1 Burkholderiales bacterium
CGGCCTGGCCGCCGAGCTTGCCTTCGGTGCCGACCTCGCGCGCGACCCGCGTCACTTCCGCCGCGAACGACGACAGCTGGTCGACCATCGTGTTGATCGTGTTCTTCAGCTCCGAGATCTCGCCCTTCACGTCGACGGTGATCTTCTTCGACAGGTCGCCCGCGGCCACCGCGGTCGTGACCTCGGCGATGTTGCGCACCTGACTCGTCAGGTTGCCGGCCATCGAGTTGACCGAGTCGGTCAGGTCTTTCCAGGTGCCCGAAACCCCTTCGACGCGCGCCTGCCCGCCGAGCGAGCCCTCGGTGCCGACCTCGCGCGCCACCCGCGTCACCTCGGAGGCGAAGGAACGGAGCTGGTCGACCATCGTGTTGATCGTGTTCTTCAGCGTCAGGAACTCGCCCTTCACGTCGACGTCGATCTTCTTCGACAGGTCGCCCTTGGCGACCGCTGTCGTGACGTCGGCGATGTTGCGCACCTGGTCGGTCAGATTGCCGGCCATCGAGTTGACGGAGTCCGTCAGGTCTTTCCAGGTGCCGGCCACGCCCTTGACCTTGGCCTGGCCGCCGAGCTTGCCTTCGGTGCCGACCTCGCGGGCGACCCGGGTCACCTCGGCCGAGAAGTTGCCGAGTTGCTCGACCATCTTGTTGATGGTCTTGGCCGTGCGCAGGAATTCGCCCTCGAGTTCGCGCCCGTCGACTTCGAGCGCCATGCTCTTGCTGAGGTCGCCCTGGGCTACCGCGCCGATCACGCGCGCCACCTCGCTGGTCGGGTGGACGAGGTCGTCGATCAGCGCGTTGATGCAGTCGACCGATTCGCCCCAGAAGCCGCGCCGCTCGCTGACGGCGGCGCGCTGCTTGAGCTTGCCTTCCTTGCCCACCACCTGACGAAGCCGCGCAAGCTCGGACGCCATCGTCGCGTTCTGCTCGACGATGTCGTTGAAGACGTCGGCCACCTTGCCCGCCATGCCGTCCCAGGTGGCCGGCAACCGGGCGGTCGAATCGCCGCGTCTGAGTTGCGTGAGCGCGGCCAACAAGACGGAGAGTTCATGCGTGGTACCGATGAGCGCGGCGTCTTCGAGCACCCTCATGTGTGGAACTCCCTCTGATGAACGCAGCCACGGCGGCGACGCATGAAAACGGAAGATATTGCCCGGCGATTCGAAGTCGTGAAAGACAAGTGCGCGCCGTTTCGTAGGAGTCTTCCTACGACAGCGTTCGGCCCGGGCAGCGCTGCCCACCTACACTTCCCGGTGGCGCTGTGAATGTCATTTGACATAGGCGCGCCCGGCGCCGGGAGGCCCAATTAATGCCCACCCACCAGAACCGACAAACAGGTAGTCCCATGCCCCTGGATTCCTCCGAAGAACGCGTGCGAGTTGTTGTTGTCGACGACTTGTCCGACCTGGCCGATAACCTGACTGAGCTGTTGACGCTCGAAGGGTTCGACGCCGTCGCCGCGCGCGGCGGGCAGGAAGCGATCGACCTGGTGACGACCTTCAAGCCGCATTGCATGCTGTTCGACATCGCCATGCCCGGCATCGACGGGCTCGAGCTCGCGCGCCGGCTGCGCAAGGCGCACGGTGACGACCTCGTGCTGATAGCGATGACGGGCAAGCACGTCAACGAGGCGCGCGTCGCCGACACGTTCGCCCTGGTCGACCACTACTTCGCCAAGCCTCTCGAACTCGACCAGCTGCTGCGGGTGCTCGATCCGCGCTGACGGCGGGCCCGTCGCGGACCGTCGTTCGGCAGCGCCACGACCCGGGACCGTGCGTCGCCGGCAACTGACATCGCGTCGGCAGTCCCTCCTACGCTGCCACGCCGGGTCGCGTGGGACGCTGTGTGCACCGATGCCAGAGACAAATGGAGGCTTCGATGTCAATTGTTGATCTGGGCAGACCGCCCCCCGTTGATCCCGAATGGGTCCTGCGATTCATGAACGCCGTCATCGCTGCCGGCGATGAGATCTGTGGCGTGCACGCACTCGAACATGCGCTGCTGGCTTTCGAGTCAGCTTGGCTGCTCGATCCGGACGAAGCCGCAACCCTGTGGCTGGATGGCTTGTGCTGCCAAGGGTGGAAGACCGTCAAATGAGCGCGGTGCCAGCCAGTGCGTCAAAGGAAAGGCCCACAAGCATGACCCTCGACACCATTCAATCGCCCATCGCTCGCCCGTTGCGCATCGTCGCTGACTCGGGGTCACGCGTGCGTCACCCCGTGGCCTTTCACGCCCCTGCGTCATCGCGGCGATCTGGTCACGATCACCTCACGAAGATGGCCATTGCCGAGCAGCTGGCGGCGCTGCTCGAGGTCGACTTTCTTGGGGAACTGAGCGAGACCGAACTGGCTGCAGCGCCCACGTTGCTCGTGCCCAGCGAGACGCTGGTAGGCATCGCGCAAGCGCGGCGCCTGGGTGTCACCGATGCAGGCCGTCTGTTCGGCGGGGTGGTTCCGCAGGCCTTCGTCGCCACCAAGGTCATCAGCCATCGGCTGATCACGCCGACCTCGCAGGCTCCCGCAGAGTGGTCGCTGAGCTTCGGCCAGGACGTTGCAGGCCACGTGCTGCCGGGCTTCTCGGCCTTCTCTGCCGCAGACGCCATCGCCGCCGGGCACCGCTTGCTCGCAGGCGGTGCGGTGCGCCTGAAGGAACCCGCGGGCGTGGGCGGCACAGGGCAACACGTGATCCGCAGCGCCGCCGAGTTGCGCGCCTGCGTGAGCGCGATGAATCCAGAGGTCATCACGCGTGAAGGCGTGGTCATCGAACGCAACCTGAACCGCGTCGCCACCTTGAGCGTGGGTCAGGTACAGGTCGGCGAATGGCTCGCGACCTATTGCGGCACCCAGACCTTGACGCGCAATCACCGAGGTGACGAGGTCTATGGCGGATCGCGCCTGATCGTGGCACGGGGCGACTATGCCGACCTGCTGCAGCTCGACCTGAGCGAGTCGCAACGGCAGGCTGTCGATCAGGCTGTGGCCTATCACCGGGCCGCCCTCGCCTGCTTCGAGGGGTTGATGGCGACGCGCGCCAACTACGACATCGCCCAGGGAGTGGACTACCACGGTGTGGCGCACTCCGGCGTCCTCGAGCAGTCATGGCGCATCGGCGGCGCGAGCGGCGCCGAGCTGGTCGCACTGCAGGTGTTCGCCGCCGATCCCACGTTGGCCGCGGTGCGCGCGTCGACTCACGAGATCTATGGCGAGTCGGTGGCGGTGCCGTCGGATGCCCGGGTCAACTTCGCGGGCATCGACGACAGCGTGGGCCCGTTGACCAAGTATGCTCGTGTCGATGCCTATGAGCACACTTGAGGAATCGGTCGGCATCCAGGTCGATGACCAAAGCATCTCGGGGACCTTCGTCACCCCGGGGACGCTGGTCCCCGGCGTCCTGTTCGTGCACGGCTGGGGCGGCAGCCAGGACCAGTACCTGAGTCGGGCGCGCGAGGTCGCGGCGCTGGGTTGCATCTGTCTCACGTTCGACCTGCGTGGCCATGCTCAAACGCGCACACAGTACGAGACCGTCTCGCGTGACCAGAATCTTCGCGACCTGCTCGCCGCCTATGACCTGCTCGTGGCGCGTCGCCACGTCGACCCGCATGCGATCGCGGTGGTCGGGAGCAGCTACGGGGGCTACCTGTCTGCGATCCTGACCGCCATGCGGCCGGTGAAGTGGCTGGCGCTGCGCGCGCCCGCGCTCTACATCGACACGGGATGGAAAACGGCCAAGCTGCAGTTGCACAAGGACCAGGATCTCAAAGGCTACCGGCGCACGCGCGTGCCCGCAGCCGACAACCGCGCGCTGCGGGCTTGCCAGGAATTCGACGGGGACGTGCTGCTGATCGAGTCGGAGCTCGACGACATCATCCCGCAGAGCGTGCTGGCCAGCTACCGCGAGGCGTGCCATCACGCGCGGTCCGTGACCTACCGCTGCATGGCGGCAGCAGACCACGGGCTCACGCAAGAGGTGGATCAACAGGCCTACAGCGGCTTGCTCGTCCACTGGCTCGGCGAGATGGTGGCCGATGCGCGGCTCGTGCGTACGGATCGCGCCGCCGGGCCAGCGCCCGTCGAGCCCCGCGTGCCCGAGGTGCCGCCCGAGACGCTCACCGCCACCACTCGGTGACGGTGCGGTTCAGCGTTGCAGCCCTTGTCCGGTCGTCGTTGACAGCGGTCTGGCCGGAGCGTCAGCCCGAGCGGCGCAGGAACGCCAGCAGTTCGCGCTCGCCGATCCTCAATCCGGATTTGCGCGGCGGCGAGGTGGTCGTCGATGTCCGAGCTGCACGGGGGTCTCTCAGCCGGTGACCATCCGGCCAATGGTAGGTGAAGCACTTGCCGCGCCGCTGTCCTACAGTCGTTCAGCGTGCACGCTGATCTTCCGGGCATGCGGATCAGGGGAAGAATCATGCCGTACGTGCACGGAGCCCCACCATGATTCGCATCGCTGTCATCGACGACCATGCCCTCGTTCGCACGGCCTTGCGCGGGTTCTTCTCCGACCAACCCGATCTGAGTGTGGTCGCCGAGGCCTCCAGCGGGAGCGAGGCGGTGAGCATGGTCAGGAATGGCGACATCGATGTGATCCTCATGGACCTCTCGATGCCCGATCAGAGTGGAGTCGATGCGTTGGCGGCGATCAGGGCACGGGACGCCAACCTCCCGGTGCTGATCTTCACGGGGTTCCCGGAACAACACTACGCCAAGCCCCTGTTGCGACGCGGCGCCAATGGCTTCCTGCGGAAAGACTGCGAACCGGAGATGATCGTCAACGCCATCCGCACCGTGGCTCGGGGTCGCAAGTACATCACCCCCGCGGTGGCGGAATTGCTGGCCGATGATCTGCGCGGCCACCCACCCACCGCACACGTGTGATGGACAAGATAGGCTTGTCCTCCAGCTGCGATCTGATCTGCTGCGCGATCACGAATGGACTGATTCCATGAAACCCGGCGACCACGGCGCGATTCGAACAAGGGAGGCTGCGGCCCACAGGCACGGTCAGCACCCCGGCTCGAACGGCCAGGCGAATGCGCAACGTGGCGGAGTGGCCCAGCCGATGTCGTCTGCAGCCGGTGAGGAAGATCCGGGGGCCGCATTGGATCTCCCTGAGATCGTGGACGCGCTTCAGAGGGAAGCGCGGTATCGGCCGGAAGGCGTGGATGTCGCTTGAGCCCACTGCGCATTCTCTATGTCGAGGACAACGCGGATCTTCGCGAGACCGTCGGCATGCTGATCGAAGGGCCGGGTCGCGAGGTGGTGCTCTGCGCCTCCGGCGAAGACGCAACTCGCGAAACGGCGCGTCGACACTTCGACATTGTCTTCACCGACGTCCGACTGCCGGGCATTTCCGGACTCGATCTGGCAAGGCAATTGCTGAAGGATCACCCGCAGCAGCAAGTGGTGTTGTGCTCGGGCGAGGACCTGGGGCCCGCGGTTGATGCGCTGGGGCCGACCGTCCGATGGTTGACCAAGCCCTTCGGCGTGGAGGAACTGGACGCCGTGTTGGATGAGGTATTCCCGGGGTCATAGATTCACGCCGCACCCGCTCACAATGGCGGCCCCGTGGCGCTCGGCGCGCAATTGAGATAGAACTGCGCCCACCCGGGCTGCACCACCACGTTTTCATGGCCTTCGATCCGTTGCGGATTCTTGTCGTCGACGACAACGTCGATACGGCGGATTCGATCGCGACCTATCTGCGTCTCAGGGGTGACGAGGTGTGGACGGCTCACGACGCGCCGTCTGCGCTTGCGCTCGCCGACCTCCACCGCCCGCACTGTGTCCTGGTCGACGTGATCATGCCGGCGCCGGACGGTGTGGACCTCTGTCGCCGACTGAAGGCCGCTCACGGTGACGACATCGTGCTCGTCGTGATGACCGGCGGCGATGAGGTCGACCCACGAGTGGTCGAGGCCTTCGCGATCTCCGACCACCACTTCCAGAAGCCCTTCGACCTCGAGAGACTGTCCAAGCTCTTGCACCCACCGCTTCATCAGCGAGCTGGGCAGTAGCCCCCCTTCGCCTTGTGTGCGGCGGCGTAGGACAGTTCCTGCGCTCAGATCAGCGTGCTCTTCTGGTCTCAGGCCGCAGGGCGCCGGATCATCTCCATCGGTTCAATGTCACCATCTGAAGGAGCGTCGACATGTCGATTGATCTGCTGATATGCAGGCATGCAATCCCGTCGGCGACGCCTTGATTTCGATGGCCCGCAATCGTCACACCCTCAGGGAGTGGTCCCACCTGATCAAGGCGGCGTGTGCGGCCTGGATGGACGACTATGCGCCCAGCATGGGCGCGGCGCTGTCGTACTACAGCGTCTTTTCCCTCGCGCCCCTGCTCCTCATCGTGATCGCCATCGCGGGCTTGGCTTTCGACCAGGAAGCAGCACGCGGCGAGGTGGTCGCCCAACTGGGCGGGCTGATGGGCGCTGATGCCGCGAAGGCTGTCCAGGACATGCTCGTCAGTCTGGGCAAACCGACCAACGGCATCACGTCCATGGTGATCAGCGGCATCGTTCTCCTGATTGGCGCGACCTCGGTGTTCGGGGAGTTGCAGGATGCACTCGATCGCATCTGGCGCGCGCCGGCGCGGGACCGGTCCGCAGGATGGTGGGGGCTGATCCGGGCCAGGTTGCTGTCATTCGGAATGATCCTGGGGGTCGCCTTCCTGCTGGTGGTGTCGTTGGTCCTGAGTGCCGTCATCGCCGCCCTCGGAAAGTGGGCAGGCGGTACGTTCGACCAATGGGAGTGGCTGCTTCAGCTGGGCAATGTCGGGCTCGGATTCCTGCTCACCACGCTGGTCTTCGCGATGATCTACAAGCTCATGCCGCGGGTGTCCGTCCAATGGCACGACGTCTGGTGGGGGGCGGCCACGACCTCCGCGTTGTTCACCGCCGGGCGCTTTCTGATTGGCCTGTACATCGGAAAGAGCGGCATTGCGTCGGGATTCGGTGCAGCTGGCTCGCTCGCGGTGATCTTCGTGTGGGTGTACTACTCGGCGCAGATCTTCCTGCTCGGTGCCGAGTTCACGTGGGTCTATGCCAAGCAATTCGGTTCATTGCGTGCCCTCGGCGAAATGCGCGAGGCCGAGGCGATGAATCCGCTGCATGCAGAGCCGGCGCCTGTGGCCGCTCGGCGTCGACCGCATGTCGCTCCCGTGCGTGTTGGGGCGGAAACCTTCGAGCTCGCCCAAGCCAAGTCGCGTGCGCAACTCGTGCCGATCGGAATTGCTGTGGCCGGCGGCTTGGCGGCGCGCTTTCTGCTGCCTTGGATAGGCGCGATGATTGTGCGCAAACTCGGGGCTCGAGGCCTGGCCAAGACCTCGACCACACCATTCACTTGAGCGCGTTCGCGATCGAGCAGTTCGAGAAGCTGGCAGAGCTCACGGTGGCGAGCAATGACGATCCGGACCGTTCGGTGCCTTGGGTCTTTCCGAACATGGCCAACGACGGACCCGTCGGCGTGAAGTCATTCGGCAAGCAGCTGGCTTCGCGGCCCTGCGGAGCCCGCATCCGACCAACAGCCAAGGAGAGCGCCCATGCGCTATGTCACCGAAAGTCCATCGACCTGCTGCCGCACCAGGGCAGCGATATCAGCGGGATGGCTGCTCGGGAGAAAGTGACTTCCGCCTTCGACCGTGACCAACTGCGACCCAGGAATCGCATCGTGCAGTAGTTCGGCAATCCGTCGCATGGCGGGGTGGCCGTTGCCTCCCCGAACCACCGTCGTCGCGACTTGGATCGACTGCAGTGTGTCCCCGCTGGGTTCGAAGGGCGTTCCGGAGGACCAGTCTCGTATGTTCGCCGGGGTAGTCTCAACGACGTAGCTGCGAACCTTCGGCGGCATGGCGTCGAATGTGCCAATGCCGCCATAGAAGTCGATGACATGGCGAGCCGCCTCGGCATCGCCCCTAGCGAAGTCGGCGAAGTACTGACGGGTCATCGACTCGAACATCGCGTAGTGTTCCAGTTCCCCAACCGCACGCAGCAGTCCCAAAGGGTTCGCTTCGACCAGTAACAGGCTCTTGGGCCTGTGCCGACCGGTCAGGGCATGCACGATGGCGGAAAGCCCACCGTACGAATGCCCCACGACATGGGGGGACGTGCCGATCCGGTCGATGATCTTGTCGATGAGATTGACCTGCTGCGCCATGGTGGCGTTGCCGTCCGGCCGGGTGTCGGGCGTTGATCCGTAGCCCAGAAGGCTGGTCGTGACCACGCGGTAGCTGTCACCGAGATGCCCCAGAACAGCCTTCCACCCCGTGCTCGTGCCGAAACTCCCGGGCAGAAACAGGATGGCTGGGCCAGAACCAGTCTCGACGTAGTCGAACGCAATCGTTTGCTCGCTCACGAGAGCCTCCTCCAACAAGGCGCACACCGGATTACGCTGGTCGGGCCGAAACTGAGCCGCACGTCCATAGACCACCCCTGTCGATGTACCAGAGAGCAGACACCACTGTACATCGCATGTTGAACGCTCGATCTGCCCCGCATGCCGCTCGTCCACGGGCGCCACGTACGCGACATGGGAAGGCCGCTCCCGGTCGACAGCGACAGGCCGACCCACAGCGGAGCAGGCATGAAGCCGTCGCCGAAGGGCTAAACCGGCGGCGGGCATGCGGGACAGGCCGAGTGATCTCTGCGTAGCGGTTGGTGATCTCCAGGCTGACGTGGCCCAGCCAGCCGCGTATGACGTTGACCTCAACGCCGGCCTCCAAGAGATGAACCGCCGTGGTGTGACGGAACACGTGCGGTGTGATGCGTCTTGCCAGCTTAGAGCCAGGCTGCTGGCCATCACCTTCTCCGACCAGGCGCCGCACGCGCTTGTAGATGCCGAAGCGCGTCATCGCCTCGCCGCCCATCGCTGCGAACACGCAGTCCTCTGGGCGTGCAGCGTCGCGCTCGGCCAGCAGTTGCTGCAAGGCCTGCGCCGTCCGGGCCCTTTCCGCCCTTGCCGAGCAACCGCACATGCGCCGGCGTTGTCAGTGACAGTTGACATCGCGAACGAGGAGAACAGAAGACTCGATGGAAGTAGAGAGATCGTGTGCCATGGTCGGCTCCGTGCATCGGGCGGGATTGCCCGAGACGTCGACAGCACGGCGCAGCACAGCCATCAGGGTTCGCAGACGGACGCAGGCCGCGAGCACGACGCGAAGCAGCGCGCGCAGACCTTGACGGCGAGAACGCCGTGGCACGTTGAAGGAGCAGCAAGCCGTCCCGCTCCACCGTCCGAAGGAAGCAGCAAGCGAAGCGCGCAGGCGTGAGCAACCGTCTGTTTCGTCAAGCCTGATGCATCGAATCGTCCCAATGTCGGCCCGACTTCGCGATGGCGTTCAAAATGGTCAAGAGCTTGTGCACAACTGCGACGAGTGCGACCTTCTTCCGTTTGCTAGCAGCGACCATCCGCGTGTAGTGCGCAGCCATTGTCGGGTTGTGACGTGTCGAGGCGAGGGCCGCCATGTACAGCGCCTTGCGAACGTCAGCGCGTCCTCCCCAGACCGCTCGATGGCCACGCATCTGACCAGAATCACGATTCAACGGAGCAATGCCGACAAGCGCAGCAATGCCCCTCCGGCACAGCACTCCGAGTTCCGGCAATCCGCCGATCAGTGCGGCCACCGTAGCCGGACCGACGCCTCTGACGCTGGCGAGTGCGGCAGCCAGGTCGGCGTGATGCAAAGCGATGTGCTCTGCAAGCTCCTTCTCGACACCGGCGATCTGGGCCTGCATGAAGTCGATGGAACTGCTCAGGCTCGCCTGCGCACATGGATGCGCACGACGAATTCGTTGCCGCTCGGCGATGAGAATGTCAACCAGCTGGCGGCGGCGCTGGACTAGCGCCGTCAGTCGCTGTCGCTCGGCATCGGCCATTGGCTTGATGAAGCGATCGCGGCGCGGGTGCTGATGGAGCATTCGCGCGAACGCTGCCAGTGCGCTTCCGGAATCTCACACGGCTCGGCCACGCCGGCCGGGAACACGTAGTAAGTCTCGCAGGACAGCCACTGACAGGACTCGCGTTTGGCTGCGCGGCGAAGGTCGGACAGCAGATCGGCCCGGCTCACCTTGACCTCGTGCCGAGGCTGCGGCCGCGCTACTTCTACGACCTGGTGATCGAGGTCGCGATCGTCCGGCCCGGGCCGATCGTCGGCAAGATGGCCCGTTGACCGCGGACGGAACTGAGTGAACGAGCTCGAAGGTCTCCCCCGCGCATCGGCTCGGACTTTCGCTACGAATGGCGAGTCGAATCACCGAGCGCCTTGAATCCCGAGATCACGTCGGAAAGTTCTTCGTCGATCTTGGCCTGACGCATTCGGTGCAAACTGTCTTGGAGCGTGGCGAGCATCTTGTCGATGTTCCGGTCGGCGCGATCCATCGCTGCCAGTCGGCTCGCGTTCTCGCTCGCGAGCGATTCGGAACAGGCGCGAAAGATAGAGACGAAAAGATACTCGCGAATCAAGGCACGCAGGGTCGTTGCCGGATTCCCGAGCGTCTCGGGCAGCATGCCGGTCGGCCACGGCCGCCCTGCGAGCGCGCGCTGCCAGTCCTCGTCCAAAGGCAGCAGCCGCTGGCCGACGGGCACATAGGCGGAACCCGACACTGGGCGGTTGTAGTACAGGTACAGCTCGATGGACGTCGGCGGCTGATCAGGGTCGCCGGATTCCTGCAAGATGGTCACCAGAATGTCCGAGACCAGCGCCGCAATCGCCTGGACCGATCCCGGCACCGGGAAGACGCCGAGCAAGGGCAGGTCGGTGTCGACGAGGCTGGCGTGCACCCGCTCGCCGACGGCCCAGGCCCGAGCGATCGCCGGCAGTTCTGCGAGCGAACCCCGCGCATGCTCCACGACCAGATCGTTGAAGCGACCGACAAGGCCCTGATCGGAGCCGAAGACGATTGCGCGGATCTCGCCGCCCGCGCCCGGTCGATGCCTCGGCGCTGACGCGGCCTGGACGGCATCCTGCCGAAAACACACGCCCAAGCCGAGCTCGACACTATTCGCATAGTCGCCCAGCGCCGCCACCGCTTTCTCGTACTGGCCAACGCTGGCCGCAGCCTGCGCCTTCATGGCGCGAACGACGGATTGCAGGTCGGCGGCACTGCCGATCTTTCGGCGCAGGCTGGCGGGGCTGTCCGACTTCAACGCGAACTCTCAGTTCGGGCGGGTCACTTGTGCCCGGACTTCGGTGCCGGCTTTGGCTCAGGCTGCGGCGCTACCGCGGGCCTCGCCTTCGCCGGTGGCGTCTCGGCGGCGAGCGGAGTGACGGTCGGTGGGCGCGGAACAAACGGCCCGATCGCGTCGCGCGCCAGTCCGACGATCGTCGTCCGGTCGTCGTCGCTCAACGTGTCGGCGCTGAGCAATCGCTGGTTGACGTCGGAAGGGATGGATTGGCCGGCCACATCGCGCACGGCCTGCTCTGCGTCGGCCATGCGGTCCATGGGAACGGGGTCGAACAGTCCGGCGGTCAAGGCAAGCACGGTGGCGATCTGCGCCGGCACCGGGACCGGCGCCAGTTCCGGCTGCTTCAGGTAGGCCCTGATGCGCTGACCGTGCGTGATCGACTGCTGCGTCTCGTCGTCCAGGTGCGCGCCGAAGCGGGCGAAGGTCTCCAACTCTTCGAACTGCGCGTAGGCCAGCTTCAGGTCGCCCGCCACCGCGCGGAACGCCGCCAGCTGCGCCTTGCCGCCCACGCGTGACACCGACTTCCCGACATCCACCGCGGGCAGCACGCCGAGCTGGAACAGGGTGGGCGACAGGTAGATCTGGCCATCGGTGATCGAGATGAGATTGGTCGGGATATAGGCCGAGATGTCCTGCGCCTCGGTCTCGATGATGGGCAGTGCCGTCAGCGAGCCGCCGCCGCGCTCCTTGTTCAGGTGCGTGGCACGCTCCAGCAGTCGGGAATGGATGTAGAAGATGTCGCCGGGAAATGCCTCGCGCCCCGGCGGTCGACCGAGCAGCAGCGAGAGTTCGCGGTAGGCGCGCGCATGCTGCGTGAGGTCGTCATAGACGATCAACACGTCCCGCCCGGCCTCCATGAAGTGCTCGGCGATACTGGTCGCGGCATACGGCGCGATGTACGACAGACCCGGCGGGTCGTTGCCCTCCGCAACGACCACGACGGTGTACGCGAGCGCGCCTTGCGCGCGCAGCACAGCCACCACCTTGGCCACCGCCGAGGCACGCTGCCCGATCGCGCAGTACACGCAAACCACATCGCGATCGCGTTGATTGACGATCGCGTCGATCGCGATCGAGGTCTTGCCGGTCTGCCGATCCCCGAGGATCAGTTCGCGCTGGCCGCGGCCAATGGGAATGAGCGCGTCGATCACCTTCAGGCCGGTCTGCAACGGCACGGTGACCGGCGCGCGGTCCATGATCGCCGGCGCCGGGCGTTCGATCGGCGCACGCTGATCGCCGCTGAACGCACCGAGGCCGTCAAGCGGCTGGCCGAGCGGGTCGATCACGCGACCGAGCCACCCATCGCCGACGGCGACGTCCATCACGCGGCCTTCACGCACCGCTTCGTCGCCACTGTGCAGGTGGGTGTTGTCGCCGAGCAGCACCACGCCGATCTCGTCCTCGTCGACATTGAAGGCGATGCCCGACACGCCGCCGGGAAACCGGATCTTTTCAGCGTAGCCGATGCCCGGCAGACCCCCGACACGGGCCACGCCGGTCGCAACCGACAGGATCGTGCCCACCTCGCGCGCAACGAGTCGCGGAACAAAAGCCGTACGCACCTGATCGATCGCCGCGAACACCGCGTCGAAGGTTTGCTGCAGCGAGCCCGGTGAAGCGATCATGCTGGACTCCGGGCTGGCGTGGATGTCGATTTCGGCGCGGGCTTTGGCGGGGGCGCGGCGGGCGACTTTTCCGGCCGGGCGGCGGGCCTCAGCAATTCTTCCACACCCCGCTCGAGCGACGCGAGATAGTCCGCGATGCTCCAGGCAAACTTTTGCCCGTGGGCACTCAACTCGATGCCGCCCACCAGGTCCGGCGCTACCTCATATTGCAAGGTGACCTCAATCGCGAACGTCTCGTTGACGGCCTTGTTCACCGCGGTCCGCTGCGCCGTTGGCAGTTCGAACGCGGTACGCACCAGGGCGCCGTCGTGCGACAACTTCAGCGCAGCGGCCAAGTCGTCTCTGGGCGATCCATCGAGCGCCCGCAGGCGAACGATGAACAGCTCGCAGACACTCGCCTCCAGTCCCGCTGTCGCCAGATCCGTCAAGGCTTGGCGAGCGACGGCAAACACCTCCGTCTGAGCGCGCAGACGCAGCGCGTGGCTAAGAGACTTGGCATCGCTGGCCATCGTCTGCCGGCGGGTAACCGCAAGCGCGTCGGCCGCCTGGCGTGCGGCGTCGAGCAGCTTCTGACGCTCGGCGCCTGCCTCGGCCGTCGCCTTGGCCAGCAGCGCGGCGCGCTGCTGGTCGAAGGCCTGGTTCTTGTGCTGGAGATCATCGCGATCGCTCTGCGCTGCGGCCTTCTTCTTGTCGGCGTCGGCAAGCTGGGCGGCGATGCGCTCCTCGCGCGCATCGATCGCATCGAGGACCGGCTTGTAGAGAAACCACTTCATCAACCACACGAGCACGATGAAGTTGAGCGCCTGCGCACCGACAGTGAACCAGTCGATCAACATGGCCTACTTCCCCACCGCCTTGGCGGCCTGGGCGATGGCGGCATTCCAGAACGGGTTGGCGAAGATCAGGATCATCGAGACCACGAAGCAATAGATTGCGGTCGATTCGATCATGGCAAGGCCGACGAAGAGTGTCCGGGTGATGGTGGCCGAGGCGTCGGGCTGCTGTGCCAGCGCCGTCAGTGCAGTGGCCACCGCACGACCCTCGGCCAGCGCCGGCCCCATGGTGCCGAAACCGGTGGTGAGGCCAGCGATAACGATCGAGGCGATGGCAATGAGTGTCAGGCTGTCCATGGGATGCTTTCAGTTCGATGCAACGGCCTTGGGTGCGGGCTTGCGGGTACGGGTGGCCGCCGCGATGTAGACGGCCGCCAGGATGCTGAAGATGTAGGCCTGCACCATGCCGGTCAGCAGGCCCAGCACTGTCATCACGATCGGAAAGATGAAAGGCGTGATCGTCAGCAGGATCGCGACGATCATCGCGCCGCTCATCATGTTGCCGAACAGGCGCACAGCCAGCGCGAGAGTGCGCGACAGCTCGCTGATGAGATTGAAGGGCAGCATCACGACAGTGGGTTGCACGTAGGTCTTGAGGTAGCCACCGAAGCCCTGTTCGGCAATGCCGAAAACTGGAACGGCCACGAACACGCTCAGGGCCAGCGCAGCCGTCGTCGACAACGAGCCGGTGGGCGGCTCGAATCCGGGAATCAAGGTGCACAGGCTGGACGCCGCCACGAACAGGAAAAGCGTGCCGAGAAATCCCAGATATTTCTTCGGCTGCTCGAGGCCGACTTCCTCGATCTGCGTCAGGATCGCGCTCACCACGATCTCCAGCAGGCTCTGCCAGCGCGACTGCCTGCGGCCGGTTGTGAGCCTGCGCGTGAGGAGCGCCGAGCCCAGCACCAGCGCCAGCATCAGCGCCCAGGTGAAGACGATCGTTGCGTTGAGTTTGAAGAACCCGTATTGCCAGAAGATCCACTCGTCCGGACTAAGGCGCATGGCAGGCTTCCGTCGCTACCCGAACTTCACTGCTGTGGCCGATGACGGCAATCGCGTGAGCCAGGTCACGGCCGCACGCGCCAGCACGAAGCCCGCCAGACACAGCAGCAGCCGCGCCCAGTCACCGCCGGCCACGAGGTAGAAGCCGCCCAGCGTGACGCTCATGCGCAGCAGCAGGCTGGCCAGCATGCTCAGCCCCGGCCACCGAAACGTTGCTGCACGACACACCGTCCACCACAGACCGGCGTAGAACATCAGGCCCAGCGCAACTCCGGCCAGGACGGCCATCACGGACGCGAGTGGCGCGGCCACCAGCTTGGCAAGCACTTCATGCATCGCGGTGTTCCTCGTCCTCGTCCTGGTGCATGGCCCGGTCTTCGCGGACCACCCAACGCCAGGCGTTCAGGCAACCGATCGTCAGGCCTGCGACCAGCAGGGCCAGCGTCCACGAATGCGTTCCGGCGTAGCGCCGATCGAGCCACAGGCCCAGCGCGGCGCCGAGCAGCGTGGGCACGACCACCGACCAGCCGATAAGGCCCATCATCCCCAGCCCGAAAAAAACGCCGGGCGCGCCGTCGCGACGCGCTTTCAGCTTGCGGGCGGCCTTGGCGCCGACCTGATCGGCCAGCGTGGCAGGTCGGCTCCCGCCCCGCGCGGATTCGGCACGACGCTCACTCATGCTCGAACCCCGCGAAGCGGTGCAGAAATCCGCTCTCCAGCCGCGCCATTGCGGAACGCAGATCTCGGTCCTGCGCGTCCTGCTGCTCGAACTGCTGCGTCACCGCCTCGCGCAGTTGCCTGAGGTCGGTTCCGCGCAGGGCGCGGCGCACGGAGACGACCACGTCGGGGCCGGTTTTTACCAGCACGCCTTCATCGACCGCGAGGCAAACCTCGTCGCGTGCCGCAGTCTCGTAGATCAGGATGCCGGGCGCCAACGCCGCGACGCAATCCAGCCGGTGCGGCAGCAGGCCGAACGAGCCCTGCGCAGTCTCGGCGACGATGCGCGACACGTCGGGCTCGTCCGCGAACACCTCGAACGGAAGGAGCACCTTAAGGCGCATGGGCCAACTCCTGGCTCGCATCCGCGCCCTTCGCCGACACGGACTCGCCTTTGGGAGTTTCCGGCGTGGGCTTCGCCTTGGCTTCGGAGATCGCACCGATCATGTACAGCGCGCTCTCGGGCCGGTCGTTGAACTCGTCGTGCAGGATGCGCTCGCAGCCGTCGAGCGCATCCTTCAGGCTCACGAGCTTGCCCTTCAGGCCCGTGAACTGCTCGGTGGTGAAGAAAGGCTGCGTCAGAAAGCGTTCCAGCCGGCGCGCCCGCGCGACCACCTTGCGGTCGGGCGGCGACAACTGCTCGAGACCGAGCATCGCGATGATGTCCTTCAGCTTCGCGTATTGGGCGAGCGTCTGCCGGATCTCCTGCGCCAGCGCGTAGTGGCGCGCCCCGACGATGCCGGGCGTCGCCATGCGCGAGCTCGACTGCAGCGGATCGATCGACGGGTACAGGCCCTCGCTGGCCCGCTCGCGCGACAACACGATCGAGGCCGACAGGTGCGAGAACGTGTGTACCGCGGCCGGGTCGGTGAAGTCGTCCGCAGGCACGTAGACGGCCTGAATCGACGTGATCGCACCGCTGTCGGTGTTGGCAATCCGTTCTTCAAACCCCGCGAGTTCGGTGCCCATGGTCGGCTGGTAGCCGAGCCGCGAGGGCATCTGCCCCATCAAGCTCGACACCTCCATGCCGGCTTGGATGTAGCGGAAGATGTTGTCGACCAGCAGCAGCACATCGCGGTGCTCGTCGTCGCGAAAGTATTCCGCCATCGTCAGCGCCGCATTGCCGACGCGGAAGCGCGCGCCCGGCGGTTCATTCATCTGGGCGAAGATCATCACCATCTTCGGCAGCACGCCCGCCTCTTTCATCGCATCGTACAGTTCCGCGCCCTCGCGGCAGCGCTCGCCGATGCCGCAAAAGATGCTGACGCCGTCCTGTCGATCGATCATGTTGTGAATCATTTCGGTCAGCAACACCGTCTTGCCCACCCCGGCGCCGCCGAACAGCCCGGCCTTGCCGCCGCGTTCGAGCGGGGTCAGGACGTCGATCACCTTGATGCCGGTCTCGAACACCTCCGAGGTCGTCGACCGCCGCGCGAGCGTGGGTGGATCACGGTGCACCGAACGCCACTCGACCTGGGCAAGCGGCTCGCCGCGGTCGATGGGGTTGCCGAACACGTCAAACATGCGCGAGACGATGGCCTTGCCGACCGGCGCGTGCAGCGGGCCACCGGTGTCGCGCACCAGCGCGCCGCGAGCGAGGCCTTCCGTGGCGGACAGCGCGATGCCGCGCACGTGCCGCGCGTCGCGCTGGGCCAGCACTTCGATGACGATTCGGTCATCCTCGCCCGCGTGGAGCACTGAGTGGATCATCGGCAGCAGGCCTTCGAAGCGCACATCGACCACGCTGCCACGTACCGCCGTGACGATGCCCAGGTTCAGGAGATTCGAATTCATCGACCAACATAGGCAAAACCGCTCGCGCGGTCTGTGCGCTGGGAAACATTGCGAACGCCTGCCGGCGCGAGCCCGTCGGACGTCAGTCGCTTCTGTGCGCGAGCGAACGGTCGGCCGACGCTGCAGCGGGTACGCTGCGCCCTTCCACCACCAGCCCCTGACAACCCCGGTGAGCGAACATCCGGACCAGCACGCCAATGCCAAGAGCGAGTTGCACGTGCTCGCGCTCAACAGCGGATCGTCTTCGCTCAAGTTCGGCCTCTATCGAGTTCACGCCGCGCAAATCGAGCGAGTGATCGACGGCGAGGCGGAAGGAATCCGGGAGCGCAGGAGCATCTTTCGCGCCCAGGGTGCTGGCGGCAGCAGTCTGGTGCACGAAACCGCCCCGCTCGCCAGCCAGCGCGCTGCGGTCGAGCGGATCGGCAAGTTGCTGGCCGAGTCACGCGTACCGGCGCCGCAGGTCATCGGTCATCGGATCGTGCATGGTGGCCCCGCGTTGCGACAGCACTGCCGCATGGACGCAAACGTTGAGCGCGAGCTCGAAGCCGCCACTGCGTTGGCGCCGCTGCACACGCCGGTCGCGTTGTCGGTCATCCGTTGTGCACAGGCCCACTTTCCCGGTCTGCCCCAGGTGGCGTGTTTCGACACGACGTTTCACCGGGCCATGCCAGACGTCGCACGCGCACTTGCATTGCCCGCCGCGCTGCGGGACCAAGGCATTCAGCGGTACGGCTTCCACGGCCTGTCGTGCGAGTCGATCGTGCGTCAGTTGGCTGGCGAGACGGGTGGCGGTGTGCCGCACCGGTTGGCCATCGCCCATCTGGGCAATGGCGCCAGCATCACCGCCGTGCTCGACGGTGTGTCCGTCGACACCAGCATGGGGCTCACGCCCAGCGGCGGCGTGATCATGGGGACGCGCAGCGGCGATCTCGACCCCGGCGTTCTGGTTTATCTCGCACGCGAGAGGAAGTTCGACGCGGCAATGCTTGAGGACCTGGTCGATCACCGCAGCGGGCTGCTCGGTATTTCCGGTCTGAGCAGCGACATGCGCAAGTTGCATGAGGCGGCCGCATCGAACGCCGACGCGCGACTCGCCATTCGAATGTTCTGCCAGTCGGTTCGCAAACAGCTGGGCGCGATGAGCGTCGTGCTGGACGGCCTCGACATGATCGTGTTCACCGGAGGCATCGGTGAACACGATGCCGCTGTGCGCGCCGCCATCTGCAGCGGGCTGGCATCGATCGGTGTCGGCGTCGACGCAGCCCGCCATCATGGCGTCGGGAGTTCGCAGGGCCACTCGGAACCACGCTGCCAAGTCCGTACTCTGCCCTCGCTCGAGGACGAACAGATTGCGCTTCACGCCTGGGCGCTGCAGTGAACCGCCCCCGCCCCACTTCTTGAGCCTCTCGGAAACCAGCAGCAGATGCCGCCGGGGCCTTGCACGTCAAGTGCGGACTTCGTTCACCCCATCGGCACCGGTGTAGCACGGGCACACTTTTCGCGGATTCGGGTCAACAGGGCATGCCACGAGGTGGCGAAGGCATCGACACCCTCGCGCTGCAATCGGGCCGCCAGTGCGTCGTCGTCCACGCCTTCGCGCCTGAACTCTTCGATCAGGGCTTCGGCGTAGCCGCCGTCAACGGGCATGGCGCGTTCGATCTTGCCGTGATCGGCGAACGCGAGCAGCGTTTTCTCCGGCAACGTGTTGATCGTCCCCGGTGCGGCAAGTGCCTGGACGTAGAGGGTGTCCGGAGCCGCCGCGTCTTTCGTACCGGTGCTCGCCCACAGCAGACGCTGCGGCTGCGCGCCCGCTGCGGCGAGCCGCTTCCAGCGGTCCGAGGCCAGCAGTTCGCAATAGGCCTTGTACGTGCGCATCGCGATCGCGATGCCCAGTCGGTTGTGGAGGGGTGATGAAACCTCCTGCTTGACCGCCACGTCCCAGCGGCTGACGAAGATCGACGCGACCGAGGCGACCTTCGGGTCCCGCCCCGCCGCCAGACGCCGCTCGATGCCGCGCATGTAGGCCTCGGCCGCCGCCACGTAGTGCTCGCGCGAGAACAGCAGCGTGACGTTGACCGGAACCCCATCGAAGATGACCTCCTCGATCGCGCGGACGCCTTCAGGCGTACCCGGAATCTTGATGAACAGGTTCGCCCTCTCGGCCTTCTTGCTCAACCGGTTCGCAGCCTGAATGGTGTGCGCCACGTTGTCTGCAAGCAGCGGCGAGACTTCGAGCGATACCCAACCGTCTACGCCTTTGCTGGCGTCGTGGGCGGGTCGAAACAGGTCGGCCGCCTGCGTCAGGTCTTCGAGCGCGAGTTCGAAGAACAGATCCTCGTCCGCGAGCCCGGCGGCATCGAGGACGCGGATGCTGGCGTCATAGGCGTCGCCGCTGCCGATCGCGTGCTCGAAGATCGTCGGGTTCGAGGTCAGCCCGGTCACCGACAGGTCCGCGATGTAGCGCGCCAGAGTGCCGTTGCGCAGCAGCGTTCGCGTGATGTTGTCGAGCCAGAGGCTTTGGCCGAGCGTGTGCAATGCAAGTGTCGAGTTCATGAAAGGTCCTTGTAGGTTTGGGCGGACGCGTCGGGGGGCGATTCATCCCAGAGTCGAAAGCCACCGGAAAACGCGGCCGAGTTGTCGCCGCGCCGCGTGCGCGGCGGCAGCTTCTTGAGCCGGTCGGCCTGCCCGCCTCCGACCACGATCTCGTCGGGCAGCAAGGCTGCGCTGAAGCCGTCCACAACAGCACAAACTTTGCGCCGCCACTTCTTCTTGCCCAGGCGCTTGAAGCCTCGTTTGCCGAGGATGTCCTCGTAGTCGTGCTTCTTGCTACGGCGAAGGTGGCCGAGTTCCGTCGCCACCATGTGTCCGTCGACGATGAGCGCGGAACCGAGCCCGGTTCCCAACCCGAGGAAGAGCATCTTGCCGCCTTGATAGCTGCCCAGCGCCTGCATCGCCGCGTCGTTGACGATCCGCACCGGGCGGCCGAACGCGCCCTCGAAGTCGAACCCTAGCCAACCTGGTCCCAGGTGGTGTGGCTCGAGCGCAGGGGCGCCTCGGCGCACAACACCGGGGTAGCCGATGGAGACCACGTCGAAGCTCCAATCAGAGACGATCGCGAGCACGCCCGAGACCATCTCCTGAGGCGTCAGACTGGGCCCGGATGCGAACTTGCGACGGGTCGTCTCGCCGTGGACCAAGCACTTGACGTGCGAGCCGCCGACGTCAACGACCAGGATCTTCGGTACGGCCTTCCGGGGAGAGTTCATGCTTCGGTCCTCGCGGCGGCGGGGCGTTCGCCCTTCTTGACCGATTCCTCGACCTGGTCCGTTGCCAGCGACAGGAGACGCGCGGTGTTGACCAACGCCATGTGGCTCAGCGCCTGCGGAAAATTGCCCTGCATGTGCCCGGTGCGCGGGTCAAACTCCTCGGACAGCAAGCCGACGTCGTTGCGCAGCGCGAGCAGCCGTTCGAACAGGGCCTCGGCCTCGGCGTGTCGGCCTGTCACTGCGAGGCAGTCGGCGAGCCAGAAGCTGCAGGGCAGAAACACACCCTCGCCTGGCGGCAGGTTGTCGATGCCGGTGACCGTTGCATAGCGCAGCACGAAGCCATCGACCACCAGTTCGCGTTCGACCGCTTCGACCGTTCCGCGCACGCGCGGGTCGTCCGGCGGAAGGAAGCCCACCAGTGGGATCAGCAGCAGGCTGGCATCGAGCTCGGTGCTGTCGTAGTGCTGCACGAAGCTCTGGCGTTTCGCGTCGAAGCCGGATTTGCAGACTTGTGCGTGGATCTCGTCGC
This sequence comes from Burkholderiales bacterium, assembly GCA_040007475.1. Classification (GTDB taxonomy): domain Bacteria; phylum Pseudomonadota; class Gammaproteobacteria; order Burkholderiales; family Burkholderiaceae_C; genus LMDS01. Next base: position 20,939 of record JBDTVC010000008.1, read on the forward strand.
GGATACGGCGCCACGCCTCGATCGGTCCGTCCAAGCCGTAGCGCTCGACCGCCTTGACGCCGCGGTCGAAGGCCACCCACGCCATCACCTTGGAATGCGTGAAGTGCCGCCGCGGCCCGCGGACTTCCCAGATGCCCTCGTCCGGGTCGTGCCAATGAACTTCGAGAAATGCCAGCAACGCGCACTGGATGCGCCAGGCGTGCGGCTGCGGTGTCTGCCCGGCTGCACGCGCGAGGTGCAGCGTGTCCATCACCTCCCCGTAGACGTCGAGTTGGAACTGCGTCGCCGCCGCGTTACCGACCCGCACCGGCGCGGCATTGCCGTATCCGGGTAACCACGCGAGTTCGGTCTCCGCGAGCCGACGTTCGCCGGTGACGCTGTACAGGATCTGCATGTCTGCCGGGCTGCCCGCGACGGCGCGCAGCAGCCAGTCCTGCCAGGCCAGCGCCTCCTCGGTGTAGCCCGCCAGCAGCAGCGCGTTCAGCGTGAAGGTCGCGTCGCGCAGCCAGCAGTAGCGATAGTCCCAGTTGCGCACACCGCCGGGCTGTTCGGGCAGCGAGGTGGTCGGCGCCGCCACGATGCCACCGGTGGGCTCGAAGATGAGCGCCTTCAAGGTCAACAGCGAGCGGAGCACAGGCTCCCGCCAGCGTCCCTGGTAGCTGCACCGCTGCGACCACTCCCGCCAGCGGCTCTGTGTCCGCGCCAGTGTCTGCTCGGCGTCGATGGGTTCCGGCGCGGGCGCATGCGACGGCCGGTAATTGAGCACGAACGACATGCGCTCGCCGGCACCGACTTCGAAGCCGGCGGTCGAGGTCATGTTCTCGCCGCGCGTGTGAACAGGGGTGTGAAGCTCGAGCGTGTCGGGTCCGGCGGTCGCGACCAGTCTGCCGTCGGTGCGCCGCACCCACGGCACGATGGAACCGTAGTCGAAGCGTATGACGAGCTCCATATGCATCCGAACGCTCCCGTGCAGCCCTTCGACGATGCGCAGCACGTCCCAGCGCTCGTTCGACAGCGGCATGCAGTCGATCACGCGCACGGCGCCGGAGGCCGTCTCGAAGTCGGTCTCGAGGATGAGCGTGCCGTCCCGGTAGCGGCGCTTCGTCCGGCCCACGACATCCTCCGGTGCGATCAGCCAGCGTCCGTGCGCTGGGCTGCCCAGCAGCGCCGCGAAGCAAGCTCCAGAATCGAAGCGCGGCAGACACAACCAATCGATGGAGCCATCGCGCCCCACCAGCGCGGCGGTGTGGCCATCGCCGATCAGCGCGTAGTCTTCGATGGGCAGCGACACGAAGTCAGTTCGCCGGTTCGAGGTTGTGCCAGCCGCCATCGGCGGCGATCAAGTGATTCGCAGCCGGCGGGCCCCAGGTGTCGGGGGCGTAGATGATGACCGGCGAGTGCTCGGCCAACACCGGTTCCACCACCGCCCACGCGGCCTCGATCGCACCTTCACGGGTGAACAGCGCACCGTCGCCGTTCATCGCGTCGGTCAGCAGCCGTTCGTACGGGGTCTGTTCGCCGGGCTCCTCTTCCAGCAGCGAAAACTCTCTCTGGTCTCCGACGAATTCCTTGCCTGCACGCTTGACGCGCGCGCCGAGCGCGATCGTCGCGTGCGGCGACAGGTGGAAGCGGAGATAGTTCGCGTCCTCACGGATGGCGGCATCGCCGAAGAGGTTCTGCGGCGGCGCCTTGAGCCGCACGACAACTTCGCATGCGGTAACGGGCAGGCACTTGCCGGAGCGCAGGTACCAAGGCACGCCGCCCCAGCGCCACGAGTCCACGTGAAGTCGCAAGGCGCAGTAGGTCTCGACATCGGAGTCGTTCGCGACCTGCGGTTCGTCCCGATATCCGAGGTATTGACCACGCACCAAATCGGTAGGACGCATCGGGCGCATCGCCGCAAACACGTCGGCCTTGTGGCGATGCACGGCCTCGAAATCACGGCTCGCCGGCGGCTCCATCGCCAGCAACGCGACGATCTGGAACAGGTGGTTCTGCACCACGTCGCGCAAGCACCCCGCACTTTCATAGAAGGCGCCGCGACCCTCGACCCCGAACTGCTCGGACAGCGTGATCTGGACGCTGGCCACGTGGTTGCGGTTCCAGATCGGCTCGAGAAACGAATTGGCGAAGCGGAAGTACAGGATGTTCATGATCGCTTCCTTGCCGAGGAAGTGATCGATGCGGAAGATCGCGTCTTTAGCAAACACATCTTGCGCGACGCGATTGAGTTCGCATGCCGAGGCGAGGTTGCGCCCGAAGGGCTTCTCGACGATCACACGAGCATTCGCGGCGAGGCCCGCCCTGTCGAGGCCCTCGATGACGGTCTGGAACAACGATGGCGGAATCGCCAGGTAGTGCGCCGGCTGTCTTGCGTCGCCGAGGACATGCTTGAGCGCATCGAACGTGGCCGGGTCCTTGTAGTCGCCCCTGACGTATCGCAACAGCGCCAGCAGCTGTTCGAGGGCGGCCCAGTCGATGTCGGCGTCGGTGCGCTCGATGCTCGCGGTCGCACGGCCACGCAAGTCCTCGATGCCCAAGTCCGAGCCGGCGACGCCGATCACCGGCACACGCAGCGTCCCGCGCTTGCACATCGCATAGAGCGCTGGAAATATCTGCTTGCGAGCCAGATCGCCGGTAATGCCGAACACGACCAGTGCATCGGAAGGTGTCTGCGTCTCAGAAGGCACGAAGTGAGATTCGCGAGTCATGACAGGCATTCGACCCTGGACGGGAGGAAGAGTTTCACGTCCCACGACTTCGCGGCGAGTCCATGCCTCCGCTTTGCGCCCGGCCGAGCACTTGTTCCGGGCGCGGTCGCGACCACTAGTGCTGGCGAACTCGGTGCCCACCCGGAACCGCAGCAAGCATCAACGCCTCGTTCGGGGCGCGCCTGGGCGCTGCCGTGCCGATGTTCTGAAACGACGACTCTGTACGAAATGGGCTCATGCCGAATCCTCCGGTAGGACGCGAGCCACGAGACATCTCCGCCACCCGCCATGAGACCAGATTGAGGCGGCGCGCCTGGGTAGTCTGTTCGCTGCCGCACGCGCCGCACTTCTTTACCACCTGCGAAAGCTTCGTACGCGCGCATGTGAGCGCTGCCGCACAGACGACGCCTTGCCCCCCTTCCAAAAGTCCACGTATCGACTCCAGAGACCCGCCCATGACGAACGCAGCGCTCAGCCCGGACTTGCTGTACAAGTTGGACGCCTACTGGCGGGCCGCCAACTACCTCTCAGTCGGGCAGATCTATCTCTACGACAACCCGCTCCTCAAGACGCCGCTGTTTTCTCGGTTCACGGTCGATCGTGTGATCGGAATCGTCAACAGCCCCGGCGCGCGTGCCGCAGTCAAACCGAAAGTCAAACCCGCCGCACGCAGCGAGCAGGTGACGACCGCGAAGATCCGACGTTGGCTGGATCGCTTCTGTCAAGGGTGGTCGGACACCGGAAATCAAAGTGCGGCAACACCCGAGCGCCTGAGGCTGGCCATCACAGACCTTACATACGCCTGGGTCTCGGGATAAGGTGGAACTTTGCGACCGGCCCGGATGACGGCCTGCTCGCCCGCGTTGTAGGCAGCCAGCACCAGTTCCATGTCTTCACCAAACAAGCCCATCAACCACTTTAGGTATGACGCGCCGGCAAGGACGTTTTGCTCGGCAGAATACAAGTCCTTCGCCCCAAATCTCTTCCCGGTGGACGGCAATAGTTGCATCAACCCGATCGCGCCCTTGTGCGAGACGGCGTTCGCGTCGTATCGTGATTCGGCCGTGATCACGGCATGCAGCAGTTCCGGTGAGAGGTCGATGCGCTTGGCCACTGACGCCACGAGTCGCTGCATTTCAATCGACGGCAACGCTGAGGTGCCTGACCGAGCGCCGACGGCTTGGGATGCTTTCAGGGGTGACGCTGTGGCCATCGCCGCAGCATCCTCCACCAGCAAGACGGACGTCTGGTTGGTCTTGAAGTTGGACAGCACGATCGATCCCCCGCCCGACGGATCGCCACCGACATAGATCTGCGCCCAGCCTGCCAAAGGCGAGACCGCGAGCGCAGCGCTGACGAGTATGAAACGGGGGTGCATGGGTGTGCCTGTGGCCCGCCAGCATGCCCTCGCGTGCTAAATCTTGACGACCCCCGATTCCAGGGGTCTCGCGGAGTTCGGCTCGATCTCGGGATTGACCCACCCCTCGGGTGGGGGGCAATGCCCCATCGCTTAAGACGGCGTTAAGCCCGCCGAACAGACTGATCCCATCGAAGAAGTTGCGTAGCGGCTCGACGGAAATACGCAAACAACGAATCGGATGGTCAGACACATGCCTTATCGCCTATGCCTGGACAGGCTTCGTCGCACCGACAACAGGTCGGGTCGATGCTCTCGCGGATTCACGCTGCTGGAGCTGCTGGTCGTGATCGTCATCATCGGTATGCTCGCCGGCCTCGTCGCGCCGCGCTATTTCGATCAGGTCAGCAAGTCCAATACGAAGATCGCGCGCGCCCAGATCGATTCGCTGGAGAAGGCGCTCGACCAGTACCGGCTCGACGTGGGGAGCTACCCCACCACTGAGCAGGGTCTCGCCGCTCTGAACACCCGCCCGCAGAACCTCGAAAAGTGGGCCGGACCCTATCTCAAAAAAAGCGTCCCGCTCGATCCCTGGGGCGCACGCTACCTCTACAAAGCGCCCGGTGACCATGGCGACTACGATCTGCAATCACTCGGTTCCGACGGGCAACCTGGTGGTACCGGCGAGGCCGCCGACGCGACCTCGTGGGGCTCATGACGCCGACCTTTGACCTCGTCGTGCGTTCACCTGCCGGTGTCGTGCGGGTGATCGTGCTGGACGCCGCCGACGGCGCCGACGCACGCAGCCACGCGATGCGTGGTGGGTTCGAGGTCCTGGCGTGCACGCCGCGGGCCGCCAAGGCCAGGCTCGCGATGCGCTCGCCTGCCGGCGCGCGCCGGCCGCTTGACATCGCAACCCTGTCGTACGAGCTGTCGTCGCTGATGGCCGCGGGCTTGTCGGTGACCGAGGCGCTGCGCACGCTGGCGCAAAAGGAACGCTCGACGGCGCGGCGGGTGACCCTGCTCGACGTGGTCGCGTGCGTCAACGAAGGGATACCGCTGTCGGGCGCGCTCGGCCGCCATCCCGATCAGTTCCCGTCGCTTTTGATCGCGACGGTCAGCGCCAGCGAGCAGACCGGCGACCTGAGCACCGCGCTACGCCGCTATTCCGAGCATCAGCAAAGCGTGAAGTCGCTGCGCGACAAGGTCGTCGGCGCCACCATCTACCCGCTTCTGCTGCTCGCCGTAGGCTGTCTGGTCGTCATGTTTCTGCTCGGCGTGGTAGTCCCCAAATTCGCAGTGCTCATCGAAAGCACGCGCCGCGAACTGCCCTGGTCGTCGCAACTGATGATGTCGTGGGGGCGGCTGGTTGCCGACAACGCCTGGACCGTGGCGCTCCTAGGTGCTGCTGCAGTCACGGCGGCGATCGTGACGGCGCGCCGGGTGCTGCGCACCGGCGCGAAGTCGCGCTGGATCGAATCGATCCCGTTCGTCGGTCCGACAATGCGTCAGTTCCGGCACTCCCAGCTCTACCGCACGACGGGCATGCTGGTGCGCGGCGGCATCGCCGCGCCGCGTGCCCTGGAACTGGCGGCAAACCTGCTCGGCGAGGCAGATCAGGGTCGCCTGCGCCGGGCCGTGGCGTTGATCCACGAAGGCCGCAGTCTGAGTGGCGCCTTGCACGACGCGCAACTCGCCGACCCGGTTGCGACCAGCATGCTGACCGTCGCCGAACGCACCGGCACGCTGGCGGAGATCCTGGAGCGCATCGCACTGTTTCACGAGTCGACGCTGCAGCGCTCGGTCGAGATGACGAGCCGACTGTTCGAGCCGTTTCTGATGATCGGCATCGGTCTGGTCATCGGCGCGATCGTCGTGCTGATGTACCTCCCGATCTTTGACCTCGCGTCCAGCCTCCAATGACGACCACCGCACCTCAAGACGCCTTCGAGTCGACCGCGCGATCACTCGACGCCACGCTCGTCCGTGAAGCACTCAAAGCGGCACCGCCCGGATCGCGCCTGGGATGGATCGCCGAACAGGTCGGAATCCCCGAACACAAGCTACTGCCCAGAGCGGCCGACTACTTTGGCCTGCGCGGCTCGGACATGGCCGCGCTGCGCAGGCTGCGGCCCGACTTCGAGCTCATCTCGTTCGCCGACTGCCAGCGTCGCCACTGCGTCGTCGGCCGGTTCCCCGAAGGCCAGGGCCTCACCGTCGTGCTGGTCGACCCGACCGACGCGCGCCTGCGCCAGTGGCTAGAACTCCGCTTGCGCCGCCACATCGTCGAGATCGCGCTGACCACGGCGGCCAACCTCCAGGCCTTCCTCGTCACCGCCGAGCAGACAGTGCGCGCGATGGACGGCGTGCGCTTGCGCGACACCCGCGCCCCGGCCGCGGCCAACGACGCAGGCGCCGCGCTATCGATCTCGATCTCGCAGATCGACGCGACGCAGAGCCCGGTCGTGCGGCTCGTGGACTCGACGCTGTACGACGCCCTGCGCACCGGTGCCAGCGACATCCACATGGAAACGCAGCCGAGCGGCATGGTGATCAAGTACCGCCTGGACGGCGTGCTGGAGGTCATTAAGCAGATCGACAACCTGGAGATGGCGCACCAGACCATCTCGCGCATCAAGGTGATGTCCGAACTCGACATCGCCGAACGCCGCGTGCCTCAGGACGGGCGCTTCCAGGTGGTGGTCGATGGGCGCGAGATCGACTTCCGCGTCTCGATCATGCCCAACCTGTTCGGCGAGGACGCCGTGCTGCGCGTGCTCGACCGCAAGCACCTCACCGGGCAGTTCCGCGCGCTCACGCTGGAGACACTTGGCTTCGACGCCGTCGTGCTGAACTTCATTCGAGACGCCGCCCGGATGCCCTACGGGCTGCTGCTCGTGACGGGCCCGACCGGCAGCGGCAAGACCACGACGTTGTACGCCGCGCTGTCCGAGATCAACACCGGTCTGGACAAGATCGTCACGATCGAAGACCCGATCGAATACCAGTTGCCCGGCGTTCTGCAGATCCCGGTCAATGAGAAGAAGGGTTTGACGTTCGTGCGCGGGCTGCGCTCGATCCTGCGGCACGACCCCGACAAGATCATGGTCGGCGAGATCCGCGACGCCGAGACCGCGCACATCGCCGTCCAGGCCGCGCTCACCGGCCACCAGGTTTTCACGACCGTGCACGCCAACAACGTGTTCGACGTCATCGGCCGGTTCGCAAACATGGGTGTGGACAGCTACAGCCTGGTCGCGGCGCTGAACGGCATCGTCGCGCAGCGACTGCTGCGCATGAGCTGCACGAATTGCATCACGGCCCAGAGCGTGTCGCCGGAACTGCTGAACCGCAGCGGGCTCACCGATGCGCGCACGGCCGGCGCGACCTTCCAGCACGGCCTGGGTTGTGCCCACTGCCGCGGCACCGGATACAAGGGCCGGCGCGCGATCGCCGAGACGCTGCCAATGACCGACGCACTGCGCGACCAGCTCGTGCAGCGCGCGCCGCTGTCGCTGATCCGGCAGGTGGCGCGCGCGGACGGATTCACCAGTCTGCGCGACGCCGCCGTTGCACTCGCCTGCAACGGCGAAACCACGCTGGAGGAGATCAATCGTGTCACTCCCGTGGAATAGGTCAGTGCGTCTGCGCGTCGGGCCGCACGGCGCGGCCGCGACACTCGAACGCACCTGGCCGCGCCGCGCGGCCATGGCCTCGGCGCATCGGGCACGCGCAGATGCCGAGATCGCGGCGGGCACCGACGGCAGCGCCTTCGGGCTCGAGCTAGGCGCGATCGAGCCGGTACTTCGCGAACTCGAACGCGCGGCGCCGCTGAGGGGTGCGCGGCTGAACGTCGAGCTCTCCGATTCGGTCGTGCACCTCGACGTAGTCGAAGGCGATTTCGCCGGCCAGTCCGACCCTCAGTTGCGCGCGATCGCCGCGGCTTGCGTCGCCGAGCTGCTCGGCGACGACGCCGATGCCTACGAGCTGCGCTGGCAGTTGCAGCCGGACGACCGTCATTTGCTCATCTGTGCGATCGCACGTGCTCATCTGTCCGCGCTAGCGCAGGACGCCGCGACGCTCGGCTTGCTCCTGACCAGCGTGCAGCCGGACTTCGTCGTGCAATGGAACCGGCATGCCGGCACATTGACATCCGGCACCTCGGTGTTCGCTGTCACCTCGGGCACCGCGTTGGCGATCGCGTGGGTGGTCGATGGAATCATCTCGGCGATCAGCGTCGCCGCTTGCGCGAATGCCGCCTCCGACGACGAGCCTGTCGACGCCTCATCAACCGGAGCCGAGGACGATCCCGCGCTGGCCGCCGAGCAGCTCGATTCGAACGTCGGCCGACTGCTGCTCGGCCTTGGGCTGCACGGGCACGCGCGCAGCGGGTTCTCGCCGACGCACCCGAGCCCGCTCGATGCCGTCGACGATCTCGACACTCGCGCGGACCGCCTGCTCGCCAGCATCGGTCAGGAACCGAACGCGCAGACGGCATTCATGCTGGTTGCGCCGGACGCATCGGTTCCAGCGGCGTCGCGGCGCTGGACCGTGTTGGGTCGTGACGGGGCGGGGTCATGACCAAGCTGCATCTGGACTTCGCGCATGGTGCGCGTCGCGTGTCACGGGCGGGGCAGATCCTGCTGATCGCAAGCATTGGGTTGCTCAGCTACGCCGCGCTGAGCGTCGGCGAGCTCTGGACGGTCCAGTCCAAGGTGACCGCAGAAGCGCGCGAGTTCGACACGCACCGTGGCGCCAGCTCCGAGTCCAAGGCCCGAACAGCCAAGCCCGATCCGCGGGAGCTGGCCGGAACGAAGGCCGCGCGCCAGGTCGCCGACAACCTGATGACTCCGTGGGCCAGCCTGATGTCCTCGCTCGGCTCGGCCGCGACCGACTCCGTCGGCTTACTGTCGGTCGAGCCCTCCGTCACCAAGCACTCGGTCCGCCTGACCGCGGAGGCCCGCGACCTGCACGAGATGCTGGTCTATGTCGGCACGCTTCAGCGCGATGCACGACTGTCGTCGGTCGTGTTGGTGTCGCACCAGGTGCAGGCCCAAGCGCCGGGCACGCCGGTGCGCTTCCAGGTTCAGGCCGCATGGGGAGAACCGCGATGAAGCGCGAGCTCAAGCGCCTTTGGCTGCGATTGATCCGCAGCGTGGGCTATCCGGGTATGGCGGGCATCGCGCTGCTGATTCCGGCGCTAGTGCTCGCCGCGTGGCTGCCGCGCCTGAAGCAGGACACGCAGAATCTGGCCTCCTCGATCGACGCCAAGACGCGCGCGGCTGCACGTCGGGTGCAAGCCGCGCCGCGCACGTTGTCCGAGGCCGACATCACTCGCGACTTTGTCAGCGGCTTCCCGCTGCTGGCGCAGAACTCGGCCGATCTCGAGACGCTCTTTACCGCGGCCAGCGCCCGCCACATCATGCTGCTAAAGGGCGAGTACCAGCTCAAGACGGAACCTCAGGCGCCGTTCATTACTTACACCGCCACTTACCCGGTGCGCGGCGACTACGCGACCCTTAGGGACTTTAGTGCGGACGTCCTGACCGCCCTCCCCAACGTCGCGATGGACGAGCTGCGCCTGACGCGCGACGCCGTCGGCAGCACCGCGCTCGACGCTACGGTGCGGTTCACCTTCTTCTATAGGAGCCCCTGAGATGTCCCGGGTCACCAAGTCCGTCCAGATGCTCATGCTCGGCTGCGCCGGCGTCGGTGCGTTCTACGCGGCGGCGCACTGGTCGTCGGCCGCGCATGCAGGCAGCGACGACGGAGACGACCTGGTGCGCCCGGCGATCGGCGCAGCGCCCGGGCCTGCCGCGACGGCCAGTGCAGGCAACGCCGCCGCGCCGGCCGCCGCTTCAAGCGGATCGGCGACGCCGAGCCGCGTACCCGCACCGGCCCGGGCCGATCGCACCGCAGTCATCCCGGGGGCGACCGGCGAGTTATTCGCCGTCCTGAGCTGGCTGCCGCCGCCACCGCCACCACCGCCGGCCGTTCCCGCGCCGCCGCCACCGCCACCCGCGCCGCCGGTGGCTCCGCCCCTGCCCTTCGCCTTCGTCGGAATGGTCGAACAGGGCACGCCCAAGCCGCAGGCCTTCCTAGCCAAGGGCGACGGGCTGCTGATCGTGGCGGCGGGCGACACCATCGACGGCGGTGTGTACCGCGTCGAGTCGCTGAGTCCGACCGCGATCGTGTTGAAGCACGTGCCGACGAATACGCAACAGTCGATCCAAGTTTCTGGGGGTTCCAAGTGACACCAATTAGACCACCGGGTTGGACCCGCCGATTGCTCACCTGCGCCACGCTGATGCTGGCGGGCTGTGCCGGATACCAGTATCACCAGGACGGCATGAAGCTGGCCGCACAGGGCGATCACGAGTCGGCGCTGGCGAAGCTCAAAGCCGCCTCGCAGCTCGAGCCCGGCAACTCCGAGTACCGCATCGACATGCTGAGCGAGACCGGCCGCCACGCCACCGACCTGATCGCGCGCGCCGACGACGCACGCCAGGCGGGCAATGCCGTCGAGGCCGCCAACCTGTACGTGCGCGCCCTGAGGGTGGACCCGGCCAGCGAGAAGGCTCGACGCGGTCTGAACAGCCTCGAGCTCGACGTGCGCAACGCCAAGCTGGTGAGCGACGCGGAGGTGCTGCTGCGCGGGGGCCGCATCGACGCGGCACGCGACAAGGTGACGACTGCGCTGACCAACGACCCGTCGAACGCAGCGGCCAAGCAGCTCGCCGCCACGATCAGCGCGCAGACCGAGAAGACGCGCGAGACCAAGGCCGCGCAGTCCGCGGCGCTGACCGTGATGCACAAGCCCGTGACGCTGCAGTTTCGCGATGCCAACCTGCGGATGGTATTCGAGGCACTGTCTCGCACAACCGGGCTCAACGTGATCCTGGATCGAGACGTGCGTGCCGACCTGAAGACGACCATCTTCGTGAAGGACGCCGCCGTCGAAGACACAGTCGATCTCATCCTGCTGCAGAACCAGCTCGAAAAACGCACCCTCAACGCCAACACGCTGTTCGTCTACCCTGCCACCGCGGCAAAGCAGAAGGAGTACCAGGACCTGCAGGTACGCACGTTCCACGTCACCAATGTCGACGTCAAGTACCTGCAGACCGTGCTCAAGACGGTGCTCAAGGTCAAGGACCTGACAGTCGACGAACGCAGCGGCACGCTGGTGATGCGCGACACCGCAGACACCATTGCCGTGGCCTCCAAGATCATCGCCGCCCACGACGTGCCCGAGCCCGAGGTCATGCTCGAGGTCGAGGTGCTCGAGATCTCGCGTGCCCGTCTGTCCAACCTCGGGATCAAGCTGCCCGAATCGGTCACGTTCTCGACGCCCGAGGCGTCCACCATCGGCGCACTCCGTGCCCTGACTCGCAACGATATCCTGGTTTCCAACCTGTCACTCGGCGTCAATCTGAAACTCGAAGACACGGACTCCAACCTGCTGGCCAGCCCGCGCATCCGCGCCCGCAACAAGGAGAAGGCGCGCATCCTGATCGGTGACCGCGTGCCCATCATCACCAACACCGTGACGCCAACGCAGGCCGGCAGCGGAGTCGTCACCGGCTCCGTGCAGTACCAGGACGTGGGCCTCAAGCTCGAATTCGAACCTCAGGTGTACTCGGACCAGGAGGTCGGCATCCGCATCAGCCTGGAGGTCAGCAACATCGTCAAGGAAATTCCGGGTCCGAACGGGTCGCTCGCTTACCAGATCGGCACGCGCAACGCGCAGACGGTGGTGCGCCTGCGAGACGGTGAGACTCAGATTCTGGGCGGGCTGATTTCGTCCGATGACCGCAACACCTCGTCGCGTATCCCAGGGCTCGGCCATTTGCCGACCGTGGGCAAGCTGTTCGGCAACAACAGCGGCACCGACGCGAAGACCGAGATCGTGCTGTCAATCACGCCGCGCATCCTGCGCGCACCGACAACGCTGGACGCTTCGTTGCGCACGATCTTCGCGGGCACCGAAGGTGGCGTGCGCGAACGCGCGCTGCAGCTGGATCCCATCGGCATGGTGCAGAGTCAGTCCAGCGGCGGCACCGCTGCTGCCACACCGACAACGCCCACGACGTCGGTGCGACCGGGCCGTCTGGTGCTGCCGCCGCGCCCCCCGGTGCAGCCGGCCAGCGCTGGCGACGCGCCGGCACCGGGCGCGATAGCGACTGGCGCGCCCGCGCCAGCAGCCAGTGCGCCTACCGCAGAAGCGCCCCCGGCACCCACTGCCGAACCCAAGACTGCGCCATGATGAACGCGCGGCCCCCGCTCCCGCCGCGTGGGTTCACCCTGATCGAGCTGCTGATCACGCTGGCGCTGGTGGGCCTGCTCAGCTCCGTCGCGCTGCCGCTGTACGAGGTCAGCGCCACGCGTGCGAAGGAAGTCGAGTTGCGACAGGCGCTGCGCACGATCCGCGCCGGCCTGGATGCCTACAAGGCCGCCACCGACACGGGCGATCTGGCCAAGCAAGTCGGTGAATCCGGCTACCCCGCGTCGCTCGACGTGTTGACTCAGGTGTTGGAGCTCAGCAGCAAGCGCGTGTTCGGCATGGAAGGCTCGCCTGCGTCCCGGCGCATGGTGATCCTGCGCCAGATGCCACGTGACCCCTTCTTCCCCGACCGGACGGTGCCGGCCGAGCAGACCTGGAAGACCCGCGCGTACGCCACCCGCGCCGACGACCCGCAGCCGGGCGACGACGTGTTCGACGTCTCGTCGACCTCGACGCGCATCGGGCTCGACGGCACTGCGTACAACAGCTGGTAGTGGCGCCCATCATGAAAGCTTCGAGTCGGCCGACCCGCGAATCCTCCTGCGCAGCAACGGTGCAGAGGGGCTTCACTTTGATCGAGATGCTCGTGGTGATGACGCTCATCGCCCTGCTCCTGACACTGGCCGTGCCGCGCTATTTCTCGGCGCTGGACAACGGGCGCCTGAACGTGCAGCGGCAGAACATCGCCACGATCCGCGACGCGCTCGACAAGTTCTACGCGGACCAGGGCAAGTATCCCGAGTCGCTCGAGGACCTGGTTGCCAAGCGCTACCTGCGAGAAGTTCCGTTCGACCCCGTTTCGGAGTCGACGACCTGGGTGATCGTGGCGCCCAAGGATCCGGAACTCACCGGGGTCTACGACGTGCAGCCAGCTCCCCGATCCGATCGCGTCGCCATCGAAGGGAAGTGAATGCCTCAGCACCCGACCCTCACACGCAGGCAGCCCGCACCGCACCACATGCAAGGCATCGTCCTGCTCGCGTTGCTGCTGGCGCTGGCGCTCTGTGGTATCGCCGCCATGGCCGCCGCCGACCTGTGGTCGCTGGAGCGACAGCGCGCTCGCGAACAGGAGTTGCTGTTCGTCGGCGACCAGTACCGTGTGGCGATTCAGCGCTACTACCACGCCGCCCCGGTGGGCACGGCCCGCGTGCTGCCGTCCCGGGTCGAGGACTTGCTCGAGGACGACCGGTTTCCGACCCCGCTGCACCACCTCAGGCGGGCGTACCCCGACCCGATTACCGGCAGCGCCGAATGGGGCCAGGTCAAGGTCGGGAACCGCCTGTCCGGCGTGCACAGCTTGTCCGAGAAGACGCCGGTCAAGCAGGCCGGTTTCGGGCCCGCTCATGAACTGTTCAACGGTTCGTCGTCCTACCGTCAGTGGGTCTTCGTCGTGTCGTCCACTGGAGCGGCAGTCACCACCCTTCCCGCCCCGGCCTCTGCGCCCGGCGGCGGCGTCGCCCCGACCGACCCACCGAGACCGGTACTCCGGACAACCCCATGAGCACCCGTGTCGTCCTCGTCGACGAGATCACCCTGTTTCGCCTGGGCCTGTGCGCGCTGATCTCGCCGCACCCCGACTTCGACGTCGTCGGGCACATGAGTGGCGGCAAGGAGGCCATCCTCGCTTCGCTGAACCTCAACCCCGACATCCTGGTCATGGACATCGTGCTGAGCGGCTTCAACGGCCTGGAGACCGTGATGCAGATCAAGCGCCGGCAGCCGCACGTGAAGGTGGTGATGCTCACCTCGCTGAAGACCGGAGACTACGTGCGTGAGGCACTGCGAGCGGGTGCGGACGGCTACGTGCTCAAGGACGCCTCGTTCGATGAACTGCTGATGGCCATGCGCGCTGTGGCGGTCGGCAAGAACTACCTCAGTCCGGACGTGTCCAGTCACGTCGTTCAGCGCTTCCTGCACCCAGAAGCGCACACAGCGCAGCGCACACGGCTGGACATACTCACGCGCCGGGAGCGCAGCATTCTTCAACTGATCGCCGAAGGGCGGACGAACCGGACGGCAGCTGAATTCCTCAGCATCAGCCCCAAGACGGTCGAGAAGCACCGTGCCACGCTGATGCACAAGCTCGGCCTGCGCAATGCCTCTGAGTTGACGCTGGTGGCGCTCGAGCTAGGGCTGATCGAGCGGCCCTTCGCCATCTCGCGTCTGATGAGGGATTCCGAAACCAGCGGCGTCGTGCCCTGACCACCGGCAGTCACTTCACGGTGGTCCTTAGGTATTCGCTCGCGAGTTCGTCCGGGTTCGCGAATCCGTCGATTCGCACCCACGTCTTGGCTCGCGCGTGGCGAATCAGCGTCAGCGGCTCGTGGCTCATCTTGTCGCCTCGGTAGACATCGAAGGCGCGCTGCACGTTCTTGATGTCCTCGAGGCGGCCCGTCAGGAAGCGCCATTGCAGATCGCTACCGAAGTTCTTGGCGTAGGACTTGAGCTGCGCCGGTGTGTCGTTTTCCGGATCGATCGAGATCGAGATCATTCGCAGGTTCTTGGCGGCAGCGCCGAGGCGTGACGGCACGTCGGCGAACACCCTCACCATCACCGGACAGATCGTGCTGCAGGTGGTGAAGATGAAGTTCACCATCACCGGGTCGTCGCTGGCAAACAGTTCGCGCAACCGCACCGGCCGTGCGTCGGCATCGATGAGCACGACTTCGGGAATCGCGTACGAGCGCACCGACCGCTCGAAGTGGTTGCCACCCGGCCATGCAACGCCATGCGGCTTCTCGCCGTGAGCGGCTGCGCCGATCGCGTGCAACAGGACGACGGCGCCACAGCACGCTTGCAGCATCGCACGGCGAGCGATTCTCGAATGCATGTTCATGACAGGGTTCTCCAAATGATTGGCGACATGGCAGGTTTAACGCGGCGAACGGGCCGGGCTTGCGCGGCGGGCGCAACCGCGCGGCCCGCCGGGCAAAGCAGGATCCGGCCACGGGTGTCGGTGTGATAGTCGAGGAGCGCGCCGCCCGCGTCGATGCGGATCCGAAAGCCGGGCACCAGCGCCTGGGTATAGAACACGTCGGGCTCGGGACAACCCAGCGAGCCATCCAACCACGTCACGCGCTCGACGCCGGCCACCTTGAGGTCCGCGGCGGCGATGCCTGTGAGAAGTGCCGCGTCGTCGAGGGCTGCCTGAACGAAGTGCCGCGCCGGATCGGGCGGGCGCGCGCCGCCGTCTGCGTGCGCCGCTGGCGCCGAGGCAGACGCTGCCGAGCCCACCGCACCGGGAGGCCGAGCGGCTACGGCTTCCTCCGCGGACGCAAGCGGCCCGAGCGTCGCGGTGGTCAGCACTGCCGTCAGCAGGCCGTTGCGCCAGGCTGACTTGCCGGGGTCGAATGTTCCTGCACGCATGCCGTTCCTCCTAAGGCACGATCCAGCCGGAAACGGGCGTCAATTGAAGGTCCTCTTCGCCACCGACACCGACGATGTAGCTGCCCTTGGACGCGAAGCGCTGGCCGGGGCCCAGGCTCATGTGAGGATAGATCGACGGCTCGAGCGCCGTGCCCAGTCTGTGCTCCATGCGCTCGAGGACGAACTCGCGCGAATACGTGTCCATGCTGTGCGAGACCACCATCGCCGTCACAGTCGCAGCCAGGTACGCATTCATCTGCACCTTCTCGTCGGTCAGCGCGAGGCCGTTGCTCAGCAGCCAGCGCTTGACGAGCGCCAGCCTCGTCTCGCGTGCCACCGGCGCGTCCTGTGGATAGACGAGGCGTACGCGACCGCCAGCGTCGGCCGCGATGCCCGACCGCTTCCCGTCCACTAGGCTCGATGACAGGTAGACCGCCTTCACTGGCGATGCAGCCGCCGTCAGCGTCTGCGCTTGCACCAGATCCTCCGGCTTCAGCCACAACACCAGCGTGGCTCCTGACGCCGGCTGAGCGAGTTGCTGCCAAAACGCCCCGCCGGGTGTTTCATCCAGCACTCGCTCTTCCAGCGGGACTGTTCCCGTGCCGGCTGCCCACGCCTCGCGGAACGCCGCGGCGCCGGTGGCGCTGGCCTCGTCGCGACGGTAGACCTGCATCACCGGCCCGCGCTCGCCCGCGTCGCGGAGGTACTTGGCCAACGCCTGTGCCTCCAGCGTCATCCCTCTGGACAGGTAGACCGTGTAGAAATTCGGCGCGTCGAGTTCGGGCACATCGACCTGCGGGAAGATGCAAGGCACCTCGAAACGCTCGCTGAACTCGTGGATCGGTCGCCAGCTCGCCTTGCCCAGGCCACTGACCATCGCGAACACCGGCTGCTGCCGGTTGTAGGCCTCCAGTTGCGCACCCCAGGTGTCGCGCGGCCCGCTCAGATCCCAGACATGCAGCACCCATTCCCGGTAGGTGCGTTGCAGTCGTACCAGGCCCGCCTGCTCGCGGCGGATCTCGGCGCGCTGCCCGCGGTTGCGATCGTGCAGGTAAGTCTGCAACACGTCGACGAGCGCTTGCCGCTGCTTCGGATCGGTATCGGGTTGAACCACGGTCGCGAAATGAACCGTCTCCGCGGTGACGCCCGGAGCGGCCTGAACCGACAAGGACTTCAGGTAAGCAGTGAGCGACTCGAGCGCCTCGCCGTCGAGCACGTAGCGAGGCATGGAGGCGTTCATGACATGCCCGCTCGCGTCGACGCCCTCGCGGATGGCTTTTGCCAGAGCGGCATCGTCGTAGGCGGGCCGCGGGCGGTTGCCGGCAAACTGAGCCGTTCTGACGGCGCGCAGTGAATGGGCGCTGGCGCGCGCCGCTTCGGCCGTCGACGAACCGGCCAGGATGCTCGAACGTCCTGATGCCGCCGGACTGCCGGGCAGATCCGGCGCAACCCGCTCACCGAACAGCGCCGGCCCGGTGATCGCACGGACCTCGATCGGGCCCTCGCTGGAGCCGTAGCCGCTGCGGCGGTGGCACGTTGTGCACGCGGCCTGCGTGCCCGACAGCACCACCTGCGCCTGGCCAATGCCTCGAAGAGGCTGGCCCGATGGAAGCAGCCCCTCGCGGTAGATGCGTCGGCCGATCGCCAGCGGGTCTGCCCCGGCATTGCCGGCAACGAGCAGCATCCCGCCGAGCAGCAGCAGAGCCCGCCGAAGCCCGACCTTCACCTGGGTGGAGCGAGCGCTTCTCATTCGATTGCGATGCGCGCTGGCTATTGCACGGTGACGGTCACTGTCGCGGTGTTCGACCATGCACCGAGGTTGTCCTTCACGCGATAGGTGAAGGTCTCGCTGCCCCGATAGCCCTTCTTCGGCGAATAGGTCACCGTGCCGCTGTTGTTGACGCTGACCGTGCCTCCCTTGTTTGGCGCAGCGACGATCGCGACAGTCGACGCCTTGAGGGTACCGTCCGCATCACTGTCGTTGGCCAGCACAGCGTAGACCTGCGCGGTGTAGCTCGTTGCAGCGCGATAAGGCGCGGTGTAGGCGTCGTTGACCGCGACCGGAGCCTGGTTATTGGACACCGTCACCGATCGGGTCGCCGACGCGGTGTTCCCCGCCGTGTCCGTCGCCGTCATGACGAGCGCGTGTGTTCCATTGGTCGACTGAGTCGTGTTCCAGGCAATGGCGTACGGCGCCGTCGTGTCGGTTGCGTAGAGCGCCCCGTCGATGTAGAGCGCCACTTTCGCGACCGCGACGTTGTCGGACGCACTGGCCGACACCGTGGCGGTTCCGGAAACGGTCGCTCCGTTAGCGGGGCTGGTGATCGCGACGGTCGGCGGTTTGGTATCGGGCGGTGTGTTGGACACCGTCACCGACACGCTCGCCGACTTGGCGTTGCCCGCCGCATCCGTGGCAACGCCGAGCAGGGTGTGCGCGCCGTTGCTCGACCCCGTGGTGTTCCAGGCGATCGCGTACGGTGCGGTCGTGTCGGTCCCCAGCAGCGCGCCGTCGACGTAGAACGCCACCTTCGCCACGCCGACGTTGTCCGATGCATTGACCGATACCGTCGCGGTACCAGACACGGTCGCGCCGCCAACCGGTGAACTGATCGACACGGTGGGTGGTGTGGTATCCGGGGGCGCATTCGACACCGTCACCGATACCGGCGCAGCGCTGGTGCTGTTGCCGGCGGCGTCGGCGGCCACCACCTGCAGTGTGTGCGCGCCGTCGGACAGCGCGCTGGTATCCCAGGCAAAGGAAAACGGCGACAAGGTATCAGTCGCGAAGAAGACGCCATCGACGTAGAGATCGACCTTCATGACCCCCACGTCGTCGCTGGCGGCCACGTCGACGACCGCGGTCGCGGACACGCTCGCCCCGCTGAGCGGGGCGGTCATCTCGACATTCGGCGGCGTGGTATCGACCGGCGGCGTGTAGTTGAACGCCGCGGCAACCGCCGACGCCGCGTTCACGCGGCCATAGCCGAAAGTCTGGTCGTAGCCTGCGCCGCCGAGGTCGACCGCGGTCGCCTCGAGCAACTGCGTCGTCAGTGCCGGTGTGAGCGAGGGCTTGGCAGCGATCATCATCGCCGCCACCCCGGCCACAACCGGGCTCGCCAGCGAGGTGCCGGAATCGGCAAGGTACAGGCCGCCCTTGACCGTGGTGAGAATGTTGGTCCCGGGGGCAGACAGGTCGACGAACGGTCCGGTGGTCGAAAAGCCGGCGAGGTCATCCGATTCGTCGGTGGCCGACACCGAGAGGATGTATGGGGTCTCCGGCGTCGGATCCACGCAGGCGCAGTTGCCCGACGCGGCCACCACCAGCATGCCGTGGTTGTAGGCGTATTGCGCGGCAGTGCCGATGGTGAGGTTGCCCGCCACGCCACCAAAGCTCAGGTTCGCGACGCGGGCACCGTGGTCCGCGGCCCACATGATCCCGTTGGCGATCGATGCTGACGTGGCTCGCCCGAGGTTGTCGGTCACCCGCACAGGCATCAGCGGAGCCGCCCCCGCGACCCCGGCCACGCCCTGCCCGTTGTTGGTCGACGCAGCGGCGACACCAGCGACCTCGGTGCCGTGCCCATACACGTCGCTGGTGTCGGCCGAGTTGCCGTACGTGTTGTAGCCAGCGACCAGCTTGCCCGCGAAGTCCGGATGGGTGGCGTCGATGCCGCTGTCGAGAATCGCGATCACGGCGGCGGCGGAACCCTGTGTCATGTCCCAGGCCTGGGGCGCGAGAATCTGTGGCAGGTGCCACTGGCCCGCGTACTCCGGATCGTTCGGCAGCAGGGTCGGCGCGAACAGGTAGTTCTTCTCGACGAAGCTGACATGCGGCAGGCGCTCGAGAGCGCGCTTGACCGCGTCGAGCAGGATCGCTGGCACGCGGATCCGAACCACGCGCGCGTTCGGTCCGATGTCCTGGAGGTAGGTCGCGCCGAAAGCGCGATAGACCCCGGATCGCCCGGACGGGCCCACCCCCGCACGAAAGCCGATCAGCAACTCGTCGCTGACCCATTGCGAAGGCTGCTGGGCTTGCGCTACCCCGCCAGTCGCCCAAGCGGCCGAGGCCAGTGCCAGCGCCGCGACGAGTTTCGAGCCACTGAATGACGGATAAGTCATGACCGAGCCCTCATTGCGCCGTCACCGGCCCGAGCCGCGCGGGGCCCATGGCCACCGTGACCTCGACACCAGGCTGGATCGCGCTGCGTGTGTTGGGGTACAGGATGTAGAACATCTGGCCGTTGCTGAACCGGGCGCCGTGGAGCGCGTGGTGCGGCGCCATCAGCGGCGGCCTGTCGCCCGCGATCAGCATCGGTGCGTTGGCCGCGTTGCCCAGCAATGCCTTGGCCTTGGCGGCGTCCAGCACCTTGAATCGCACGTCCACCAGCCCGCCCGCGGCGGTGAGGCCGACATGCGCGATCTGGAGCCCGTACTGCTTCTCGAGTTCGCTCGGCGCCGGCAGCGGGTGCGCGACCGGTGCCGGCGCGCCGGCCGCCACCGACATTGCGGCCGGCCTGCTCGCGCCGGTCGTTGCCGCGCCGCCCTGGTTCGCGCAACCGACGGCCAGCAACGGCAGCCATACCGCCAGGCTGGCGAATCGATGGTGATTGTGTTGCTGCTTCATGTTTTCTTCTCCCTTTCCCCTGCCGTATCGCCGGCATCGGTGGCCTGCCCGCAGCCTGCGGCGGCAGGATCTCTCAGCGCCTAATTCACGGTGATGGTCACGGTGGCGTTGCTCGTCACGCCGTTCAGGGTCTCCGTGTAGGTGAACTGGTAGGTGCCAAGCTTCGAGGCTTGCCGCGCCGCGTTAGTGGTGCCGACTGGGGTGAGCGTCACGCGGTACGCGCCGTTCGTACACACGGTGTTGCCGGTGATCGCAGGTGTGGCCGCGGTGTTCCCATTTCCACCTTGGCATGTCACAGTGATCGTCCCGACGCCCGTCCCGGATGTCCTGGCGGGTGCGGAGGCGAGTTTGGCGGTGCGGCCCGCAACCCCAGTCGGCTGGTCATTCGCGAGCACGCCTGCATTTGCATTCGCATCGCTGGTCTGAGGGTTTGCGCTGGTATTGGCGGCAATTGAGCGCGCGTCACTCACCGCCTGAACCACATACAGCACGACATTTCTCACCGCGCTCCAGTTACCAGCTGCATCCTGCACTCGCACGCGGACGTTGTGAGTGCCACCCGTCAGTGCATTCGTCGGAATCACTACGCTGTTGCCCGTGAATGCGGTCGGACTTGCCGGGGGCGTTGTGGCCGAACCATCGATCCAATACTGTCTCGCGACAACACCCGACCCGGTTCCATCCGACGCCGTCACGTTCAATGTCACGCTGGCGGTGCCGACGGCAATGGTGCTTGGCGACAGCGTGGCGACACTGATCGTCGGTGGTGTGCGGTCAATCGTCATCGTCGTGTTGACCGTGCCTGCGCTCCAGTTGCCCGCTGCATCCCGCGACCGCACGTAGATCGCGTGGTTACCTTCGGACAGCGCCGCCAACGCAGCGGGCGAAATCGTGCCGCTGATGGTCGTCGTCGTGGCCGCGGCTGCTCGCACCATCGCGGTACCGGTTCCCGGCGCGCCTGCGGCATCGACATAGAACTCGCCGCCGCCAACGAAGCAGATGTTCGGCGTGCACCCACTGTCGGTTGCCGTCGCGCTGACCGTTACGGGAGTGCTGCCCGTCAGTGAGGGCGTTGCCGACGCGGCGCTGACCGTGGGCGCGGTCTTGTCGATCACCAGCGTCACCGCGGTGGTCGCGCCCCAGTTGCCCGTCGCATCCTTGCCGCGCACATTGATCGTATGCGGACCCGTGCTCAGCGAGGCGATATTGCCGAGCGGGATGTCGGCAGAACCGACTTCCACCGCGCCGTTCCATTGCCCGTCACTCGGGACGAACGGGAAGCCGCGCACGGTATCCGCCGGGTTCGAATCGACGAAGCCCTCGGCCGCGACGATTGTCGAGCCCGTGCTCGTCATCGTTGCCGTCACCCGCACGACCGGCTGACTCGAATTGAGCGGCAGCGCGCCGTTGTTCGGATTCGGTGCGGCGGTGACGAGGGACGTCACCGGCCCGCCGGTCGTCGCGATTTTCGTCAGCATGATGGTCGACGCTGCACCCCAGTTGCCCGATGCATCCTGGCTTCGCACCGCAACCGTGTGAGCACCCGCGCTGAGGCCCGCCACAGTGGCCACGCTGATCGTTGCGTCTGCGCTTGCGACCGGTGCTGCGACGTTGACGGTCATAGCCACCGCTGTGCCACCGTCGATGGTGTACTCCGCCGCGGCGATGTTCGAACCACCATTTGCCGAGTCATTGGCCGTGGCATGCAGCGCGACATTGGCGCTGCCGTTGCTCGGGTTCGGCGCAAGCGTCAGGCCGGAAGTGTCAGGCCCGGTGGTATCGGTGGAGAACGCCAGGGCTTTTGGTGGGCCCCAGACGCCCGTGGGCGTGGTGTCGTCCTGGCCACGCACATAGAGCACATGGCTGCCGCTGGCCGGAGCTGCAATTGTTGCGATGACGGTGACCGGGCTGCCTGCTGTCACCGTGATCGCCGTGTGCGCACCCGAGTCGACCCAGTAGTCCGCGGCGGCCACGTTCTTGCCTGCAGCAGCCGTGATCGTGGCCGACAGAGCATTGCCGGTCAGCGATAGTGTGGTGACCGTTGGGCCGGGCGTACCGGCGACCGCGGTCCCGGCCGTCACAAAGGTCAGCATGCCCCCGAAGCCCGGCAGGCCGTTGTTGTGCAGCAGCAGGCTGGCGTCGTAGACCGCATAGCGGCTCTCGGTCGCGACGTTGGGCACCGTCGCGATCGCATCACCGGTTTGCCCCGGGGCCAGCGTTTCCGCGGCCACGTTGTGGCTCAGCGTGGGCAGCAGGCTGCCGTCCTTGGCCACGAAGTTCTGCCGCATGCCGAGCACGGCCATCGAGTGGTGCTTGGCACCCGCGTTGACGTAGCGCAGCAGCAGCTTGTTGCCCGGCGCGGTGGCGGCGATCGGCGCCGTGTCGGGGTAGGCCTTGCCGTTGATCAGGAAGTACTTCGGCGCGAAGGTGCGCATGTCGAAGGCGGCCGGGTTGGCGCTGGTGTTCAGCGCCGGGTCGAGCTC
>JBDTVC010000009.1:0-43758 GCA_040007475.1 Burkholderiales bacterium
CGAGCGGGAACGGATGCTTCATCCAGCTCATGTCCAGGTGGATGAACATGCCGATCCGCAGGTCGTCGACCTCGATCAATTCCTTGGTTGTGAGTGCTGCATTCATCCGCGGGGCACGGCGGCAAGTGGCCGACCGGCTTGTCCGGAATATCGGCCCCGAGGCGGCAGACTTGAATCGGCCTGGTGCTCCGCCGCGAGAGTGCAAACCCTGTCACGGAGGTGGCTTCGGGCGAGGCATCGGCACCGCAGAATCCTGGCTCCATCCCCGAAGGACACCCATGATCCACGTCGTCGCCATCATCACCGCCCACCCTGGCCAACGCGCCAAGGTTCTCGAGGCCTTCAACGCCAACACGCCGGCGGTGCTTGCCGAGGACGGCTGCATCGAGTACATCGCGACGGTCGACGCCCAGGGGATGCCTGCGACGCGCGGCAGCATCGGCCCCGATGCCTTCATCGTGGTCGAGAAGTGGGCGGACCTGCAGGCACTGCAGGCGCACGCCGCCGCGCCGCACATGCAGGCCTACGCGGCCAAGACCAAGGAGTGGACCGCAGCGCGCGTGATCCACGTGCTCGAGCCGGTGTAAGACCGCCGCCTCAGCGCTGGATCCGCGTCGACAGCACGATCGCCGAAGTCGTGCGCTCGACGCCGTCGAGCCCGCCGATGCGGTCGATCAGCGCATCGAGCTCGCCGATCGATGCCGCGGCCACGATCGCGATCAGATCGAACGGCCCGCTCACCGAATGCAGCACGCGCACCTCCGGGATGCGCCGCAGCGCGACCTCGATCGCGCCGCTGCGCTTGGGCGCGAGCGTGATCAGCACATGGGCGCGCACCAGGTTCGCCTCCAGCTCGTCCGGCACGGTGATCGTGAAACCCGAGATCACGCGCTGACGCTGCAGCCGCTCCATGCGGCTTTGCACCGTGGTGCGCGACAGCTTGAGCTTGCGCGCGAGCTCGGCGGTCGGCGCGCGCGCGTCGTCGCGCAGCAGCGCGAGCAGGGCACGGTCGGTCGGGTCGAGCACGGAATCTGGCATTTCGATTGATCGGTACCTTCTATATGCCGAAGTATGGACTTCGTTTCGTCGTTCCGGAAGATGCAATTTGCATACTCCGACGGGAGAATCCGTCCACGGTTTTCGGAGATTCCCATGCAAGACATCCTCGTCATCGGCGGCGGCAAGATCGGTTCGGTGGTCGCGGCACTGCTCGTCGACACGCCCGAGGCCACCGGCTACCGCGTCACCGTGGCCGATCGTTCTGCGGTGTTGCTGGCGCAGATCGCACGTGGCAACTCGCCGCGCCTGAACACCCTCGTGCTCGACGTGAACGACCCGGTCAAGCTGCGCAACGCCTTGCAGGGCCGCTTCGCCGTGCTGAGCGCCGCGCCGTACCACCTGACGCTGCAGGTCGCGCAGGCCGCCCGCGACGCCGGCGTGCACTACCTCGACCTGACCGAAGACGTGGCCAGCACCCGCGCGATCCGCGCGCTGGCCGACGGCGCGCAGACCGCGTTAATCCCCCAGTGCGGCCTGGCGCCCGGCTTCATCTCGATCGTCGCGGCCGATCTGGCGCGCAGCTTCGATTCGCTCGACTCGGTGCGCATGCGCGTCGGCGCGCTGCCCGCCTACCCCAGCAACGCGCTGAACTACAACCTGACCTGGAGCACCGAGGGCGTCATCAACGAGTACTGCGAGCCCTGCGAGGCCATCGTCGACGGCCAGGTGCGCGAGGTGCCGGCGCTGGAAGAACGCGAGGAGTTTTCGCTCGATGGCGTGCTCTACGAGGCCTTCAACACTAGCGGCGGCCTGGGCACGCTGTGCGAGACCCTGGCCGGCAAGGTGCGCACGCTGAACTACCGCACGATCCGCTACCCAGGCCACGCCGCGATCATGAAGGCGCTGCTGCACGACCTGCGCCTGAAGGACCGGCGTGACGTGCTGAAGGACATCCTCGAACAGGCCCTGCCCGCGACCATGCAGGACGTGGTGATCGTCTTCGTCACCGTCGCCGGCCAGCGCGACGGGCGGCTGCAGCAGGAAACCTACGCCCGCAAGATCTACAGCCGCGTGCTGGCCGGGCAGATGCGCAGCGCGATCCAGATCACGACCGCGTCCAGCCTGTGCGCGATGCTCGATCTACTCGCTGCAGGTGAATTGCCGCAGCGCGGCTTCGTGCGCCAGGAAGAAGTGCCGCTCGCGGCATTCCTGGCCAACCGCTTCGGCCATGTCTATGCCCACGAGGCACTCGCACATGCGGCCTAATACCAATAAGGTCATTTTGTGACCATGCAGTTCACAAAATGCATCTGATCGCGTAGAGTCGGCGTATCGGTTTCGGCGGCGGGCCCTTCGGCCCGCGGAAACAGGAGCGCTGAACATGGCCGACAGTACCGCCGTCGCAGTCAACTGGGTTGAACAAGGGCTGGTGCCCGATCGGGTGATCCGCCTGGGCATCCGCCGGCTGCTGAAGGCCCGCCTCGTCGAGATGCGCGACGACGACGCCGAGGCGACGGCCGCACTGACCCAGACCTTCCTCGACGAACTGCGTGGCGCGCCTCTCGCGCTGCTGCCCGAGAAGGCCAACGAACAGCACTACGAGGTGCCGGCGGCGTTCTTCGGTGCCGTGCTCGGCCCGCACCGCAAGTACAGCGGCTGCTTGTGGCCCGACGGCGTGCAGACGCTGGCGCAGGCCGAGACCGCGGCGCTCGCGATCACCTGCGAGCGCGCCGGCATCGCCGACGGCCAGCGCATCCTGGAGCTGGGCTGCGGCTGGGGCTCGCTGACGTTGTGGATGGCCGAGCGCTACCGCGGCAGCCAGGTCGTCGCGTTGTCGAACTCCAACTCGCAGCGCCAGCACATCGAGACCCAAGCCGCGCTGCGCGGCCTGACCAACGTGCGCGTGATCACGCGCGACATGAACGACTTCGACACCGCCGAGCGCTACGACCGGGTCGTCTCGGTCGAGATGTTCGAGCACCTGCGCAACTGGCCACAGGCGTTCGCCCGCGTGGCGCGCTGGCTCGCACCGAACGGCCGCTTCTTCATGCACGTGTTCGCACACCGCGGCGCGCCCTACCCCTTCGTCGAGCGCGACGCGAGCGACTGGATGAGCCGGCACTTCTTCTCCGGCGGCATGATGCCGAGCGACGACCTCGCGCTGCAGTGCCAGGACGACCTGCGCCTCACGAACCGCTGGCGCTGGGACGGCACGCATTACCAGCGCACCTCCGAGGCCTGGCTGCGCAACATGGATGACGCGCGTGCCACGTTGTGGCCGCTGTTCGAGCAGACCTACGGCGCCGACGCTGCGGTGTGGTGGCAGCGCTGGCGCCTGTTCTTCATGTCGGTGGCCGAACTGTTCGGCTTCGAGGAAGGCCAGCAATGGTGGGTCAGCCACTACCTGTTCGAGCGGCGCGGCTGATGGCGCCAGCGCGAGAGCGGCCGACGCGCACGATGCAGTTGCTGAACTTCGTGCTGTTCCAGGCCGCGTGGTTTGCCGGCGTGCTCGGCGCCGCGAACGAGCAGCCGCTGCTCGGCACGCTGGCCGTGTTCGCGGTGATCGCCTGGCACATCAGCGTCTCGGCACGGCCGGCGGACGAGGCCAGGCTGGTGCTCGCCGCACTCGCCATCGGCGCCGTGTTCGAGACCTTCTGCGTGCAGCTCGGCCAGGTGGCCTTCACCTCCGGCCAGCCCGAGCCGCACCTCGCGCCCTACTGGATGGTCTCGATGTGGGGCCTGCTCGCGATCGCGCTGAACGTGACGATGCGCTGGATGAAGCGCCGCTGGCTGCTCGCCGCGGCGCTCGGCGCCATCGCCGGCCCGGTGTCGTATGCCGCCGGCGTGCGGCTCGGTGCCGCGACCTTCATCCACGCCACCGCTGCGCTGACGACGCTCGCAATCTCGTGGGCGGTGCTGATGCCCGCCATGATGTGGCTGTCGGACCGCTTCGACGGCGTGGCGACCTCGCGTGCCTGAGCCGATGCTGCGCGCCGCATTCACCGGCCTCGCCGTCATCCTCGCGATGGCGTTCGTGACCTGGCTCGTGAGCCTCGCGCGGCGCGACGTCAGCGTGGTCGACAGCCTGTGGTCGATCTTCATCACGACCGGCGGCGTGGTCTACGCCACCCTGCTGCCGGCCTCGGGCCCGCGGCCGGTGCTGATGCTCGCGCTGGCCGTCGTGTGGGCGCTGCGGCTGTCGATCTACATCAGCTGGCGCAACCATGGCCAGCCCGAGGACCGGCGCTACCAGCAGATGCGCGAGCGCAACCAGCCGAACTTCGAGCTGAAGAGCCTGTACCTGATCTTCGGCCTGCAGGCGGTACTCGCGTGGATCGTCTCTGCGCCGTTTCTCGCCGGCTTCAGTGGTTCGAACCCGTTGAACGCACTCGACCTCGTGGGCGCCGCGCTCGCCGCGTCCGGCATCGTCTTCGAGGCCACCGCCGACCAGCAGATGGCGCGCTTCAAGGCCGACGCCGCAAACAAGGGCCAGGTGATGGACCGCGGCCTGTGGCGTTTCACGCGCCACCCGAACTACTTCGGCGAGTGCTGCACCTGGTGGGGCCTGGGCCTGATCGCCGTGGCGGCGGGTGGCGCCTGGTGGTGCCTCGTCTCGCCGCTGCTGATGACGACGCTGCTGCTGAAGGTCTCGGGCGTGACGCTGCTGGAGGCCGACATCGGCGAGCGCCGCCCCGCTTATCGTGACTACATCGCTCGCACCAACGCCTTCGTGCCGGGCCGACCGAAGAAGGCAGCCGCATGAAAGCCGTCGCGCTGCTCGCCTGCCTCGTCGCCACCTCGGCCGGCGCTGCCGAATGGAAGTTCCGCGCGCTGCTGGACGACCAACCGATCGGCACGCATCGCTTCAGCGTCGCCACCCGGGGCGACGAGCGCACGCTGCTCAGCGAAGCCTCGTTCGCCGTCCGGTTCCTCGGCTTCACCGCCTACCGCTACAGCCACATCGCCACCGAGCAATGGCGTGGCGACTGCCTCACCGCACTGACCGCCACGACCGACGACGACGGCAAGCCCAGCCAGGTGCGCATCGATGGCGAACCGCTGAAGGGCTGCGCGATGAGCTTCGCCTACTGGAACCCGCTGATCCGGACGCAGACACGGCTGCTCAACGCGCAGACCGGCCGATTCGAGACGGTCCAGATCAGTCGCGTCGGCAGCGGCACGCTCGACGTGCGCGGCGTGCCGACCGCGGCGACGCGCTGGCGCATCACCGGGCCCGCAAACCCGATCGACATCTGGTACTCGCCGCAAGGCGACTGGATCGGCCTGGACTCGACCGTCGCCGGCGGTCGAAAGCTGAGCTATCGACTCGAATGAGGAGCATCGCATGCGTCTTGGACACACCCTGATGGCGCTGACGGCCGGCGCTCTCGCCGCCTGCAGCACACCGCCACCGCGTGCCCCGGCCACGGTCGCTGCACAGGTCGACCTGAAGCGATTCATGGGCGACTGGTACGTCATCGCCAACATCCCGACCTTCCTCGAGAAGGGCGCGCACAACGCGGTCGAGAGCTACCGCCTCGACACGGACGGCAGCATCGCGACGACCTTCACGTTCAACGACGGCGCGTCCGACGGGCCGCGCAAGACCTACACGCCGCGCGGCTTCGTGCTCGACTCGACGAACGCGCGGTGGGGCATGCGCTTCGTCTGGCCCATCAAGGCCGACTACCGCATCTCGTACCTCGCGAGCGACTATTCGCTGACCGTGATCGGCCGGGAGGCGCGCGACTACGTGTGGATCATGGCGCGCACGCCGACGATCGCCGAAGCCGAGTACCAGCGCATGGTCGAGTTCGTGACGCGCGAAGGCTACGACGTGAGCAAGCTGCAGCGCGTGCCGCAGCAGCCCAGAGCGGCGCGCTGATCAGCGCACCTCGAAGAAGCGCATTACCACCTCGCTCGGCCGGCGCAGCCCGGTGCCGAGGAACACGCGCTCCATCATCCACGCCAGTGCCGGCGCGCTGGTCTCGAAGCGCGGCACGCAGCGGAAGTACACGTCCGCCGGGTCGACCGGCTCGCCGCGGATCAGCCGCGCCATCACCTCGGGAGCCGCGGTGCGCACCGCGTCGTTCTGCACGTAGATGCGGTCGCCGGCATCGGTCTCGAGCACATAGCGCGCCTCGAGCCGCGCCATGCGCTCGTTGACGATCAATTGAAAGTCGGCACCGCCGGCAAGCACCCGCGCCGACCAATCGCGCGCGATGCAGGCGCCGCCGAGGATGGGGATGACGCGCCGAGTGCCGTGGCCGACCGCACCGACCTCGATCGGCGCGGCCACCTGAACCGTCAGGTCGGCGAAACGATCCAGCGCCGGCGCGGCGAGCGCGTCATTCATTTCACCAGCTTCCAGCCGCCGTTCTCGACCTTCACCATCACCTGGCTGCGTGCGTCCACGCCGTTGTGGTCGGTGGCACTGAGGTTGAACACGCCCTGCGCGCCGACGAACTCCTTCAGCCCCTCGATCGCGTCGCGCAACGCGAGGCGGAACTCGGCCGAGCCTGGCGCGCCCTTCTTCAGCGCGACGGGGATCGCGGCGTTCAGCCACAGCTGCGCGTCCCACGCGGTCGCGCCGAACAGCGAGCGCGAGCCCACGCCGTACTTCGCCTCGTAGCGCTTCACGTAGTCCACACCGGGCGCCTTGACCGGGTTGGTGTCGGGCAGCTGGTCGGCGACGAGCACCGGCGCGACGGTCATGAAGCTGCCTTCGAGATCCTTGCCGCCGACACGCAGGAAGTCGGCGTTCGCCACGCCTTGCGTCTGGTAGATCAGGCCCTTGTAGCCGCGCTTCACGAGCTCGACGTGCGGCAGCGCGCCCGGCGTGCCGGCGCTGAAGATGTAGACCGCATCGGGGTTCGCGGCCATCAGCTTGAGCACCTGCGGCGTGGCGCTGGTGTCGGCCTGCGCATACTTTTCGATCGCGACGATCTTGATGCCCTTGGCCGGCGCCAGCTTTTCGATCGCCTTCAGGAAGCCTTCGCCATACGCCGTCGTGATTCCGATCGTCGCGACCGTCGTCGCCTTGCTCTTGACCATGTGGTCGAGCACCGCGTTGATCGAGATGGTCTCGGTCGGCGCCATCTTGAAGGCCCAGCGCCGCGGCCCGTCCTGCGGCTCGACGATCGCGCCGCCACCGGCCAGCGAGATCACCGGCACGCCGGAGCGCGCGGCGACATCGAGCACCGCGAGCGAGGTCGGCGTCAGCGACGGCCCGACGATGAGATCGACCTTGTCCTCGGTGATCAGCTTGGTCGCGTTCTTCACCGCGGTCGTCGTGTCGGTCGCGTCGTTCAGCACGACCAGGTTGATCTTCTGCCCGCCGAGTTCGCCCGGCCACAGCTTGATCGTGTTGTCGGCCGGGATGCCGAGCGACGCGCCTGGGCCGGTCAGCGAGACGATCACGCCGATGTTGACGTCGGCGCTGGCGCCGCCCGCCCAGGCGAGCGTGGCGGCGAGCAGCGTGCGGGCGAGCAAGGCGAGTCGGGTCATCGGGGAGTCTCCATCTGGGTTTGTCACTTGATTCAACCGTTCGCCTGCCTCGGCCACAACCGGGGAAACACTGCGCAATCGATCGATTCGCCGGGCTGGATCGTCGGCGGATCGATCGTGATCGCGGCCTGCCCGGTGCGCGGCGCGTAGACCACGTCGTCGCCGGTCCAGCGGGTCGCGTAGGCGCGGCGGCGGCGCGTGGCGCTGGCGTTGCCGGCCGCGCCGTGGATCGTCATGCTGTGGTGCAGCAGGCAGTCGCCGGCCTTCATGTCCCAGTTGACGATATCGAGCTGGTTCTTCGGGTCTTTGCGCAGCGCGTCGATGTCGGGCAGCGTCTCGCCGGGCAGCATCTTGTAGGCCTCGGTGTCGCCGCCGAAGTGGATCGGCCGGAACTCGCGGCCCCAGCGGTGCGAGCCCTTGATGTACTCGACGCCGCTGGACTCGACCGTCACGTCGTCCAGCGCGAGCCAGATCGACAGGATCTTGTCGCCCTTGACCGGCCAGTACGGCCCGTCCTGGTGCCATGGCGTGGGCACCGACGTGCCCGGCTCCTTCACGAACAGCTGGTCGTACAGGAAGTTGACCTTGCGCGAGCGCAGCATCCGCGCCGCGATCTCGACCGCGGGCGATTGCTCGACGAACTGGCGCAGCATCGGCTTCACCGCCCACGCGCCGATGTCGCCGAGAAAGCGCTGCCCCTCGACCTTCGCGTACTCGCGCGCCAGCGGGCCGGGGTGGGCGAGGTCGTCCTCAACGGCGGCACGCATGTGCTCGACCCAGTCGGCATCGAACAGGCCGCGCAGGCAGATCACGCCGTCGCGCCAGAAGGCATCGACATCGGCATCGGGGATGGGGGTGAGCGGGTGGGCGTTCATGGCGAGTCTCCTGTCTGATGCCCGCAGCGTAGACAGAAGTGAGGCGCGTGTCTGTCCTCCGCGAGGACGACAGCCTGCGCGTTCCCCCCATTGCCGCGCGTCGCGCAAGGGCGGACAGTCGCACCGATGCAAGTCTGGTCCGTCCCCGCCACAGCGCCGAGAGCGCCCGCGCACGATGTGTCGGCCGCGCTGGTCGGCTGCATCGCGCGCGACGACTTCGCGACCCGCGCGCTGGGTGAGCTCAACCGCGCGCTGCCGGTCGCGTGGTGGACGGTCTACCGCGTCTTCGACGACCAGCCGCCGCGCCTGTACGCGCAGGCCAGTCACGCCGTGCCCGACATCGCGCTCGACTGCTGGCGCATCTACCGCGGCGGCGTCTACCGCGGCGACACGCACTTCGCCGAGGCCTGTGCACAGGCCGCATCGAACCTCGTGATGACGCACTGCCGCGCCGACGACTTCGGCCGCGCGCACCGCGAGCAGATCTACACCGCGCACTCGCTGAGCGAGCGGCTCTCGCTCGTCGCGACCGAGCGCGGCACGCCCGCCAGCGGCGCGCGGCTCGCGATCAACCTGTATCGCCACTGCGCGCAGCCGCGCTTCGGCACGGCCGAACTCGACACCGTGCTCGATTTCGCCGGCACGCTGCTCGCCGTCGTGCAGCGCCACACCGAGCTCGGCAGCGTGCACCTGGCGCCCGCGCAGCGCCTGCACCAACACTGCCCGCAGCTCACACCGCGCGAGCTCGCGGTGTGCGAGCGGCTGTTGCGCGGGCTCACGTTCGAGGGCATCGCCGCCGACCTCGGCGTCTCAGCGGCCACCGCCAAGACCTACCGCAACCGCGCGTTCGAGCGCCTGGGCATCCACCACCGCAACGAGCTTTTCGCGCTCGCGCTGCCGGCGGGGGGCTGAGCGCACGTTGACGCCGCCGAGTCAGGCCAGCGGGTTGCCTGCCGCCACCATCTCGCCCCACTCGTCCATCGAGATCAGGCCGCCCACGGTGTCGGCCTGGCCCTGGTCGCGCCGCGGCAGCACACCCTGGATCGCGTCGATGCGCTTCCAGCCGGGGATCGGCTGGGCGCCGGTGGTGGTGTCGGGCACGTAGCGCGACGGCGCGAGGCGCTCCATGCGCGGGATATAGCGCGGGCAGTTGGTGATCAGCGCGGTGATGGCCACCTTCACGGCGAACTGCGCGCCGGGCCACAAGCCGACGACTGCCGGGTCGTCGGTCAGCGTCGCATCGCCCTGCACGCGCAGGCGGCTCGGCGTCGCGAAGTCCATGAACAGCAGCCCGACACGCCCGGTCGCCGCGATGTTGCCCATCGAGTAGTACATGCCGTTGCCATCGAAGCACGGGAACAGCAAGGTCTTGTCGTCGGCGATCTTCACGAAGCCGGGCGCGCCGCCCTTGTAGCTGACGGTGGGCGAGCCCTGCGGGTCGACCGAGGCGAGCCAGAACATCTCGAGCCCGGCGATGAAGGCCTGGTCGGCCGGCGTGAGCGCATCGTGCACGATCACCGCGAGTTCGGCGGCAGCCAACGCCTCGGTGTCGAAGCGGCGCTGCAGCGCCAACGCCTCGTCGGTGTAGGCGAACCCGGCCATCAGAATGCCCCGACCGCGCGCAGCGGCATCACGACCGGCCCCGCCTCGCGCAGCATGAGCGCAGCGGGCTCGGCCGGTGGCGCACTCGACACGTGCGCCGCCCCTGCGTCGCGCTGGCGCACCACGACCCGGTCGCCCGGCGTCTTGTCCAGCAGCAGCCGCGTCACGTCGGGCCTCGAGTAGTGGCCGGCCGGGTCGGCTGCGGCCTTGGCCAGCGCGATCATCCCAAGGTCGATCTCGGCATAGACCAGCCCCTCTTCGCCTTCGGGCAATGGCTGCGAGATCAGCTGGCCATCGGGCGCGTAGATGCCGGTGAAGCCGCCGCCTTCGAGCAGCAGCTGGCGCTTGGTCGGGTCGTCGCCGCAAAGCTGCTCGATCATCTCGGCCGACACGGTGGCGCACGGCGCGAGCACGAAGCACTGGCCTTCGACGGCATAGATGCGGCTCGCGGCGTTGTTGACTTCCGCGCCCAGCGCGTACGCGCCGCCGCGGTACAGCGAGAAGCTCGGCCAGGCGGCGATGTGCACCTGCTCGTTCTGCGCATACATCGCGTACTTGGACAGCGGCTGAAGGTGCTCCCAGCAGCACAGCGCGCCGACACGGCCGAGGGCGGTGTCGTACACGCTCAGGTCGCTGCCGTCGCCTTCGCCGTAGATCGTGCGCTCCACGTGGGTGGGCTTGAGCTTGCGGCGTGCGGCCACGGTGCGGCCTTGGTCGTCGATGATCCACTGGCCCATGTAGAGGCTGCCGCCGGATTTCTCGCTCAGCCCCATCACCACCATGATGGCGTTGTCCTTCGCGGCTTGCGCCAGTCTGTCGGCCTGCGGCGAACCGTAGACCAGCGAATGGTCGTGGTAGCGCTGGATGAACTGCATGCCCCAGGCCGGCGAGTCGAGCCAGATGAACCACGGGTAACCCGGCAGCCAGGTCTCGGGGAAGGCGATCAGTTTGGCGCCTTCGGCGGCGGCCTGCTCGATCAGGCCGATCGCCTTGTCGATGCTGGCGTCGAGGTCGAGGAACACGGGGGCGGCCTGCACGGCAGCGGCGCGAAACTTGGGGTGTGAGACAGGCATGTCGACTCCTGGTGACTTCTGGGTTGTGGGCATCCCGATGCTAGGAACCTGTGGCGGCGCCGGCTTGTCTGTCCGATGCACGGTTCTTGACCGGGTGAAGCAGCGCCGTTGAAGCGCTGGCGCGAACCGGATAAGCTGGGCCGCATGGGCCAGACCGTCAGCACCGCGAGCGTCGAACCGAACCAGCGTCTGGCCTACTGGACCGACTTGGTCTGCAACACCTTCGTGCAACTCGACTGCGATGCCGGCGCCGGGCGCAACAGCATCGAGGGCGACATCCATGCCGACGAGCTGGCGAGCCTGCGGCTCTCGAAAGTCACCGCCACGCCGCAGATCGTGCGCCGCACCGCGGCCAAGATCGCGCACGCCAGCGAGGACTACTTCCTCGTCAGCATCCAGACCCGCGGCGAGGGTCTGATCATGCAGGACGACCGCGTCGCGCGGCTCGCGCCCGGCGATTTCGCGCTGTACGACAGCACGCGCCCGTACGAGCTGCACTTCGACGGGCCGTTCCAGCAGTACGTGCTGCAACTGCCGGGGCCGACCCTGCGCACCGCGCTGAACAACACCGCCGCACTGACAGCCAGCACCGTCAGCGGCCAGCGTGGCGCCGGCCACCTGATGATCGGCATGATCGCCACGCTGGCCGCCGACATCGACACGCTGGCACCCGCCTCGGCGCATGCGGTCGCCGAGAGCGTGACGCAAATCCTGATCGCCGGTCTCTCGGCGCTGCCAGCAGCGAAGCGCGCGCCGGTCTCGCACCTGACGGCCTACCACCGTGAGCAGATCAAGGCTTGCGCCCACGCGCGGCTGCGCGATCCGGACTTGAGCGTGGCCACGCTGGCCGCGCAATTGCGCCTGTCGCCCAGCACGCTGCACCGGTCCTGGTCGGGCGAAGCCTGCAGCCTGACCGAATGGATCTGGGCGCAACGCCTGGACGCCGCCAAGCGCGACCTGTGCGATCCGAACCGGGCCGCGAGCAGCGTCAGCGAGATCGCGTTCTCATGGGGCTTCAACGACGCAGCGCACTTCAGCCGTGCGTTTCGCGCGCGCTTCGGCCGCTCTGCGCGAGCGCTGCGGGCCGGCACGCCATAGGCCCGGGCGAGCACCGCTCGCCGACTCACTAGACTTGCGTGCACAACATCAACGCAGGGAGCAGTTCATGTCCTACGACTACAGCTCGGAGTCCAAGCTCCTCGAGCTGCCCAACCCATACCGGCTGCAGAACCGGCTGCTCTGGATCTGCGGCGCGATCCTGCTGCTGGCTGGCGTGACGAGCCTGTTCTGGGCCCGCGGCGCGATGCAGGACAGCGCGCTGCGCCTCGTCGCCGGCCCGCTCGTCGCCGGCCTCGCGATGGTCGCCGCCGGGCTGCTGTGCGCAACCACCGCGGCGCGGCGCATGCGCTTCTTCTTCGGCCGCGGCCGGCCCGCGTCGCTCGCGCCAGAGATCCCGGTCGGCGCCAACGGCGGCTCGAAGGCGGCCGATGCGGTCAAGGAGATCCTGCGCCACGGCGGCATCACCTACCCCGAGCCGCAGGGCGCGATCGAGGGCATGCTGTACCACTGGGCACCCAAGCTGATCACCGCGCCGCGCGAGGTGCAGTTCCAGGCCCAGCGCTACGTGTTCAACCTGTGCGCGATTGCTGCGACGCTCGTGAGCTTCATCGTCTCGTGGCTGCTGTTCGGCAATGCCACGACGCGGCCGTGGATCGGCATGCTGTACTTCGCGTTCGGCATCTTCGTGCTGCTCAAGCCGGTGGTCTCGCACGCCCGCGCACGGCTCTCGCGCACGACGCTCGTCGTGCTGATCGCCGCGGCCATCCTCGCGCCGGTCGGCATCGGCCTGGTCGGCTCGAAGCTGCCGTCGCTGTACGGCTTCGAGGTCACCGCGCAGACCTTCGTGATGCTGATCGGTTCGTTGATCGCGTGCGCGCTCGCGGTGTGGGCGATCCTCGCGCAGGTCGATCCTGCCCCGCAGACGCGCGCCAGCGTCGAGCAGACGCGGCTGTCGATGAACTCGCCGCCGGCCAGCCTGATGGACGAGCTCGACCGGCTGATGCAAACGAGCTGGACGGAGCAGATCCCGAACCGCCGCTACACCCGCATCGACCCGGTCACCACCGCCGGCACGCCCAGCGGCAGCTTCGCCGGCGAGCTGTTCGAGGAGAGCCAGCCGCTGCCCGTCAGCGGCACCGAGGCGCCGAGCCTGACCAGCGCACTCGCCGCGCCGCGCCACCGCGCGCTGCTGCTGCTCGACCTCTACGGCACCGTGCTCGTGATCGCCGCGGTCGCGATGTCGCTCACCTTCGTGCACGCGTTCGACGTGACCGCGCCGTGGCGCGACAACCGCTTCGCGCTGATCGGCACCTCGGCGATCCTCGCCGTGATGGCCGCGTTCTGCTTCCAGGCCGCGGCGCGGCTGTGGGGCCGCTTCAACTTCGAGTCGATCCTCACCTGGGTCGAGATGGTCGGCAGCTACCAGACCTCGCGCATCGGCACCGGCAACAACTTCAGCAGCCGCATGAACACCGAGAACGACGTGGTGCGCACCGAAGCGATGACGCTGCGCGTCTGGCGCGCGCGCATCGAGTCGGTCGTGTTCGGCAAGGACGACGCGCGGCAAGTCACCGCGATGTTCTCGACCGAGACCGAGGCGCTCGCGCTGACCGCCGACCTGACCAACTTCGCACGCAGCCAGAGCGTGCTCGTCGCGCCGTTCAGCAACGAGGATCAGGCGCGCATCGCGGCATTGAATGCCGGCGAACGTGCGATTGCGCCGCCCGGCGATGCGGGGGCGGCGGCGCAGGTGCAGCACCACTTGCAGGCGGCTGCGGCGATTGCGTCGGTGGGGGGTGTGTCGCCTGCGCAAGGTGGCAAGCGCTTCTGCAGCGCGTGCGGCACAGAGATCGCGGCGGGGGCGAGGTTCTGCTCGAACTGTGCGGCGCCGGTGGCGCGTTCGTGACGTTGCGCTTGCAGCGGTCGGCGAGAGCAAGAGCGGGCTGGCACGCTAGGCGTTGGAGGGGCGCAGGTTCATGAGCTGCTGGCTGCAGCCTGGGACCCAACTCGTGAAGGAACCGCGCGATCGCAGAATGACGCCTAGAGCACGTTAGGCCTCAGAAGAAGATCCGGCCAAGTAGTTGATGCAATTGATGACAGATGGACAGGTGACCACATGTTGAACGGACGCAACTGGCCCGGCAGTACCCGCGCATTGATCGCATGCGTCATGTTGGTCTGGACGATTCCACTCTTTGCGGCCGATCCGTTGACCGACACGCCCATGCCCGCGGTTCCAACGCCCTGCGACATCGAGTGGGAGCGCATCAAGGGCATACCACCTTTGCCCAAATCCAAATACGACGCGTGGATCAAGCGGCCCGAGGCAGGAACCTTGTGGCCCGGCTACTTCAAGGTCCTGGGAATAGACGATTCCGACATGTACTACTACATGGCGCGGTTGCCGTTTGTGATTGGAGCTGAGCGTTCGCCAAGCATTGAGCAACGCGAAGAGTGGCTACAGAGGGCTGCTGTTACCGGGCACAAGGCCGCGAGAGCAGCGTTGATGCGATTGTGGTACTACGGAGTCACCGACATGGATTGGCTTACCAAGGGCCAAGGCCCCAAGCCCATCGACAGCCCACGCGCCTCGCGCGAGGAGTACCTCAAGGCTGCGCGCGAAGCGGCCGAGGCGGGCGACCCTGAGTTCGCGAGCGTGATGATGGATACCGCAACCAACTTCAATGGCTTTCTGCACTGCCAGAGCGCGGACAAGGACAAGCCGGGCGACCACACCTGCAATCCACAGAACGTGACCAAGCCGATCGAGACACGAAAGTGGGCCGAGATCGCGGGCATGGGAGGGAATCCGAATGCAATGGCGTTGATGTGCAGTATGTATGTGAACGGCTCGCGTCCGCAGTGGGGTTATGAGCGGAGCGAAGACAAGGCGTTTCCTTGGTGCTTCGCGCAAGAGACCACCTCATGTAGAGACGGTCGGCTGCTTGAAGGTATGTACAGACACGGCCGCGGAACTGCCAAAGATGTCGAGGCTGCGGAGGCGCTGCGGAGCAAGCATCCTGCGCCCGCGTCGAGAAAGAAGGAGTTCAACTTTCCACTTACCAGCCGCTAACCAGGTACTCGCAACACAGGGAGAATGACATGGCCGAATTCACCGTTCCATCGAAGCGTGCGACAAGTGAGGCCGTTAGGCCGCTCCGGTGCAAGCACGCTCATGGCGCATCGCTCTCAGCGTTCTCTCGATTGTTCCCCTGCCGGCTTCTGAACAGCACTCACCTGCGTCTTGGATGGGTCTGCATGAGCGCCTGACTTGGCCATGCCGGTGGATGGAGTACCCTGCGGCCTCACAAACGGAGAAGAAAATGGCCATCCAAGCACAACGAAACCGGGCGAGACTGCATGTTCTCCGAGACAACGTTCACCGCGCCAAGCGAGATGTCAAGCGCAAGCTTCCAGGCGCCGCCGAACGGTTGAAGGCCCATGTCGCAGCGCGACTCGCATACGCCGAGAACGGCAAGTAGAGATTCAAGCGTTGAGTTTTGGCACCCGCCTGTCCCGCGGGTGCACTGCGGTTGCACTGATACCCGCTCCAGTTCGGCAAGAGCGCCGGGATCATCAGTCTGCGCCGCGAATGCATGGCGTCTTGAGGGCGTACGTCACGCGGCAACCCCGCAGAGCCCGGAGATGACGCCGAACCTTCCGTCAACCGGATGCGCCTGCGCCACACCGGTTGCCTGAAACGTCGTGCCCTCACATGGATCAAGTCCTCGCACTCGCGTCGCAAGTCAGAGCGCACTACCTGCGCGCACTGCTGGCGTCGTACGTGGATTTCGAAGCCGCGCACGCGCAGTCCGCGACTGAAGTGATGTTCGAGCTGCAACGCGACGAGCCTCTTCCGTTTCGCCTCCATCGCGCAGACATGGCAGCAGGCGTCGACGGCAAGGCAGACGTGCAGGAAGTGAATCCCTCCACGCACTTGAGCTTCGAGCCGTTCGAAGTCGAGGTCAGCGAAGGCATCACCGTGGCCATGCACCCCATCGTGTGGAACGACGTTGGCCTCCGCTCGAACACGAGGCTGCCGCTTGAAGAGACGGAAGCGTGGGCCTTGCGTTGGCTCGACCTGGAAGACCGCCACCCCGAAGATGAACAGGGCCTCCAGGGCGTCATCCACTCCGTCTCACGCGAAGACGCGCCCGACGGGAGCACTCTGCTGGAAGTCGACTTCGGCTCCTCACCCGTTCAGGCACTGAGTGAACTCCTCGAGCTGGCATTCGCCTCCGGCGCCTCGCACGTCTCCATTCACTCGTCCACGCTGGATGAAGCTCACTGATCCAAGCCGGCGGAGCCCGACGACGACCGCCACGACTCAGCGGGGCGCGGGGTCGCCGGCGGAGTGAATAACAAATTTACCTGAACGGAGCCGGCGACCCCGTGCCCCGCTGCGCAGGCAGACGACACAAGCGCTCTTGCAGGGCATGCCGCACCGCAGCCGCCCCGGCTGCGCGGTTCTGCTCAAACCGCGCGTCGCCATTGACGCCAGCCTCAGCCAACGACGATCATCGCGTCGACACCGCACCTGGACGCCATGACCTCCCTGCACGCGCTGCTACTGACCGACGTGGTCGACAGCACCCGGCTCACCGAAGAGCTCGGCGACGCGCGCATGGCCGAGCTGTGGACGGCGCATGACCGCATCGCACGCGACCTGCTGCCGATCTGGCGCGGCCGCGAGATCGACAAGACCGACGGCATGCTGCTGCTGTTCACTGGGGTCGATGACGCCGTGGGCTACGCGCTGGCCTACCACCGTGCGCTGGTCGCGGCCGGGTTGCCCTTCCGTGCGCGCGCCGGCATCCACGTCGGCCCGATCACGCTCCGCCCCAATCCTGCGGAAGACGTGGCGCGCGGCGCCAAGCCGATCGAGGTCGATGGCCTCGCGCTGCCGATCACCGCGCGCGTGATGGCCGTTGCGCTCGGCGGCCAGACGCTGCTCAGCGTCGACGCCCGGCTCGCACTCGGGGTCACCACGAAGCGCACGGTCTCGCACGGCCACTGGCGCATGCACGGCGTGGCGGACCCGGTCGAGCTGTTCGAGATCGGCGAGGCCGAGGCCCCGTTCGTTGCGCCACCGGACGGCGCCAAGGTCTACCGCGTCGTTCGCCAGGGCGATCTGTGGCAGCCGGTGCGCGAAGTCCGGCACAGCGTGCCGGCGGAGCGTGACTCCTTCGTCGGCCGCCAGGAGTCGCTGCAGCTGATCGCCAAGAAGCTGGAAGGCGGCGCGAGGTTGATTTCGGTCCTCGGCATCGGCGGTACTGGCAAGACGCGGTTGGTCACCCGGTTCGCGTGGACCCGGCTGGGCGACTACCCCGGCGGCGTGTGGTTCTGCGACCTCTCTCAGGCGCGCACCGTCGACGGCATCCACTTCGCGGTGGCGCAGGGCTTGGATGTGCCGCTGGGCAAGACCGACCCGGTCGTGCAGCTCGCCCATGCCATCGCCGGGCGCGGCGAGTGCCTGGTGATCCTCGACAACTTCGAGCAGGTCGCGCGGCATGCGGAGGAGACGCTCGGGCGCTGGCTGGAGCGAGCGCCCCAGGCGAAGTTCATCGTCACGACACGAGAGGTGCTGGGGATCGTCGGCGAGGAGACCTTGGCATTGGCGCCCTTGTCGAACGTCGATGCGGAGACTCTCTTCTGGCGCCGCGCCGAGTCGGCCAAGCACGACTACCTTCCCAGCGCCGAAGACCACGCGGCCATCAAGCAGCTCGTCATGGTGCTGGATGGACTCCCGCTCGCGATCGAACTCGCCGCCGCCCGCGTGCGAGTCATGCCGCCGCGGACGATGCTGGCGCGGATGCACGAACGCTTCAGCCTGCTCTGGTCCGGTTCTGGCCGACGGGATCGGCAGGCCACACTTCGTGCCGCGTTCGATTGGTCATGGGAGTTGCTCAGCGAGCCCGAGAAGACCGCACTCGCGCAAGTCTCGGTCTTCGAGAGCGGTTTCACGCTCGAATCCCTGGAAGCGGTAGTTCGTCTCCCCGCGGCAATGGGCGATCGCCCCTGGCCGGTGGACGTATTGCAATCGCTGATCGCCAAGAGTTTCGTACGGCAGGTCACCGATGATCGATACGATCTGCTCGAGACGGTTCGCCAGTACGCGTCCGAGCACCTGCAAACCGAGGGGCGATTTCTGTACAGCGGCCCTCTATCAAGCCAGGAGGCGGAGCAGCGCCACGGCCGCTTCTTCGCAACGCTGGGGCCCCAAC
This sequence comes from Burkholderiales bacterium, assembly GCA_040007475.1. Classification (GTDB taxonomy): domain Bacteria; phylum Pseudomonadota; class Gammaproteobacteria; order Burkholderiales; family Burkholderiaceae_C; genus LMDS01. Next base: position 18,340 of record JBDTVC010000009.1, read on the forward strand.
GCGCACTTGAACATGCCTGCGCCGAGGCAGACAACCTGGTGGTCGCTTGCAAGCGCGCAGTCGCCAGAGGCGATGGTCTGGTGGCGACTAACGCACTCGATGGAGCCTGGGGCGCACTCAAACTGCGCGGCCCCTTCAGCGTCGGCATCGAGTTGGCCAGCACGGTACGGTCAATGCCCGGGCTTCCAACCGAATTGGCCGCTGTGACGGGTCGGATCAGAGGGTGTGCTCTACTGTTCAGCGGCCGCATCGACGAAGCACGGCGGCAACTTGAATCGGCCACGCTGGAGGCGAGCGAAGTTTCGGATCGCAGTCTTCTGGCACAACTGTCTGCCGACCTTGCCGAGCTGTGGATGCGAGAAGGGAACATCGCGCAGGCCCTGATGTATTTCGAACACGCGCTCGCGGGCTGTGCCGAACTGGACAAGTCCTCGGTCAAATGCAGCGCACTCAGCGGACTGGGGACTTGCCGCGAGTACCTCGGTGACCTTGACGCCGCCCAACGACACTACGAGCAAGCCTTGACCGTTGCGCGCGAGACGCGCGAGCGGCGATGGGAAGGAGGCGCGCTCGGCAACCTAGGCCAGCTGTGTGCGACACAAGGTCGCGTGGAGCAGGCACTGGCGTTCTACGAGAGTGCGATCGACATCGCCAATGAGTTGGGTGATCGGCAGTGGGAGGCAAACGTCCGATGCAATCTCGGACTTCTTCACTGCGGCGAGGGCCGCTTGGACGAAGCGATCACCCACCTGAAGGTCGCGCTGACCGCATCGCGAGAGTTGGGTCACGCCAGGCTGGAATGCGTGGTCTTGTGCAACCTGGGGATCGCGTCCGAAGCACAGGGCGATCTGGACCTGGCATGCGAGAACTACGCCAGCGCTGTGGAACTTGCTCGCCAGCTCGGCGAGCGGCGCTACGAAGGTCAGTTTCTCGGCTATCTAGGCCGGTTGCATGCGAAGCAGGTTCGCTTCGATTCGGCCCTGGAGTGCATCGAGACAGGCGCCGACTTGCTGCGCGCTGTCTCCGATCGGTTGAGCCTGGGCGTGCTGCTATGCATCAAGGCCGAGACCCTTCAATGGAGTGGAGACGTGCTCGCAGCAGCAAACTTGCTTGGCGACGCCGAGCAGATGGTGGAGGAACTCGGGGTCGAACCGAAGTCCGATCTCGGCATCGCGCTCGCCCGGGCAAGAGCTTCGATAAACCGCTGCACCAATGCAGCAGGTGCCGGCTGATCACGGCTCGTTGGTCACCGTGCACGTGATCGGCGCCGAAGTCGCGACCGCCGATGCCGATCGAGCCTTGGTCGGCGACTTGTCGGTGAACCCGCCGGAATTCGCGATCCTCGGGTCGCAAAAGAAGCGGCGGGTCGGCTTTCCGCCGTTCATCTCATGGAAGGTAATCGAATACTTGTATTGGTCTTGAAGCAATCGCTTTGCTTTGATCCTGTAGCGCTTCGTCAGCTGGCCAGTTGCGCCCTCCTCATCGTCAGAGCCACCCGCTTCCGTGACTTCTCCCTGGTGCGGCACCGCCACACCGGCCCCTCCGCGGTTGAAGACATACCCTTCCGGCAGCTTCCAGATGACTACAGTCGGCGGCGAAAGACTCAGATAGACGGGCTCATGGTCCAGGGTGATGGTGCCATCCTGGCTTGACACAGAAATCTCGACGCAGACGTACTTGCTGGTCGCGCACTTCGTTGCCCAACTCGCCACCGCGTGGCCGCAGCTCAGCAGGCATGCCAACCCCGAAAGCAGCGGAACCCAACGGGTCTGAATCGTCGATTTCATGCGTTTCCCCTGGCCAGCGGCAGTAGTGACAGCGAGCGAGTGTGCCTGGATCTTCTGCTGTCGTGCATCCCACACTCAGCTCACATCATCTCGATTGAGCATGCGGCGCGACCTTCACCCGTCCTTCTTCTCCACATGCCCCCCGAACTGCCTTCGCATCGCCGACAGCAGCTTGCTCTGAAAATCCGCCTCCCCGCGCGAGCTGAAGCGCGCGTACAGCGCGGCGGTGAGCACCGGCACCGGCACCGCTTCGTCGATCGCGGCCTGGATCGTCCAGCGCCCCTCACCCGAATCGGACACACGCCCCTCGAAGGCCGCGAGCTGCGGGTCTTCGTGCAGCGCGGCCGCCGTGAGGTCGAGCAGCCACGAGCTGACGACGCTGCCGCGGCGCCAGACCTCGGTGATGTCGTCGAGCTTCATGTCGTACTGGTAGTGCGCAGGGTTGCGCATCGGCGTGGTCTCGGCATCGTGCGCGTGGTCGGCCTCGCCGGCGTTCGCGCTGCGCAGCACCGAGAGGCCTTCGGCGAACGCGGCCATCATTCCGTACTCGATGCCGTTGTGGACCATCTTCACGAAGTGGCCCGCGCCGCTCGGCCCGCAGTGCAGGTACCCGAGTTCGGCCGTGCCGTCGCCAGCGCGCCGCCCCGGCGTGCGGGCGATGTCGCCGATGCCGGGCGCGAGCGTGGCGAAGATCGGGTCGAGCCGCTGCACCGCGCCCCCGTCGCCGCCGATCATCATGCAGTAGCCGCGCTCCAGGCCGAACACGCCGCCGCTGGTGCCCACGTCCATGTAGTGCAGCTGGCGGGCCGCCAGTTCCCCGGCGCGGCGGATGTCGTCGACGTAGTACGAGTTGCCGCCGTCGATCACCGTGTCGCCCGGGGCCAGCAGGGGCAGCAGGTCGGCGAGCGTCGCGTCGACGACGCCGGCGGGCACCATGATCCAGACCGCGCGCGGCGTCGCGAGCGCGGTGACGAACGCGGCGAGCGACGGCGCGCCGGTCGCGCCTTCGTTCACCATCGTCTGCACCGCCGCGGGGAGGTGGTCGTACACGACGCAGTCGTGAGCGCCTTTCATCAGGCGCCGGACCATGTTCGCGCCCATGCGGCCGAGGCCGATCATTCCGAGTTGCATGTGTCACTCCTGACTGTGTCGGTGTTCGTGGTCGGCGGATCGTATGCTGTGCGGTCCGATCGCTGGATGCCACCATGACCATTGCCCCTGACGACATCACTGCCGCCGCCACGCGCATCGCGCCGTACGTGCGCCAGACACCACTGTGGAAGTTGCCGAGCAGCGCGCTCGGGCTGCCGGCCGGCACGCCGCCGTTCGAGGCCTGGCTCAAGCTCGAGCAGCTGCAATGCTCGGGCACGTTCAAGGCGCGCGGCATGTTCAACCGGCTGCTGTCGAACACGATCCCGGCGGCCGGCGTGATCGCTGCGTCGGGCGGCAACGCCGGTGTCGCGACCGCGCTGGCGGCGCAGGTGCTGGGCGTGCCGGCCGAGATCTACCTGCCCAGCATCAGCTCGGCGGCCAAGCGCGAACGGCTCGCGGCGCTCGGCGCCACGGTCGTCGTCGGGGGCGATGCGTATGCCGATGCACTCAAGGCCTGCGAGGCGCGCCAGCGCGAGACCGGCGCGCTGATGACGCACGCCTACGACCAGGCCGAGGTCGTCGCCGGTGCCGGCACGCTCGCGCGCGAGATCGAACGCGAGGCCGGCGTGCCCGATGCGGTGCTCGTGAGCGTCGGCGGCGGCGGGCTGATCGCAGGCATCGCGGCGTGGTTCGCGAGCCGCACGCAGGTCGTCGCACTCGAACCCGAACTCGCGCCGACGCTTTACCGCGCCCGCGCTGCCGGCGAGCCGGTCGACGTGACGGTCGGCGGCATCGCGGCCGACTCGCTCGGCGCGCGGCGCATCGGCACGATCGCGTGGCCGATCACGCAGCAGCATGTCGCGCTTGCGGCGCTGCTGAGTGACGGCGCCATCGTCGCCGCGCAGCGCTTCATGTGGCGCGAGTTCCGGCTCGCGGTCGAGCCGGCCGCGGCGTTGCCGCTGGCGGCGCTGCAGACCGGCCTCGTCGTGCCGCGCGCCGGCGAGCGCATCTGCCTGATCGTGTGCGGCGCGAACGTCGATCCAGCGAGCCTCGCCGCATGAACCTGCTGATCCTCGGCGGCGGCGTGTTCCTCGGTGCCGCAGCATTGAGCACGGCACTGGCGCGTGGCCATCACGTCACCGTGTTCAACCGCGGGCGCTCGCGCAATGCGTGGCCCGAGGGCGTCGAGCTGCTGAGCGGCGACCGCAGCGCGGATCTGTCGGCACTCGCCGGCCGCCGCTGGGACGCTGTCATCGACACCTGCGGCTACGCGCCGGCCGATGTGCTGCGCAGCGCCGAAGCGCTGGCCACGAGCGGGCGCTACCTGTTCGTGTCGAGCGTCTCGGTCTACGCGACGACGCATCAGGTGCCGGTGCGCGAGATCGATCCGCTCGCGAGCAGCGACGGCATCGCGCGCGACGACCGCGACCTGCAGCACTACGGCCCGCAGAAGGCCGCCTGCGAGGCCGAGGTGCAGCGCGTGTTCGGCGAGCGCGCGCTGATCGTGCGGCCCGGCCTGATCGTCGGCCCCGGCGACCGCAGCGGGCGCTTCAGCCATTGGCCGTGGCGCGTGCTCGAGGGCGGCACGATGCTCGTGCCCGACGTGCCGGCCCGCGAGCCGCTGCAGTTCATCGACGTGCGCGACCTGGGCGACTGGATGGTGGCGCTGCTCGAACAAGGCGCGAGCGGCGTGTTCAACGCGACCGGCCCTGTCCTGGCGCCGGTCTGCGACTGGCACGCGTTGGTTGACGCCTGCGCCGCCGAGGTGACTGCGCGCGGCGCAACGCCCGCGCGAGCGGTGCGCGTGAGCGAGGCCTTCCTCGTCGAACACGGCGTGCAGCCCTGGTCCGAGCTGCCGTTGTGGCTGCCTTCGGATGACGCCGGCTACCGCGGCTTCTCGCGCGTCGACCTCGGCCGCGCGGTCGCCACTGGCTTGCGCACGCGAGCGCTGCGCGACACCATCGCCGCGGTGATGGACGAGGGCGTGCCCGCGCCCGACGACAAGCGCCGAGCCGGCAAACTCACACGCGAGCGCGAGGCCGAGCTGCTCGCCACCTGGACCTCAACACCCCCGAACGCACCATGACCATCACGCTGAACAAGGAATCGCGCGCCACCGCCGTCACCTCGATCGAGCGCTACTTCAAGGACGAGCTCGACGAGAAGATCGGCAACATCCGCGCGGCAGCGCTGCTGACCTTCTTCCTCGAGGAGATCGGCCCGAGCATCTACAACCAGGCGGTGGCCGACGTGCAGGAGCGGCTGATCGGCCGCGTCACCGAGGTCGACATCGAGTGCCACGAGGACGAGTTCGGTTACTGGGCCAAGCGGCGCGCGAAGTGACCGCGGCGCACGCCATGCCCAGCCTGCCGCCACGGCCCTCGCCTGCGCGCGTGGCCGCACTCACGGCGCTGGCGATGCTGGCCTTCGCCGCCAACTCGCTGCTGTGCCGGCTCGCGCTGCAACGCGGCGCCATCGACGCGGCGAGCTTCACGTCGATCCGCTTGCTGGCGGGCGCGATCGTGCTGTGGCTGGCCCTGCGCGTGCAATCCGGCTCCGGCCACACCGCCGGCGACTGGCCATCGGCCGTGGCGCTGTTCGCCTATGCGGCCGGGTTCTCGTTCGCCTACCTCAGCCTGCCGGCGGGCACCGGCGCCCTGCTGCTCTTCGGGGCCGTGCAGGTCACGATGATCGGGCACGGCCTGTGGCACGGCGAGCGCCTGCGCGCGGCCCAGACCGCCGGCTTCGTCGCCGCCTGTGGCGGGCTGGTCGCGATGCTGCTGCCGGGCGTGCACGCGCCGCCCTGGCAGGGCGCGCTGCTGATGCTCGGCGCCGGCGTCGCCTGGGGCATCTATTCATTGCGCGGGCGCGGCACCGCGAATCCGCTCGCGATGACCGCCGGAAACTTCGGGCGTGCCGGCGCGCTCACGCTCGTGATGAGCCTGGCGCTGGTGCCGGTGCTCGTGCCGGTGCGCACGGCCGCGCTGGACGCCACCGGCATCGCCTGTGCGATCGCGTCGGGCGCGCTGGCGTCGGGCGCCGGCTACGCGGTGTGGTACGCCGCGCTGCGCGGCCTGACCGCGACGCGCGCCGCCGCGGTTCAGCTGACCGTGCCGGTGATCGCCGCGCTCGGGGCCGTGGCTTTCCTGGGCGAGACGATCACGCTGCGCCTGGCGCTCACGTCGGTCGTGGTGCTCGGCGGCGTGGCGTTCGTCATCGGGGCGCGCGCCGCGCCCATGGGTCGCGGCTGACGGCCGGGGGGCACCCTCAGTGCTTCGCGACCGCGAGCCAGCGGTCGAGCTGCGCGCGGTCGGCGAGCAGCGCGGCGCTCTCGCCGGTGTGCACGACCGTGCCGCGGTCCAGCACCACCGCGTGCTGCGTGATCGGCAGGATCATGCGCGGGTTCTGCTCGACGATGATCGCGCTCATGCCCTCGTCGCGCACCACGCGCGCGATCGAGCGCAGCAGCTCTTCGACGATGATCGGCGCGAGGCCTTCGAGCGGTTCGTCGAGCAGCAGCAGCTTGGGGTTGAGCACCAGCGCGCGGGCGACCGCGAGCATCTGCTGCTCGCCGCCGGAGAGCTGGTTGCCCAGGTTGGCCCGGCGTTCGGCCAGGCGCGGGAACATCTCGTAGGCGCGCGCCACCGTCCACGGGCCCGGCCGCGCGACCGCCGTGAGGTTCTCGTGCACCGTCAGTGACTTGAAGATGTTGCGCTCCTGCGGCACCCAGCCGATGCCGGCCGCGGCGCGCTGGTGCGGCGGCAGCGGCGTGAGGTCGATGCCCGCGAGCGTGATGCGGCCGGCGTGGCGCCGCGTCACGCCGACGAGCGTGTTCAGCAGCGTCGTCTTGCCGGTGCCGTTGCGGCCGAGCAGCGCGAGCGACTGGCCTTGTTCGAGGGTGAGCGATACGCCCTGCACCACCACGGCCTCGCCGTAGCCGGAGCGCAAATCCTGGACGCTCAGGAGTTCAGGCATGCAGGCCCTCGCCGAGGTAGACCGCCTTCACGCGTGGATCGTTCGAGATCGCCTGCACATCGCCTTCGGCGAACACCGCGCCATTGACGAGCACGGTCACGCTCTTCGCGAAGTTGAAGACGAGGTCCATGTCGTGCTCGATCAGCAGCACCGACACCTCGGACGGCAGCGCGTTGATGATGTCGAAGATCTCCTCGCGTTCGCCCTCGGGCACGCCGGCCACGGGTTCGTCGAGCAGCAGCACGCGCGGCTCGCAGGCGATCGCGGTCGCGATCTCGAGCAGCCGGCGCTTGCCGTAGGCGAGGTGCTTGACGGGTTGGTTCATCACGTCGGCGAGGCGGAACTGCGCGAGCAGCCTCTCGCACAGCGGCGCGACGCGTGCGTCCTCGCCCAGCGGCTGCCACCAGCCGCCGCTGATGCCGAGCTGCGCCGAGACCGCCAGTGCGAGCGACTGCAGCGGCGTGAGTTCGTTGAACAGCTGGTTGATCTGGAAGGTGCGGACGATGCCGCGGCGCACTCTGCGGTGCGGCGCGAGTTGCGTGATGTCCGCGCCGTCGAGCCAGATCGAGCCCGAGGTCGGCTCCAGTACGCCGGTCAGCAGGTTGATCAGCGTCGTCTTGCCGGCGCCGTTCGGGCCGATCAGCGCGTGGCGTGCGCCCTTGTACACCTGGATGCTCACGTCGTTGGTCGGCGTGATGCCGCCGAAGCGCTTGAGCAACTTGCGGGTCTCGAGAACGACCGTCATGTGGACCCCTCGTCCGACGAGTACGTCGACCGGTCCCCCGAGGGGACGAGCCTTGCTTGGGGCGGCCCGGCGCGGCGGCTCATGACTTCTTCAACCATGTCCGCGGCCGCAGCAGCCGCTCGCGCCCGACGAGCACAAGCACGACGAGGAACAGGCCGAGCCAGAAGTTCCAGTACTGCGGCGTCCAGGCCGAGATCAGGTCGTGCAGCAGCTTGAACACGATCGCTCCGAAGATGCCGCCGTACAGGTAGCCGGTGCCGCCGATCACGAGCACCAGCAAAACGTCGGCGCTGCGGTGGAAGTCGAACACGTCGAGCGACGCGAAGCCGGTGGTCTGCGCGAGCAGTGCGCCAGCCGCACCCGCGATCGCCGCGGCGACGGTGTAGACGATCACGAGCCTCGCGTTCACCGACAGGCCGATGCTCGCGGCGCGCAGCCGGTTGTCGCGCAACGCCTGCAGCGAGACGCCGAACGGCGAGTGCACGATCCGGCGTGCGATCAGCACGCAGCCCGTCAGCACGAGCAGCGTGTACGCATACGCCGTGCGGCCGCCGAGGTCGAACTCGAACTGGCCCAGCAGCGAGCCCATCACCACGCCTTGCAGCCCGTCGGCGCCGCCGGTGAGCCAGTCGAGCTTGTTCGCGAGTTCGTAGAGGATGGAAGCGACGCCGAGTGTGACCATCAGCCGCGTCAGGTCAGACCCGCGCAGGATCAGCACGCTGCACAGCGCGCCGAGCACCGCGGCCGCGGCGATCGCCACGACCATGCCGACGAGCGGATCGGGCATCACGAGTTTCGCGAACAGCGCCGCGGTGTACGAGCCGATGCCGAAGAACGCCGCGTGGCCGAGCGAGACGATGCCCGCGTAGCCGAGGATCAGGTCGAGCGAGACGGCGAACAGCGCGAGGATCGCGATCTCGTTCAGCAGCAGCGCCTGGCCGGGCAGCAGCAACCACGACAGCAGCAGCACCGCCAGCAGCGCGAACTCCCACCAGCGCCACGTCGCTTGCGCGCGCAGCGCCTGCGCGACGGCTTTCACTTTCCACCCCCGGTGCGTGCGAACAAGCCCTGCGGTCGCACCAGCAGGATCACGATCATCAGCGTGTAGACGATGAACGCGCCGAGCTTGGGCACGTAGTACTTGCCGGCCACGTCGGCGATGCCGAGCAGCAGCGCGGCCAGCAGCGGGCCGGTCAGCGTGGTCGTGCCGCCAACCGAGACGACGATCAGAAAGTAGATCATGAACTTGAGCGGGAAGCCCGGGTCCAGCCCGAGGATCTCGGTGCCGAGCGCGCCGCCCAGGCCGGCCAGACCCGAGCCGACTGCGAAGGTGAGCAGGAAGATCCGGTTCACGTTCAGCCCCAGCCCGCCGGCGACGCGCGGGTCATCGACCGACGCGCGCAGCTGGCTGCCGAAGCGCGTGTTCGACAGCATCCACTGCAACCCCACGGTGAGCGCGGCGCAGACGACGATGATGAACAGGCGGTACTTGCCGATGCCGATCCAGCTGATGTCGAAGCGGCCTTCTAGCCACGGCGGCAGGTGGATGTTCTGCTGCATCGAGCCCAGAAGATAGTCGACCGCCGCGACCGCCATGAACACGAGGCCGATCGAGAACAGCACCTGATCGAGGTGCGGCTTGCCGTACATGCGCCGGTACAGCAGCGGCTCGAGCACCGCACCGAGCAGCGCGGTGCCGAGGAACGCGAGCGGCAGGCACGCGAGAAACGGCACGCCGAGCCGGTTCATCAGCAGCACCGTGATGTAGCCACCCGCCATCGCGAACGCGCCGTGCGCGAGGTTGATGAAGTTCATCAAGCCCAGCGTCACGGCCAGCCCGACGGCCAGCACGAACAGCAGCATGCCGTAGGCGATGCCGTCGAACAAGAGCGTCAACATGCGAGCGGGTCAGCTCACTTGGCCTTGCCTGGGTCCTTGACCGCCTTGATCACGTCGAACTCGACGTTGTACAAGCCATTGCCCATCGCAGGCACGCGTTCGACCTTGCGGATGTAGACGTCCTGCACGATGTCGCGCGTCTGACCATCGATCAGCACCGGGCCGCGCGGGCTCTCGAAGATCTGGCCCTTCATCGCGTTCAGCAGTGCCTCGCCGCCCGCGCCCTTCGTCGCCTCAAGTGCCTTGTAGATCACGCGCATGCCGTCATAGCCGCCGACGGCCATGAAGTTCGGCCGCATGCCCTTGTTAGCCGCCTCGAACGCCTGGACGAATTTCTTGTTCGTGGCCGACGGGTGCGCGGCCGAGTAATGGTGTGAGTTGACGACGCCCAGCGCCACGTCGCCCATGTCGTTGAGCTGATCGTCGTCGGTCACGTCGCCGGTGGCGATCAGCTTGATGCCGGACTTGTCCAGCCCGCGCTCGGCGAATTGCTTCATGAACGTCGCCCCCTGGCCCGAAGGCAGGAAGACGAACAGCGCGTCGGGCTTCAGGTCGGCGACCTTTTGCAGCACCGGCGCGAAATCGGGCGCCTTCAGCGGCGTGCGCAGCTTGTCGAGCACCTGCCCGCCGTCGAGGCGGAACTGGCTGTCGAAGAACTTCTCGGCATCGAAGCCCGGGCCGTAGTCGGCAACCAGCGTCACGACCTTCTTGATCTTGTTCTTGGCCGCCCAGTCGGCCATCGGCGTCGTGACCTGCGGCAGCGTGAAGCTGGTGCGCACGATGAATGGCGACGCCTGGGTGATGCTGCTCGTTGCCGCGGCCATCACGACCAGCGGTGTCTTGCTCTGCGTAGCCAGCGGCGCCGTCGCGAACGCGGTCGGCGTGATGCCGAAGCCGGCGATCACCGAGACCTTGTCGTTGACGATCATCTCCTGCGCGATGCGCTTGGTGGCGTCAGGCACCGCGCCGTCGTCCTTCAGGATCACCTCGACGGTGCGGCCGGCTATTCGGTTGCCGTTCTGCGCCATCCACAGCTTCACGGCGGCGTCGATCTGCCGGCCGGTGGACGCCTGTTGGCCAGTCATCGGCAGGATCAGGCCGATCTTGATCGGGCCCGTGTCGGCGGCCCACGTGGAGGCGCCGCACGCGGCGGCGATCAGGCCCAGGGTGAACTTCAGGGCGAGGCGTTTGCTGGTCATGGGGTCTCCGTGGGCGTCGATGCAATGTGGCTGCAACTGTAGCCGTGCACGTCAATCCGGCCGATAGGCAGAATCCAGCACGAGCCCCCCACCGCTGACGCGCGAGACGCATGCGCACAGGCGCCGGCTGGCCTCCTTCTCGTGCGCGCTGAAGAACACGTCGCGGTGATCGATGCGCCCGTGCGTCTCGATCACGTCGACCGCGCACAGGCCGCACTCGCCGCGGCGGCAGTCGAACAGCGTGTCGATGCCGGCGTCGTTGAGCACATCGAGCAGCGTGCGGTCGGCGGGCACCTGCAACTCGATGCCGTGGCGCGGCAGCTTGACCCAGAAGGCCTCGCTGGCCACCGCCCCGCTGTTGCCGAAGGTCTCGAAGCGCAGGTTCGCCGGCGGCCGGCCCGACTGCGCCCAGGCGGCGCGCACCGCGTCGAGCATCGGCAACGGGCCGCACATCAGCAGCAGCGCGTCGGGGTGGAGCGCGGCAATGTCGTCGTTGAACGCGATGCGCTGGCCGGCATCGTCGGCGAAGGTGCGCAAGCGCTCGCCGAGAGCTGCCCCCAACTCGTCTCCCAGCGCGAACTCGGCCGCGCTGCGCGCCGCGTACAGCATGCGCACATCGGCGCCGCGCGCCGCGAGCATCTGCGCCATGCCGACCAGCGGCGTGATGCCGATGCCGCCGGCGACGAGCAGGTACTGCGCCGCGCCCAGCGGCAGCTCGAAGTGGTTGGCGGGTTCGCCGATCCGCAGCTCGGCGCCGGTCTCGAGCGACCACATGTGGCGCGAGCCGCCGCGGCTGTGATCGACGAGCTTCACGGCGATGCGGTAGACCTCGGGGTCGCCCGGCAGGCCGACGAGCGAGTAGCAGCGCGTCTCGTCACGGTCGTTGATCGACAGCTGCACGTTCAGGTGGCTGCCGACCGTCCAGGGTTGCACGCCGCCTTCGGGGCGGAGCTCGAACTCGCGCACGGTCGGGCTCAGGTCGCGGTGCGCACGCACCGTGGCGGGATGCCATTGCATCGGGTTTCGCATCGGGAACTCCAGGAAAATCAGCGCGCCGGGCGGCGCCGGATCAGGCTCGCGCCGGCGACCAGTTGCAAGGTCTTGTGGCTTTGCAGCGCCTGCTGCAGGTTGCGCCGCGCGATGCGCGCGTGTTCGCGCATCAGGGCCTCGGCCCGCGCGCCTTCGCGCTGCACGATCGCCTCGATCACGGCGCGGTGCTGGGCCTGCGCGACGACGAGCACGTCGCGCGCGTCCGGCCCGACCGACTGCGCCATCACGAAGCCGTTCGGCGACGCGAACGGCAGCGCGGTCGCCTTCTCGAGCTGGCGCGCGACGAGCGGGCTGCCGGCCATCTCGGCCAGCAAGGCATGGAAGCGCGCGTTCTCCTGCACGTAGACCGAGAAGGTCTCGTCGGTGAGCTCGGGCTTGGCGAGCGCCGCGTCGATGCGCGCGAGGCAGGCGCGCGCGTCGGCGATCAGCCGCGCGCCCACGCCGCGCTCGGCCGCGAGGCGCACGGCCAGCCCTTCCATCGTGCCGCGCACTTCGATCGCGTCGTGGATGTCGCTCTCCGAGAAATCCTTGACCGCGTAGCCGCCCGAGGGCAAGGCGTCCAGCAGGCCTTCTTCGGCGAGCCGCACGAGCGCCAGCCGCACCGGCGTGCGCGAGACGTTCAGCCGCTCGACCAGCCACAGCTCGGCGATGCGTGAACCCGCCGCCAGCTCGCCGCCGAGGATCAGCTCGCGCAGCGCGAGCTGGGCCTTGACGGCCTGGGGAGCGGACGGCCCGTCGACCGCCGTGATCGTCACGCGGCCGACCTCAGCGGGATCACGCGCGGCTTGCCCGGACCGCTGCTCTCGGCCGCGATCATCCGGTCGATCAGCCGGCGCATCCACATCGACCCGGCATCGATGTTCAGGTTGTAGAAGCTGTAGCCCGGGTGGTCGTCGATCGCCTGCTGCTGCGCTTCGAGGATCAGCTCGTCCTCGCGGAAGATGGTCGCCACCCCCTCGCGCAATTCGTGCGTCAGGCGCTGCTCACCGAGGCAGTAGTTGCGCGCGAAGGCCCAGAAGTACAGGCAGGTGCCGTCGGTCTCGGGGGTGATCGTGTTCAGCACGTAGCCGTTGACGCCGCGGCTGCGGTCGCCTGGTCTTCCATCCTTTGGTGGTGCGCCGGTGCCGGTCGGCGCGACGCCGACATCGATGTTGATCGTCGCCGGCGCCTCGAAGCGAATGATCTGCCAGCGGTCGACCGCCCCTTCGTAGCCCGTCGCGTGGCGGATCTGCCCGGCCCAGAACGGCGGCGCGTCGATCCCTTCCATCCAGCGCGTGACGGTCGCCGTGCGGTCGCCGTGCGTCGCGACGAACGGCGCCTCGGCCACCGCGCGCTGGCCGATGCTGGAGCCGTGCACGAAGGTCTCGTGCGTCAGGTCCATCAGGTTGTCGAGCACGAGGCGGTAGTCGCACTTCACGCGGATCATCTTGCCGTCGCCGGCCCACGCCGGATCGTCGTTCCAGTGCATGTCGGGGATCAGCGCTGCATCGGCCAGCGCCGGATCGCCGGGCCAGACCCAGACGAAGCGGTGCTTCTCGGCCACCGGGTAGCTGCGCACGCAGGCCGACGGGTTGATCGTCTCCTGCGAGGGCATGTGGGTGCAACGGCCCTCGGCGTTGTAGACCAGGCCGTGGTAGCCGCAGGTCACCTCGTCACCGTCGAGCCGGCCCTTCGAGAGCGGCAGCAGGCGGTGCCAGCAGGCGTCCTCCAGGATCGCGACGCTACCGTCCAGCTTGCGGTACATCACCAGCTTCTGGTTGCACACGGTGCGCGCGAGCAACTCTTTCTTGACCTCGACGTCATAGGCGCAGGCGTACCAGGCGTTCAATGGGAATGTGCTCACGGCGCGCGCCTTTCGAATCGTCGTTGTATACAGAGTGATAGTTTCCAACCCAATGTTCGACCTTGAAATGCGGGTTATCACTAGGTTTTCTATCATTGATGTATCCAACAATGAGCCCTCAGCACTCCAGGAGACCTCGATGAGCTTGCGATCGACCCCGCCGTTCCGCGCCGACCATGTCGGCAGCTTCCTGCGCCCGAAGTTCCTGCTCGACGCCCGCGAGCAGCGCGCGAAAGGCGAGATCACCGCCGAGCAGCTGCGCGCGGTCGAAGACAAGGCGATCACCGAGATCGTGAAGTTCCAGGAGGACGTGGGCCTGCAGTCGATCACCGATGGCGAGTTCCGCCGCACCTACTTCCACATCGACTTCCTCGAGCAGCTCGGCGGCGTGAAGACCGACATCCCGGTCACGATCGTCAAGCCCGACGGCAGCGAAGAGCTGGCGCCGCCAGTGATGCGCGTGATCGACAAGGTGCGGCATGTGGGTGACATCCAGCGGGCCGACTTCGAGTACCTCAAGTCGCAGGTGAGCGCGGGCTGCACACCCAAGGTCACGATCCCGTCGCCGACGATGCTGCACTTCCGCGGCGGGCGTGCCGGCATCAGCAAGACGCACTACCCCGAGCTCGACCCGGCGTTCTACGACGACGTGGCGAACGCCTATGGCGACGAGCTGCGCTCACTGGCCGCGGCCGGCGCGACCTATGTGCAGATGGACGACACCAACCTCGCCTATCTGTGCGACGACAAGATGCGCGAGGCCGCCCGCCAGCGCGGCGACGACCCGAACGAGCTGCCGCACCGTTACGCGTGGTTCATCAACAAGGTCGTCGCGCAGAAGCCCGCGGGCATGACGCTCGCGATGCACCTGTGCCGCGGCAACTTCAAGAGCACGCACGCGGCGGCCGGCAACTACGAGCCGGTCGCCGAGGCGCTGCTTGCCGAGATGAACCTCGACGCCTACTTCATGGAGTACGACGACGAACGCTCGGGCGATTTCCGGCCGCTGCGCTTCCTGCCCAAGGGCAAGACCGTCGTGCTGGGCTTGGTCACGACCAAGTTCGGCACGATGGAATCGAAGGACGCGCTGAAGCGCCGCATCGACGAGGCCGCGAAGTTCGCGCCGCTCGACCAGCTGTGCCTGTCACCGCAGTGCGGCTTCAGCAGCACGGTGCACGGCAACAACATCGCGGTGCAGGCGCAACGCGACAAGCTCAGGCTGGTGGTCGAGGTGGCGCAGGAGGTGTGGGGCTGAGCGTGCCGTGCGCGGTGTGACGCTGGTGTGACGCGGGGCCGCCTAGTGTCAGGCAAGGCCTCGCGTTCGGGGCCGCCTGGAGGCCCCGATGATTCCATCGTCAACATACCGCGCCGGCGCACGCCGCGCCACCGTATCGCCGTGGTACTGGCTGGTCGCGCTGGGCTGGCTGAGTCTCTTGTCGGCCTGCGGCGGCAGCGCCGACGCAACGGGCGGCGAGTCACAAGCATCGACGCTCACGTCGATCGTCGTCTCGAGCAGCGCTGACAGCGTCACGGTTGGCAAGACCCAGCCATTGACGGCGCGGGCCCTCGACCAGAACGGTGCGGCGATGACCGGTGTCGTGTTCACCTGGTCATCCTCCAGTGGCAGTGTTGCCAGCGTCAGCGACGGGGTCGTCAAGGCGATGTCGGCCGGAGCGGTCGACATCGTCGCCTCGAGTGGCGGTGTGATCAGCAACGCGGCCCACCTCACGGTCGTCGCCGCAGCCGCGAAGGGCAGTGTGACGATCGACAAGGCCTCGGTGTTCTTCTCTGCCGCCGGCCAGTCGACGCAACTCGCCGGCCAGGTACTCGACGCGCAGGGCGCCGTGGCACCGGGCTCGATCACGTGGACCTCGACCGCGCCGGACCGGGTCTCGGTCGATTCGAACGGCCGGCTCGTCGCCACCGCGGTGGGCTCGGCGCAGATCGTCGCCGAGTCCGGCGGGCTGCGCTCCACGCCGACGCTGGTGATCGTCGCCGTGCCACAGGCCGGCGCGCTGCTCGTGCCAGATGCGCAAGTCGTGTCGGTCAGCGCACCCGCGTCCGCCGCGTCGGGGGTGTCGGGTGTCGGCCACCAGTACGAGGTCACCCTGCAAGGGGTGGTCGTGCCCGCGCCGGGCACCGTGGTGCTGGCCGCCGAAACCGCGCCGATCGCGGGCACGGTCGTCGCAACGCGCCAGGACGCCACCGGCCTGGTCGTGACGCTCGCGATCGCGCCGTTGTACCAGTTGTTCAGCGCCTACGACATCGGCTTTGACATCGACCTGTCGGGCTTCGCGATCGAGGCGATTCCGGATCAGGCAGCACTTGCCGCGGCACCTGGCAAGGTCTGGGTGCGCGATCAGCAGAACCGCCCGCGCGCCTTGGCGCAGGCGCGTCCGCTCGACGTGCTCGACCCGTTCAAGGCCTGGCATTGCGATGCCAGCATCAAGCCCCAGCTCGTCGGCGAGCCGCCGCTGCAGCTCACGCTCGAGAACGGCCTGCACCTGGTGCTCGACGACCGGCCCGGCTACAGCAAGCATGCGCTCGAGGGGCAGCTGGCGATCCACGCCAAGGCCGGCATCAAGCTCAAGGCCGGCTTCACGGCGGGGGGTCGCTGCGACGCGCAGGGTCAGGTTCAGGTGAAAGCCTTCGGCTGGTTCAGCGTGCTCGTGATGCCGGCGGTACGGGTCGGCCTGGGCGCCGAGATCAAGGGCGAGATCCTCGCCGTGCAGGGCGAGCTCGGCGTCGACGGCACGGTCGGCGTGAGCGGCGCGATGGGCTGGGAATGTGGCGGCGCCAGCCCGGATTGCCGCGGCCTGGACAACCTCACGCCGGTGAAGGACCTGGTGACCAAGTCTACCTTCCCGAGCGCCAACGACATGCAGGTCAACGTCTCCGGGCAGTTCTACGTGATTGCCGGGCTCGACGCGTCGATCCTGCTGGGCGCGCTCAACGCCGGCATCGTCGAAGCGCGGATCGGGCCGAAGCAGTCCTTCTACCTCGCACGCGAGAACGACCAGGCGATGCGCGCCGACTTCGCGTCGACCTACGACCTCAAGCTCGAGGGCGTGGTCGAACCCGGCCCGGCGTTGAAGGAGGCGATCGAGAAGGTCATCAATTCGAGCGTGACCGGCGTCAAGTTCGAGGCGACATTTCAGAAGGACATCTCCGAATCGCCCAAGGGCAGTCTGAGCGTCAGCCAGACGCGCGTGGCGCTCGGCAACGCGGTCGATTTCACCGTCGCCCTCGCGCCCGCATCCAGCCTGCAGTACTTCCTGCTCGGCTACAACGTGACCGGCGTCGAGCTCTGGCGCATGCGCGACGACGAGGTCGAGTTCAAACTCTGGAAGGCGATGACACAGACCTCCAGCGATCACTTCACCTACCACTGGAAGACCGAATCCAGCGACGTCGGCAACTACCAATTCGCGGCATTCGTGAACACGCAGATCCCGACGCCGCTGCTCGAGGTCGCACCGAACTCGATCCAGTCGGTCGAGGTGAGCTGCTTCAGTGCGGCGGCGCAAGCCGGGAAGGCAAGCGCCTTGCGGGCGCTGCCTGGTCAGGCAGCGATCTGTGCCGACACCTGGGTGGGAACCACCACGTCGGGCGACGCCGCCTACGGGCCGAACCAGACCGAGGCCAGGCTCACATTGAAGGTCGATGACCGCGTCACGGGTCTCGGGCCGGGCCAGGTGTTCTACTACGCCGAGGGCACCGTGAAGGTCAACGGTCGCGTCACCGATTTGAATGGCATCCACTGCGAGTATCTGCCGTTCGAAATCACCATCGACCGGAACACCGGCAGCGACACACCGGGTCATGGGGCCGAGTCGAACCAGTTCGTCGTGAACTACGGAGTGGACCCCCCAACGGCCGGTGGCTCGGGGATCGTCACCGGGACGCAAACCGTCGTGTGTCCGGGGTACACGAGCACGATAACCCTCGGGTTCCCATTCATGTCTGGCCCCGAGGTGCTGCTCAGCGCAGATCGCCTCAGCTGGAGCGGCGCCAATCTGCCGTTCTATTCCTTCCAGTTCACTCGGCCCTAGAACCCCGTCCCGTGCACCGGGCACTGCGGTACGGCGCGCCACGATGGCGCGCCGTACCATCCACCCCACACGCTCCGCACCATGGCCACCACCCTCGCCCCCGTTCGCGCCGCGCTGCAGTTGCGCGGCGCACCGGCGTGCACGGTCGGTGATGCAACGGCGGTGCCGCTCGAGCCCATGGACGCGCTGCTGCTGGCCTACCTGTGCATCGAAGGCGCGACCTCGCGCGCCACGCTCGCGAGCCTGCTGTGGCCCGAGGTCGAAGGCGCGCGCGCGCGCGGCAACCTGCGCCAGCGCCTGTTGCGCCTGCGCCAGGCTATCGGCGCCGTCGTCGTCGGCAATGCGCAGCTGTCGATTGCGGGGCACGTGTCGCACGACGCGGCGAGCGAAGGCGAACTGCTCGCCTGTGTGACGCTGGCGCAGGCCGCGGGCCTGGCCGACTGGCTCGACGCGCAGCGCTCGGCGCAGCGCAGCGCGCACCGCGAGGCGCTCGCGGCCCGAGCCTCGCAACTCGAATCGGAGCGGCGCATCGCCGAGGCGCTCGTGATCGCGCACCGGCTGGTCGACGACGATCCCGCTTCCGAACACGCCCACCGGCGCGTGATGCGGCTGCACTACCTGCGCGGCGACCGCGCTGCGGCGCTCGCCGCCTTCGACCGCTGCTGCGACGTGCTCGAGCGCGTGCTCGGCATCGCCCCCCAGTCCGAGACCGAAGCGCTACGCCGGCGCATCGAGGCGAGCCCGCCGCCGGCAACCGACGGCGTGCACCGACCGCTGCCGGTATCGGTGCTGCGGCCGCCGCAGCTGATCGGTCGCGCGCCCGAATGGGCCGCGCTCGCCACCGGCTGGGCGGCCGGCGCAGTCACGACCATCACCGGCGAGGCCGGCATGGGCAAGACGCGGCTGACGACCGACTTCGCGCAGGCCCAGCCGGGCGCACTGATGCTCGACGCACGACCCGGCGACGCGCGCACGCCTTACGCGCTGCTGGTACGGCTGCTGCGCTCGCTGCTCGATCGCTCGGGCGGGCTCGTCCCGCCTGGCACGGCCGCTGTGCTCGCGCGGCTGCTGCCCGAACTCGGGCCCGCCGAGCGCGTCAGCGCGGACGCGGAGCCGGTGCGGCTCGTCAGTGCCGTCGAGGCGCTGGTCATGCAGGCGCATGCCGAGGGCGTGAGCGGGCTGATCGTCGACGATCTGCAATTCGCCGACGCGGCCAGCGTCGACATGCTGCGCCACGTGCTGGCCGCGCCAATCGCGCTGCGCTGGATCGTCGCATGGCGGCCGGTCGAACTCGGTGCCGAGGCGCAAGCTCTGCAAGACGAATTGCACGCCCGCCCGAACGCCCGCGCGCTGGTGCTGCAAGCGCTCGACGAAGCGCGCGTCGCCGAGCTCGTCGACTCGCTGGGCATCGCCGAGTTCGACGGCGTCGGCTTGGCTGGCGCACTCGTGCGGCACACCGGCGGCAATCCGCTGTACCTGCTGGAGACACTCAAGCTGATGCTCGCGCCGCGCGCATCGGCGGGTGCGCTCGCCACACTGCCGACCGCCGTCAGCGTCCGGCGCCTGATCGGCCAACGCATCGCGCAGTTGTCGGTGATGGCGATCAAGCTCGCGCGCTGTGCGGCGATCGCCGGCGTCGACTTCTCGTCCGAGCTCGCCGCGCATGTGCTGGGCGTGCGTGCGCTCGACCTCGCCGACGCCTGGGCCGAGCTCGAATCGGCACAGGTGTTGCGCGACGCCGCGTTCACTCATGACCTGATCGCCGAATCGGCGCGCGACTCGGTACCCGAGCCGATCGCGCGCCAGTTGCACGCCGAGATCGCGGCCTTTCTCGAAGCCCGCCACGTCGAGCCGGGTCGCGTGACGCAGCACTGGCTCGACGCCGGCGAAGCGGCACGCGCATTGCCCTCGCTGCTGGCCGCCGCCGATCGCGCCGAGAGCGCGTGGCGCGTCGTCGAAGGGGCACGGTTGCTGACGCGCGCGGCACAGATCACCGTCGAAATCGGCGGCGACCGGGCCGCCGCTTTTGCACTGTTGCGACGCGCCGACCAGGCGCACGCGCGCGCCGATCTGGGCAGCCTCGAGCACGTCGCGGTGCTGGCGGCACTGGAGGCCTCGGCAGGCGACCCGCTCGAACGCGCGCTGGCGCGGCTGGCGCGTTGCGAGATGCAGGCGCAGCAGGGCGACGGCGCGGCCGCCGAAGCCTCGGCGCGCGCCTGCCTGCACATCATCGCGGACGAATCGAGCGCCGCGGCCCACACGTTGCGTATTGATCTCACCGTGGCGCTGGCCAACGCACTGATGATGCTGGAGCGCCCGGTCGATGCGATCGACGCGCTGCGCGAGGCCGAGCCGCGCCTGCTCGTACTGGCCGACCAGACGCGCGAAATGAATCACTTCAACGCACTCGGCGTCGCGCTTGATGTGGCCGGCCGGCACGCGCAGGCCGAGCAAGCGCATCGCCACACGCTGGCGCTGGCACGTGCACTGCGCGACCGGTCGACCGAGCTGACGACGCTGAACAACCTGTCCATCAGCCTCGCCGAGACGGGTCGGATCGGTGCCGCGCTCGAGCCGCTGCGCGAGGTGCTGCGCCAGCGCGCGGCGGCGCCCGAACTGAACGAGGTCGGGCTGACCGTCGAGGCCGCGATGGGGGATGTGCTGTGCTGCCTGGGCGAGTACCGGGAATCACTGGCCTGGCTGGAACGCGCCGTGCCGATCGTGAGCGCACGCGCACCCGGTTTCGTCGCGGGCATCCTCAACCACCAGGCCAGGGCGTGGTTGCATCTGGGCCAACCGGCACGCGCCTGGCAGGCCCTGCAGCGGGCGCTGAAAAACCCGGGCACGCCGCAGTCGCATCGCGCGATGACGCACCTGCTGCTGGCGCGCTACGCGCTCGCTCAGGCGCAGCCGGCCCAGGCCGTGCGCGAGATCGGCGCCGCTCGGGCATTGCTCAAGGCGTCGGCGCGCTATGCGGTGTTCGCGCAGGCCGAGCTGCTGGCGACACACTCGGCCGATCCGTCCGACGCATACCGGCGCGCCACCGAGATCGTGCTCGAGGCGGGCGTGCGCCAGATGCAGGGCGTGCGCATGGCGGCGCTGAGCTGCGCCGCGCGCGGCGCGCTCGCCTGCGGCCACACCGGCGCCGCAGTCGCGCACGCCGCCGAGGCGCTCGCACTGTGGCCCGAGCACATGCCCGACGGGCCCTACCTCGGCGAGGTCTGGCTGGTCGCGGCGCAGTGCCTGCAGGCCGCACAGGATCCGCGTCTGGCCGAGGTACTGGCGAGCGCAACGGTGTGGATCACCCGCACCGCGCGCGAGCACGTTCCCGAGGAGTGTCGCGAGTCCTTCCTGAACCGCAACACGTTCAACGGCGACTTGCTCGCGCTGGCCGGCCGGCACGACGCCGGCGCGGCACATTGCGCATCGGGACGACGCGCTGCCAACTGAACGCTGGTTGCGGCAGTCATGCGGCTTCAGCAGCACGGTGCACGGTGCACGGCAACAACATCGCGGTGCAGGCGCAACGCGACAAGCTCAGGCTGGTGGTCGAGGTGTCGCAGGAGGTGTGGGGCTGACCCCCACATGGATGCTCAGGCCGCTGGCGAGCCGGCCGGCACCGCGGCCAACCCCACTTTCAAGGCCTGGCCGAGTTGCTGCTGCGCGAGCCGGGCGGCGCCGATGCCGCCGGCCATGCTGATGAAGCCGTGCGCCAGGCCGTGGTACTCGACCAGCGTCACGGCGTTGCCCGCGGCCAGCAGAGCTTCGCCATAGGCCAGCGCCTCGTCGCGCAGTGGGTCGTGCGCGGCCAGCAGCAACAGGGCGGGCGGCAGGTCGGCGAGGTCCGGGGCGAGTAGAGGCGCGCCGCGAAAGTCAGCCGCCTTGCCCAGTTCGCCGAAATGGTGGCGATTGAAGTAGTCCATCGTGCGCTGGGTCAACGTCGGACCGGCGGCGTGGCGTGCACGGGACGGGAAATCACCATCGTGCCCACCCGCCGCCGGTGGATACAGCAAGGCCTGAAAGCCGATTCGCGGGCCACCGGCATCGCGCGCCAGCAGCGTCATCACGGTGGCGAGCACGGCGCCCGCACTGTCGCCGGCCACGCCCAGCCGCGCCGGGTCGGCCCCTAGATCGCGCGCATGCTCGGCCATCCACCGCAGCGCCGTCCAGGCGTCGTCGACGGCGGCCGGGAACGGGTGCTCCGGTGCGAGCCGGTAGTCCACCGACACGACGACCGCGTCGCTGTCGGCGCAAAGCTGGCGCGCGATGCGGTCGTAGCCGTCCAGGTCGCCCAGCACGCCGCCGCCGCCGTGGTAGTACACGACCAGTGCGCGGCCTGCGGCCGCAGCGTCGCCACGCGGCGTGTAGACGCGCAGGCCGATCGTTGCGCCGCTGCCCGGCACGGCGATGCGGCGGTTGTCCACCGCCACGTCGGCGGGTGGCATGTCGGCCGCGGCAAGGATCTCGCGGTACAGGCCGCGGCAAGGTCCGGGTGGCAGGTCGCACAGGTCCGGCAGGTCGGCGGCCTGGGCGTGCTTCACGATGGCATCGAGTTGGAGGTCGAGCATCAGGGTTCTCCGTGGATGAGGTGCAGATGCAACGCGGCGTCGCGATGCAACCGGGTGGGACGCGTTCAGGCCCGGGCGACCAGCGCCCGCAGTGCCGCGTTGAAGATGGCCGGCTGCTCCAGCTGAGGCGTGTGGCCGCAGTCATCGACCAGCTGGAGCCGGCTCGCGCGGGCCTGCTGCTGGGCGCGTTCCGAATGCGCGAACGGAATCACCCGGTCCTGTCGGCCATGCAGCAGGAGCACGGGCACCGAGGCCGATGCGAGTACCGCATGCGAGTCGGCCACCAACGCCGCGCGCTGCCCGCCCAGGTCGCTCATCTGCCGCAGCGTGGCCAGGAAGGCGGCCTGGGCGCCGGGCCGCATCACATTGCGCTCGATCGTCTTGCGCAGCTCGTCGGTGACGACGAACGAGGGGCCGAAGATGGCCTGGATCTGCTGCGTGACGGCCATGGGCCCGGCCCGCGACATCAGCGAGCCCAGGATCGGAAGCGTCATCAGCCTGAAGGGCATCGGCCCATCGCGCCCCAGGCTCGCGGCGGCGGCGAGAAGCAAGGTGCGCACCCGTGCCGGCTGCTGGGCCAGCATCTGCACGCCAATGGCCCCGCCCATCGAGTTTCCAGCCAGGTGAAGTGCGGTCAACCCCAGCGCATCGGCAAACTTCCAGACGAAGGCGGCAAAGATCCTGGGCGAGAACGGATGGCGGCCGAAGTCGGACAGACCGTGGCGCGGCAGGTCCAGCGCGATCACGCGCAAGCCCTCGTTGGCCTCGGCGAACTGCGCCGACCAGAGTTCCAGCGAACCGCCGATGCCGTGCAGCAGCAGTACCGCCGGGCCCGTGCCGCCCGAATCGCGATACCGCACGCGGAGGCCATCTGCCGAGAGGTAGGAGTCAATCAAGTCACTTCTCCATGGGCGCAGTGGCGCCGGGTCATGAGGGCCTTCGTGCGGCGCACGCCGGCATTCGAGTGGGGAGCGGACACCGGATGTCTCATGCCATGACCCCGTTCGCAGCGGCAGCCACCGCCTCGCTCGGAGCGGGCCGCAGAAGGAAGTGCGCGAGCGCCGGCAGCAGCACCAGCGCGCCCAGCATGTTCCAGACGAACATGAACGCGAGCAGGATGCCCATGTCGGCCTGGAACTTGATCGGCGAGAACGCCCAGGTGCCGACCGCCAGCGCGAGCGTGATGCCGGTCAGCATCACGACGCGGCCGGTGAATTGCAGCGCGTGGTGAAAGGCGTCCGACAGCGTCGCCCCGGCGCGCAGCCTGGCCAGCATCACGCTGAGCACGTAGAGCGCGTAGTCGACGCCGATGCCGACGCCCAGCGCGATCACCGGCAGCGTCGCGACCTTCACGCCCATGTTCAGGCCGACCATCAGCGCCTCGCACAGGATCGAGGTCAGCACCAGCGGCAACACCGCGACGACGACCGCACGCCACGAGCGGAAGGTGATCCAGCACAGCAGCACGACCGCGCCGTAGACCCACAGCAGCATCTCGTGCATCGCCTGCTTCACGACGATGTTGGTCGCCGCGGCGATGCCGGCCGAGCCGGCGGCGAGCATGAAGCGCTCGTCGGCGCTCTGGTTGGCGGCCGTGAAGCGCTCGACTTCATCGATGACCCGCGTCAGCGTCTCGGCCTTGTGGTCCTTCAGATAAACGTACAGCGACAGGAACGAGCAACCCTGGTTGAACAGCTCGCGCGGCGCGCGCGTCTGCACGCCGCCCAAGGCCGCGGCGTTGGGGATCAGCTCGAACCACTTCAGGTTGCCTTCGTTGTAGCCGACCATCGCCAGTTTCGACAGCGCGGCCATCGAGTTGGTCGACTCGACGCCGGGCAACTGCTCGAGGCGCCACGCGAGTTGATCGAGCTTGGCGAGCGTGCCGTAGCGCGTGCACTCGTCTTCCTTGGTCGCGGCCATCACGACCAGGATGTCGCTGCTGGCCGCGTAGTTGCGCGCCATGAAATCGTTGTCGCGGTTGTAGCGCGAGTCGGCGCGCAGTTCGGGCGCGCCGGGGTCGAGGTCACCGATCTTCAGGCCCAGGCTCAACGCATAGCCGCCCGCGGCGAGCAGCACGCCGATGACGATGGCCGCGATGGCCGGGCCGCGCTGCGTGAAGCGGTCGAGCTGCGCCCAGAGCCAGGGCCTGGCCGCCGTCGTGTCGCCGCCGACGTCATCCGCTGACTCAAGCGCCAGGCTGCGCTGCGCCGCGCTGCGGCTCACGCCCACGTACGACAGCAGGATCGGCAGCAGCACCAGGTTCGTGAAGATCAGCACCGCGACGCCGATGCTGGCGATCACGGCCAGATCCTGGATCACCTGGATCTTGATCAGCATCAGCACCGCGAAGCCGACCGCATCGCACAGCAGTGCGGTGAGCCCGGCGACGAACAGGCGGCGGAAGGTGTAGCGCGCCGCGACCACACGGTGGGTGCCACGGCCGATGTCCTGCATGATGCCGTTCATCTTCTGTGCGCCGTGGCTCATGCCGATCGCGAACACGAGGAAGGGCACCAGCACCGAGTACGGATCGAGCTCGTAGTGCAGCAACGCGAGCAGGCCGAACTGCCACACGACCGCGACCAGCGAGCACGCCACCACCAGCGCGGTGCTGCGCGCGCAGCGCGTGTAGCCGAACAGCACCGCGGCGCAGATCGCCAGCGCGAGCGCGAAGAACAGCAGCACCTGGCGCAGGCCGTCGATCAGGTCGCCGACGACCTTGGCGAAACCGCTGACGTGGATGCGGATCGCATCGCCTTCGTACTTGGCCCGCAGCGCCTCGACCTTGCGCGAGAGCTCGCCGTAGTCGAGCGCCGCGCCCGTCTTCGGGTCGCGGTCGAGCAGCGGCACAAAGATGATGCTGGACTTGAAGTTGCCCGCGACGAGCTGGCCGATCTCGCCGGAGCGTTCGACGTTGGCGCGCACCTCGGCCAGGCTCGCGGGCGAGCCGTCGTAGCTGTCGCCGATCACGGTATTGCCGTCCAGGCCGTCCTCGGTGACCGCGACCCAGCGCGTGTTCGAGGTCCACAGCGACTTCATGAACGGCCGGTCCACGCCGGGCAGCAGGAAGATCTCGTCGCTCAACTTTTGCAGGGCCTCGAGATAGGACTTGTCGAAGATGTCACCGCGCGTCGCCTCGACCGCAATCCGCATCGCATTGCCCTGCCCCGCCAGGTTGCTCTTGTTCGCGAGGTAGTTCGCGATGTACG
>JBDTVC010000010.1:0-42897 GCA_040007475.1 Burkholderiales bacterium
AGCAGGATCAGCACGCCGCCCATCGTCGGCGTGCCGCTCTTGACGATGTGCGACTCGACGCCGTAGGCGCGCACCGGCTGGCCGATCTTGAGTGCCGTGAGGCGGCGGATCACCCACGGCCCGAACGCCAGGCCGATCAGCAGCGAGGTCAGCGCCGCCATCACCGCGCGGAACGTGAGGTACTGGAACACGCGAAAGAAGCCGAACTCCGGCGACTGCGTCTGCAACCAGTTGGCCAGGCTAAGCAGCATGGGGATCTCCTGCTTGCAGCATCGCCGCGACGACCTGTTCCATCTTCATGAAGCGCGAACCTTTCACGACCACGGCGTTGAACGCCGGGGCCTGCGGCAGCGCGTCGATCAGCGCGGCCATCGTGTCGAAATGACGCGCGCCTTTGAAGGCTGCCGCGGCATGCGTGCTCGCAACGCCCAGCGTCCACAGCGCGTCGATGCCGCGCGCCTTCGCGAACGCGCCGACCTCGCGGTGGAACTCGAGGCCCTGGTCGCCGACCTCGCCCATGTCGCCCAGCACCAGCCAGCGCGGTCCGGGCAGCGAAGCCAGCACCTCGATCGCCGCGCGCACCGAGTCGGGGTTGGCGTTGTAGGTGTCGTCGATCAGTGTTGCATCTCCACCCAAACGCGCCAGGCGCTTGACCTGCGAGCGGCCCTTGACCGGCGCGAATGCCTCGAGCCCGCGACCGATCGCCTCCAGCGGGCAGCCCGATGCGAGGGCGCAGGCAGCTGCCGCGAGCGCGTTCTTCACGTTGTGCCAGCCGGCCACCTGCAGTTGCAGCGTGACGGCGCCCGCCGGGGTGTGCAACAGCACCGCCCAGTGGTCCTGTGTCCATTCGGCGTGGCAGGTCACGTCGGCCTGCCCGGTCATCGCGAAGGTCAGCGTCGGGCGGCTGCCGGCCAGCCGGTGCCAGATCGGCGAGTGCTCCTCGTCGGCCGGGTACACGGCCACGCCGGTCGGTCCGAGCGCCGAGATCACCGAGCCGTTCTCGTGCGCCACCGCCTCGACGCTGGCCATGAACTCCTGGTGCTCGCGCTGCGCGTTGTTGACGAGACCGACGGTCGGCGCGGTGATCGCGGCGAGCTCGGCGATCTCGCCGGGGTGGTTCATGCCGAGTTCGACGACGCCGGCACGGTGCCAGGTCGTCTCGTCCTGCCGCAGGCGCAGCAGCGTCAGCGGCACGCCGATGTGGTTGTTCAGGTTGCCGGTGGTGGAGAACGCCGAATCGGCGAGCCACGCGCGCAGGACGCTCGCGATCATCTGCGTCACCGTCGTCTTGCCGTTGCTGCCGGTGACCGCGATCAAGGGCAGGTGGAAGCGCTGGCGCCAGTTCGCCGCGAGCGTGGTCAATGCGGCCTGCGTGTCGGCGACTCGCAGGCCCGGCAGTCCGGCCGCATCGAGGCCGCGCTCGGCCAGTACCGCGACAGCGCCCGCGGCACCTGCCTGAGCGAGAAAGTCGTTCGCATCGAAGCGCTCGCCCTTCAGCGCGACGAACAGGTCGCCGCCCTGCAGACTGCGGGTGTCGCTGTGCACGCGCAGCAAGCGCACCGCACCGTCGCCGACGAGCGTCGAACCGGGAAGCAGCGCGTGGGCTTCGTTCAGCGTCATCATGCCGATGCACCTCCGCGCGTGGCGAGCGCGGCCGTCGCTTCTTCGAGGTCGGAGAAATGGTGCTTCACGCCCTTGGTCTCCTGGTAATCCTCGTGCCCCTTGCCGGCGATCAGGATCACGTCGCGCGCATTGGCGTGGCGCACCGCATGCGCGATCGCGGCGCGGCGGTCCTCGATGACCTTCACGCGCTCCTGGCTGCCCTTCAGGCCCGCCACGATCTGCAGCAGGATGAACGCCGGCGCCTCATCACGCGGGTTGTCGCTGGTCACGATCACCTGCCCTGCCAGCCGCTGTGCGAGCGCGCCCATCAACGGGCGCTTGCCGGCGTCGCGGTTGCCGCCGCAGCCGAACACGCACCACAGCGCACCGCCGCGGGCTTGCGCGAACGGTTGCAGCGCGAGCAGTGCCTTTTCGAGGGCGTCGGGCGTGTGGGCATAGTCGACGACGACCTGCGGGAGGTCATCGACGCGAGCCCGAGCGCCGGGCCGCCCCAAGCCGGGCTCGATCCCCTCGGGGGATCGGCTGCGGTACGCCGCAGACGAGGGGTCAACATTGACGCGGTCCATGCGGCCAGGCACCGGGGTGAGGCCGATGCAGACACGCGCGGCATCGGCGAGCGACACGCCCGCGGCACGCAGCCCGCCGAGCGTGGCGAGCAGGTTCGCGACGTTGTAGTCGCCGATCTGGCGCGTGCGCACGTCGACCATGGCATCGCCTTCGCGCAGGTCGAAGCGCAACCCGCCTTCGTCGTAGCGAATGTTCAGGGCGCGCAGCCGCGCGTCGCGGGTGGTCGAGTAGGTCCACACGTCGAGCGCCGACGACAGCGTCGGCACCAGCGCCGCACCTTGCGCGTCGTCGATGTTGATCACCGCAGCGCGCAGGCCGGGCCACGCGAACAGCCTGGCCTTGGACTGCCAGTAGGCGTCCATCGAGCCGTGGTAGTCGAGGTGGTCGAGCGTGAAGTTGGTGAACAGCGCGATGTCGATCTTCGAGCCGGCGAGGCGGTGCTCTTCGATGCCGATCGAGGTCGCCTCGATCGCGCAGGCGGTGATGCCCGCGTCGACGAAGCGCTTGAAGCCGGCCTGCACGGTGATCGGGTCCGGCGTCGTCATGCCGGTGAAGGTGATCGCAGACTCATGGCCGGCCACCGGCGGCTCGCCGACCCCGAGCGTGCCGATCACGCCGCAGCGCCGGCCCAGCGTGGTGAGCGCCTGCGCGACCCACCACGTTGTCGAGGTCTTTCCGTTGGTGCCGGTGACGGCGATCACGTCGAGCCGCTCGCTCGGCGCACCCATGAAACCGCTCGCGAGCGCGCCGGTGCGCGACTTCAGATCGGGCAACGAGGCGACGTTGTCGTTGACGTCGAAGGTGAAGGCGTCGGCGCCTGCGGCCTCGACCAGGCAGGCGCTCGCGCCCGCGGCCAGCGCCTGCGGCACGAACTGCCGGCCATCGACCGCGTAGCCCGGCCACGCGATGAAGGCATCGCCGGCGCGCACGCGGCGGCTGTCGGTCGTGAGCGCGCGCGCGCCGCGCTGCGTGAGCCAGCCAAGCGCGGCATCCACCGAGGCGAGTTGCATCAGGGCCATCAGAAGCTCTCGTCCTCGGCCGGCACTTCGCGCGTGATGATCTGGGTCTTCACGTCGAGGTCGGGTTGCACGCCCAGTGTGCGCAGGGTCTGCTGCACGAGGTCGCTGAACACCGGCGCGGCCACGTCGCCGCCGTACCACTTGCCGGCGGTCGGCGTGTCGACCATCACCGCGACGATGATGCGGGGGTTGCTGATCGGCGCGATGCCGACGAACCACGAGCGGTACTTCTTGGTCGCGTAGCCCTTGCCCTCCTGCTTGTACGCGGTGCCCGACTTGCCGCCGACGGAGTAGCCGATGGTCTGCGCCTTCGGCGCCGTGCCGCCAGGGCCGGTGACGAGGTTGAGCATCTGCAGCACAGTCTTCGCGGTCGCCGGCGAGATCACGCGTTGGCCGGACACGCGTGCGTCCTCGCCCTGCGCCGGGTTCTTGTTCAGCGTCACCGGGATGAACTCGCCGCCGTGCGCGAACACGGTGTACGCATGCGCGATCTGCAGCAGCGAGGCCGACAGCCCGTAGCCGTAGCTCATCGTCGCCTGCTCGACCGGCTTCCAGGTCTTGAACGGGCGCAGGCGGCCGGTCACCGCGCCGGGGAACGCGATCTGCGGCTTCTGGCCGAAGCCAACCTGCGTGTACAGCTCCCACATCTCGCGCGGCTGGAACATCAGGCCCATGCGCATCGCACCGATGTTGCTGGACTTCTGGATCACCTCCGACACGGTGAGGTCGCCGTGCGCGTGCGAGTCGCTGATCACGAAGCCGCCCATCGCGACCTTGCCCGGCGCAGTGTGGATCACGGTGTCGGGCTTGACGCGGCCGGTCTCGAGCGCCCACGCGGCGATGAACGGCTTGACGGTGGAGCCAGGCTCGAAGGTGTCGGTCAGGGCACGGTTGCGCAGCTGCTCGCCGGTGAGATTGCGGCGGTCGCCAGGCGAGAAGCTCGGGTAGTTGGCGAGCGCGAGCAGCTCGCCGCTGCGCGCGTCGAGCACGACGACGCTGCCGGCCTTGGCCTTGTTCTCGGCGACGGCGTCGCGGATGCGCTGGTAGGCGAAGAACTGCACCTTCGAGTCGATGCTCAGCTCGACGTCTCGCCCATCGACCGGCGCGACGCTGTCGCCGATGTCTTCGACCACGCGGCCGAGCCGGTCCTTGATCACGCGGCGCGTGCCGTCGCGGCCGGCCAGGTCCTTCTGGAACGCAAGTTCGATGCCTTCCTGGCCCTTGTCTTCGACATTGGTGAAGCCGACCACGTGCGCCGCGGCCTCGCCTTCGGGGTACTTGCGCTTGTACTCGCGCAGCTGGTGCACGCCCTTCAGGCCGAGCGCGAGCACATCCTTCGCGGCCTGGTCCTCGGCCTGGCGGCGCAGCCAGACGAAGTTCTGGCTGTCGTCGAGGCGATCGGCCAACTCCTTGGGTGTCATGCCGATGAGTTTCGCGAGCTGCTTGCGCTCGGCGACGTCGGCGTCGAAGTCCTTCGGGATCGCCCACAGCGACGGGGCCGGGATGCTCGACGCCAGGATCAGCCCGTTGCGATCGAGGATGCGCCCGCGGCTCGCGGGCAGCTCGATCGTGCGCGCGTAGCGGATCTCGCCCTGGCGCTGGAAGAAGTCGGTGCCGATCACCTGCACGTAGAGCGCGCGGCCGAGCAACACGCAGAAGGCAGCGCCGACGATCGCGACGAGAAACTTCGAGCGCCACGGCGGCGTCTTCGAGGCCAACAACGGGCTGGTCGAGTACGTGACGGCGCGCGCGCTCGCGCCGGAGTTGCGGCCGCGCGCCCTGGCCGGCTGTTTGCCGACACCGTTGATCTTGTCCGCCCAGCTCATGGCGCACTCCCGCTCGCGGCATTCGCCGCGCGGCTGACGTATTGCGTGACCGCCGGCGTCGCGCTGCGCATCGCGAGCTTGTCGCGTGCGGTCTTCTCCACGCGCAGCGGCGTGGCCTGCGACTGCTTGTCGGACTTCAGGCGCTCGAACTCGCTCGCGAGCAGCCGCTCTTCGCTGCGCGCCTTGTCGAGATCGGCAAACAGACGGCGCGACTCGTGCGACACACGCACCAGGTAGATCGCGCTGAAGATCAGCCCAATCAGCAGCAGCACGTTGAGCCGTGTCATGCCATCACCTCGGTACGCTCGGCCACGCGCATCACCGCCGAGCGCGAACGCGGATTCGCACGCACCTCAGCGTCGCTCGGCTTCACGCGGGCGATCGAACGCAGCCGCATCGCCTTGGGTTCGGCGAACGGCGCGCGGCGATCGAACACGCTCTTGCTCTCGCGGGCGATGAAGGTCTTGACGATGCGGTCTTCGAGCGAGTGGAAGCTGATCACGACCAATCGGCCCCCCGGCAACAGCAGGTCGAGGGCGGCGTTCAGGCCTTGTTCGAGCTCCTCAAGCTCGGCGTTGACGAAAATCCGAAGAGCTTGAAATGTGCGCGTTGCAGGGTTCTGGCCCGCTTCGCGGGTCTTGACCGCACCAGCCACGACGTTGGAAAGCTCCCCTGTGGTTCGAACAGGGTTCCCGCTTTCGCGCCGAGCAACAAGCGCCTTTGCAACCTGTAGAGCAAACCGTTCTTCCCCATAGTCACGAATCACCTCCGTCAATTGGCGCTCGTCGGCGCGGGCCAGAAAATCCGCCGCGCTCTCGCCGCGGGTCGTGTCCATGCGCATGTCCAGCGGCCCGTCGAAGCGGAAGCTGAACCCGCGCGCGGGGTCGTCGATCTGCGGCGACGACACGCCCAGATCCAGCAACAGCCCATGCACCTTGCTCACACCCTGCGCGGCGAGCGTCGCCGCCATGTGCGCAAAGCTGGTGTGATGAAT
Organism: Burkholderiales bacterium; assembly: GCA_040007475.1. Taxonomy (GTDB): domain Bacteria; phylum Pseudomonadota; class Gammaproteobacteria; order Burkholderiales; family Burkholderiaceae_C; genus LMDS01. Next base: position 6,030 of record JBDTVC010000010.1, read on the forward strand.
GGAAAAACGCGGGTCGGTGACCCGCGTTGTCTCGTTGGTGGAGGCGGCCGCTACGGCCTGCACATCGCGGTCGATGGCCACCAGCCTTCCCTGTGGCGAGAGCCTTTGCAGCAGCAGCCGCGAGTGCCCGCCGCGGCCGTACGTGCCGTCGAGGTAGATGCCGTCGGGTGTGGTCACGAGCGCGTCCACCGCTTCGTTCAGCAGGACGGTCGTGTGCTGCCAGGAATCCATGGGGCGCAGGCTCAGGCGAGAGGAGTGGATCGCGCTCAGAAGCTGAAGTTCTTCAGCGATTCGGGCATGTCCGACTGCATCACCGCAGCTTCGTGCTCGGCATAGGTCTTGGCATCCCACAGCTCGAGGTGGCTGCCCATGCCGAGCAGCATCACGTCGCGCACCAGCCCGGCGGACAAGCGCAGCTCGGGCGCGATCAGCACGCGCGACGAGGCGTCGATGTCCACATCCATCGCGTTGCCGAGGAACACGCGCTTCCAGCCAGCCGCTTCCATCGGCAGCGCGGCGATGCGGGCGCGGAATGCCTCCCAGGCCGGCCGCGGAAAGATCAGCAGCGAGCCTCCTGGCTGCTTCGTGATCGTCAACTGGCTGACGCCCATCGCCGTCAGGAGTTCGCGGTGACGCGCCGGCACGGCGAGTCGCCCCTTGCCATCCAACGTCAGAGCCGCGGGCCCCTGGAATGCGATGTCTGCCACAAATACCTAAAAAAGTGCACTTTGCGCCACTTTAGCGGAAATTCGAGGCAGGTCAATCGCATTTGGAAAGAAAAATCAATGGAATCAAAGACTTAGATGCGACTTTGAAGAGAAATTCAGAACGAAAATTCGTTCAAAAATAAGGACTTGCAGGAGGCACTGAAAGTAGTGCGTGAGATCCCGGCCAGATGTGACGGTGGGTAAGCCCCAGCATGGACGAAACCAAGCACCCCGTTCGGCTCGTTGACCCACTGCTGCTGATGGCCTTGCACGCGCGACCGCTTGACGTTCGCGCCCGGCAGCAACTCGCCGGCCGCTGACGCTCACCCCTTGGAGAGCGCCGCAACGAGGTCGGACTGCGTGACGATGCCGACCAGCCGGCGCTCGGCGTCGATGATCGGGATGTGGTGGTGGCCGGTCGAGGCGAACAGCGGCACGAGTTCGGCGATCGGCCGATCGGCGCTAGCCACGCGCACCTTGCGCGTCATGATCTGGCCGACGACCTCGGGCTTGTCCGAGTGCGAAGTCGTGGTTGCCCGGATCATCGAGCGCAAGCGTTCGGGCCAGCCGGTGTACAGATCGAGCTCGGCACCGCGAAGAAAGTCTGCCAGCGTGACGACACCGACGATGCGCGACGCGCGATCGACGACCGGCAGCACCTTGAACCCGCGCGTGCGCAGCTGTGCCCAGGCCTCCTGCAGAGGCGTGCCGAATTCGGCCTTCGCGACGTCGCGCGACATGATGTCCTTGCAGCGGATCTCGACCATCTTGCGCCGATACGCCTGCAGCTCCGCCTGACCCAGCAGGTCCTGCAACTCGCCACGGCCGATGTCCAGCACCTGGTTGTGGCGTGCGATCACCGCATCCAGGTCGGCCTCGCTGAAGTGGTGCGGCGCGTGCGCCACGGCGGGTGCCAGCGGGAGCTGCTGGCTGTGCGGATAGCGCCGCCGCGTCGCGCTGTTGTAGGCGATGCCGGCGGCGACGAGCAGCACCGAGTTCAACATCACCGGCGCCAGCACGAAATGGGGGTCGTTGATTCCGCCGAGCACCGTGACCAGCGCGCAGGCCCCGCCCGGAGGATGCAGGCAACGCAACGCGAACATCGCCGCGATGGCCACGGCCACGCCGAGCGCCGCCACGCCGGGCCCCGTGCCCAGCGCGATCACGCACAGGATGCCGGCCAGCGCCGAGACCGCGTTGCCTCCGACCACCGCCCAGGGCTGTGCCATCGGGCTGCCGGGCACGCCGAACACCAGCACCGCGCTCGCACCGATCGGTGCCACAAGCGAGGGCAGCACGGCCGCGTGATCGCCGAATGCGCGAGTCAGCAAGCCCGTGAGCAGGATGCCGATCGCGGCGCCGAGGACCACGCGGGCGCGCTCGCGGTAGTCGACCGTCACGCGCGCCGGTGCGAAGCTCTGCAGCCACGTCCACACCGCGCTCCCGGCGGGTACGGCGTCGGCCATCGGGTCGGGAGCGGAAGTGGTCATCGTGCAGTCGTCGGATGCCGACGTCGGGTCCGGCGTGAATCGGCGAGCATGCTACCGCTCAAGCGTGAAGACGCTTGACCGCGGTCAAGCGCAGGCGAATCCGCACGCGTGCGCGGTGGGATCAGGCGTCGGCCGCCACCAGTGGAACGATCGTCACCGGCACGCTCGCGTGGTGCAGGACAGCGTTCGCCACCGAGCCGAATTGGGTGGCGCGCAACGGTGCACCGACCCCGCGCGCGCCCATCACGATCACGTCGCACTCGAAGCGTTCGGCGATGTCGATCAGCGCATGGCCCGGATCGCCGAGCGCGATCTCGGTCTCGTGATCCAGGCCCGCGCCGCGCAACAAGCCCTGCGCGGCCTCGAGCGAGTGCGCCGCGGCGGCGGCGCTGACGTTCTCGATCACCTGCGCGTCGTGGGCGACCACGACCTCGTACAGCGACGCGGGCTCCTGCACGTTGGCGAGCACGAAGCTCGCCCGCAGCCCACCGTGCACCAGGCGCAGCGCATGCCGCACGGCGGCCAGCGCCCCTTCGGAGCCGTCGACCGGCAACAGGATCTTCATGTCATTCCCTTCGTATTGACCGTGGCCCGGCGGCGCCGGGTCGATTCGACATTGCGGCGAATACGCAGGGCCGTCAACACCCTGACGTAGCCTTGCCTCGCATCATCGCGGCCTTCGAGACCGAGCGCGTGCCCAGTGTGCATCACTGGAACGAGTCGCTGTTCAGCTTCACCTGCACGCGTCTGTCAAGACAGCGCTTCGAGAGCGGCCACATAGAGATGGGCGTCGGCGCCCGGTCAAACCACTTCGGCGCCCTGCGCGGCGAGCAAGGCACGCAGCACCGAGCGGTGGCAGCGCGCCTCGCTCTCGCAATAGCAGCCGACCGAGAGGTTCGTCTGCCGCGACAGCACCGCCAACAGCTCGAGCACGTGCTTCGCGTCGGGCGTCGCCATCTCCGCGGCGTACTTCTTCGTGAACGCGGCCCACTGCGCCGGCGTGGTCGCCTCCTGGCCCATCTTCATCGTTTCGACGCTCGGCGCGAGGTTCGGAAACCACACGTCGTACCAGTTGCCCGACGCGAACGCCGTCTTCGGCACGCCGCGCGGAGGGCGCCGCACGGTGCCGATGCGCGTGCCCTCGTCGGCCGCCCGTTCGCTGCCCAGCCTCACGACCCGGATCACCATGGCGAGCTCCTCGCGTATCAGGGTGGCAGCGCGCGCATCAGCGCCGCCGCGTTGCGCTGGCCCTGGTCTTCCATGTTGTTATTGAAGATGACGTGCGTGAACGCCACGCGCTTGGACAGCCGTGCCACCTGATCCGCGATCTCGCCCAGCTCGGCATCGTCATAGTCGTAGTTGAAGCGATCAGACGCCGCGGTCGCGCCCTTGACGTTCCAGGTGCCGGTGTTGCGACCGTGCAGCCGCAGCAATGCGAATTGAGGATGCGTCGTCTCCCAGATCGCCGGCACGCTGTTCGAGAAGCCCTGCGGCCCGTCGACGACGGTGTGCACCACACCGAGGTCGCGCTCGAACGCCAGCGTGTCCGCCGCATGCTCGCCCGCGAACCAGCTCTGGTGCCGGAACTCGACCGAGAGCGTGTGCCCGGCCATGCGCTCGACGCAATGCCGGACATGCGCGTGGCCGGCCGCATTGCGCACCAGCCACGGCGGGAACTGGAAGTGCACGAGCCCGAGCTTGCCCGAGGCGCGCAACGGCATCAGCGCCTCGACAAAGCGGCGCCAGAGCTCGTCGCGTAGCTCGCCGGGGAGCTCACGGTAGTAGACGTTCGGCTTCGCGCTCGGCCCGAGCGCCTCGCGCAGGTCCTTGTGCAGCACGGTCGGCGAGGTCTGGTGGCCGGTGAAGATGCGGAACGCCTTGACGTTCATGACGAAGTCGTTCGGCGTGCGCTCGGCCCACAGCTGCGCGGTGTTCGGCGCGGGCATCGCGTAATAGCTCGAGTCGACCTCGACGATCGGAAACTGCGAGGCGTAGTAGCGCAGCCGTGCCTCGGCCGTCGTCGCACCCGGCGGGTAGAAGCGCCCGCAGGCGATCAGCGTCTTGTCGGTCCACGAGGCGGTGCCTACCAGCACGGGCATGTCGGCTGCTCCTGTCGCATGCGGCGCAGCGTACCCGATGCCGGGCCATGGCACCCATGCAAGGGGGCCCATCGTCAATCTGAGAACTGCATCACGCTCCCGCAGGGCAACTCACGCCGCACCCCCCGGGCTTGCGGGTGTGAAGCCGGCGAGCACGTCTCTACATTCGCATGCATCGACACACCGACCCACCAACCAGAACGATGAACGCACTCCTGCGAACCGTCCTTGTCGCCAGTCTGGCTCTTGCCGGTGCGGCACACTCCGGGAGCGTCACCCATGACTCCCCGGCCCCCACGACCGGCGCGCGGACCAGCGCCGCCGACTTCGGCCTGGACAACGCCGCGTTTCTTGATGGCGTGGCACTTGACTACAACTCGAACGACGTGTGGTGGAAAGGGAGCTGCGCCGATGCGTCGCCATCGCTCCAGCTCGGCGGTTTGCAGCCCGCGGCGTGTCACCACAAGCCGCAGTACCACGGGCTCGGGCACTGCTGCGATGGCAACCAGCAAATGCAGTTCGGGTTCAACGACGGCCAGTTCCAGACCGTCGCCGCGAACGACGCCCTCACGCCCGCGGTGGCGGAACCCGAGACTTACGCGCTGATGCTGGGCGGCCTGGGCGCGCTGGTCTTCATGGCACGCCGCCGCAGCGCGGACTGAGCGCGCGACCGCCTCCCGCAATGGCCGCCGACGCGGCCGTTTTTCATGCGCGATCGTCTTTCGCGGACTGGATGGATTTACAGTCAGCGGATGCCGCGCCTCCCGCCCACCGATCCCTTCGAGTCGCTGAACGACGCGCAACGCGCGGCCGTGATGCACGGCAGCGAGCCGCTGCTGGTCATCGCGGGCGCCGGCTCGGGCAAGACGATGACGCTGGCCGCGCGCGTGGCGCGGCTGGTGCTCGACGGTGCCGACCCGCAGCGCATCCTGATGCTGACCTTCTCGCGCCGCGCCGCGCAGGAGATGCAGCGCCGCGTCGGCCGCATGCTGCACCGCGCGCTCGGCTTCGCGTCGACGCAGCCGGCCCCTGTGATGCAGTGGGCCGGCACCTTCCACGGCATCGGTGCACGGCTGTTGCGCGAGTACGCGAGTGCAATCGGCCTGACCGTGAACTTCACGATCCAGGACCGCGGGGATTCCGAAGACCTGATGGGCCTGGTGCGCCATGACTTGCAGCTGGCGACCACGAAGAATCGCTTCCCGCTCAAGAGCACCTGCCTGGCGATCTACTCGCGGGCGCTGAACAGCCGCGCGCCGCTGGGCGAGCTGCTGCACGAGGTCTACCCGTGGTGCGCGGCATGGGAGGGCGAGCTCAAGCAGCTGTTCGGCGCCTATGTCGTCGAGAAGCAGGCGCAGTGCGTGCTCGACTACGACGACCTGCTGCTGTATTGGTCGCAGATGCTGGAGGATCCCGCGCTCGCGCAGCACGTCTCGTCGCGCTTCGACCACGTGCTCGTCGACGAATACCAGGACACGAACCGCCTGCAGGCCGAGATCCTGCGCAAGCTCCGGCCCGATGGCCAGGGTCTCACCGTGGTGGGCGACGACGCGCAGGCGATCTACTCGTTCCGCGCCGCGGAGGTGCGCAACATCCTCGAGTTCCCGGTGCAGTTCGCGCCGCCGGCGCGCGTCGTCACGCTGGAGCGCAACTACCGCTCGACGCAGACTATCCTCGATGCGTCCAACGGCGTCATCGCGCTGGCCGCGCAGCGCTTCAGCAAGCAGTTGTGGAGCGATACGGCCGCGTCGATGCGGCCGTCGCTCGTGACGGTCGCGGACGAATCCGCACAGGCCGCCTGGGTCGCCGATCAGGTGCTTCGGCATCGCGAGCAAGGCATCGCGCTCAAGAGCCAGGCGGTGCTTTTCCGCACCTCGCACCACAGCGCGCCACTCGAGCTTGAGCTGACGCGCCGCGCGATCCCGTTCGTCAAGTTCGGCGGGCTCAAGTTCCTCGAAGCGGCGCATGTGAAGGACGTGCTGTCGCTGCTGCGCTGGGCCAGCAACCCACGCCACCGCATGGCCGGCCTGCGCGTGGCGCAGCTGGTCGAGGGCATCGGCACCGCGAGCGCGAAGCGGCTGCTCGACGCGATGGCCTCTGCGGCCGATCCGCTCGCTGCACTCCACGCCTTCAAGCCCCCGCCCGCGGCGAGGAACGACTGGCCGGCCTTGGTCGCCGCCGTCGATGCGTTGAACGATCCCGCCTCGGCATGGCCCGCGGATCTCGACGGCGTCAACGCGTGGTACCTGCCGCAGCTGAAGCGCCTGCATGACGACGCGGTGATTCGCGAGGCCGATCTGCGGCAGCTGGCGCGGCTCGCCGGCCAGTACGCCTCGCGCAGCGCCTTCCTGACCGAGTTGACACTGGACCCACCAGAAGCAACGAGCGATGAATCGGGCGAACCGCACCGCGACGAGGACTACCTGATCCTGTCGACGATCCACTCCGCGAAGGGCCAGGAATGGAAGGCGGTGTTCGTGCTCAACGTGGTCGACGGCTGCATTCCGTCCGACATGGCCACCGGGAGCGCCGTCGAGATCGAGGAGGAGCGGCGCCTGCTGTATGTGGCGATGACGCGTGCGCGGCAGCATCTGCACCTGCTCGTGCCACAGCGCTTCTACGTGACACAGCAGACCGAGTACGGTGACCGGCACCTTTATGGATCGCTGTCGCGCTTCATCCCCGCGGGGTTGGCCTCGTGCTTCGAGACTGCTGGCCTCGTGGCGACAGACACGTGGGGCGACCTGCAGATGCCGATGCTGTCGTCCTCCATCGACGTCGCGGCCCGTGCCCGCGCCTTGTGGCGCTGAGCACGGGCCGCGCGATTGCAGTGGTCAGCGGCGATCGGCCGCGTCGGGGCGCTTGACGGCGTCCTTCACGTCTTCCTTGACGTCGCCATACGTCGCCTGTACCTTGCCGCCGGCCTTTTCCAGCTTGCCTTCGGTCTCCAGCTTCGTGTTGCCGACGACCTTGCCCGCCGCTTCCTTCACGGTTCCCTTGGCCTGCTCGACACGGCCCTTGACTTGATCCTTGTTCATCGCGATTCCTTTGCATCAGAAGTGGAGGAGTTCCATCGTCGGTCCGCGCTCGGCGGATCGATGACTCCACTGTGCCAACGCGCCAGACTGCGGTCTGTCGGGCGGGGGGGCCAACCCCTGTAGGACCTGTCGGACAGCCTCAACGCAGCGGCGAAACGCCAATCAGCCACAGGTGCACGCCCATCACCAACGCGGCGTAGATCGCGAGCCCGCCTGCCACCGCGATCGCGTCGTTGAGCCGCGACGGCGGTGCGCCGGGCACGACGCGCTGCACCACACGGCGCTTGACCGAGATGCGGTCGAGCACGGCCCATGCGAGGAACGCGCCGAACAGCATCACATCGACCAACGTGCCGTTCGCCAGCAGGTGCGCGGCGGCCCAGAGTTTCACGGCCAGCAGCATGGGGTGCTTCGCGGCCGTCTTGATGCGGCCAGGCAGGTAGGCGGCGAGCAACAGCGGGAACACCGGCAGCATCAGTGCAAGCGCGATGTGGCGCATCGCGGCCGGCGGTGTGTACAGCACCACGGGCGATTGCCGGGCCAGACCGTAGCCCCAGATCAGCAGCGCGAAGCCGATGATCGAAACGATGGAATACGCGCCCTTCCACGCCAGCTCGCCGCGCCGCGCGATCTGCGCGTCGCGCCAGCCGGGCGCGACGATGGCCACGCAATGGACGCCGAGAAAGACCACCAGACCCGCGATGAACAGCAACATGAAGCGCTCCTCCTGGAAGCGCGCAGTCTAGAGCTTGTTCAGTTGGATTCCTTGATCAAACGCCCCGCCACCGACTGGATCGGTCGCGCATTCATCGGGTACAGGCGCGCGAAGATGCCGATCTGCTCACCAGAAACCTGCACCGGCTGCTTCATCACCATCCACAGCACGCCTTCGCTGCACGGCGGTGTGGTCAGCGAGCCCATGTAGGTGAAGTAGTTGCGCTCCGGGGGCAGCAGATCGTTCAGGTTGATCGTGCTGCGTGCGGCAAGCTCCTCGCCCTTCTCGAGCGGCAGGTTGTTCCACACGCTCTGCACGATCGGCTGTGCGCTGCCGCGATCGAGCAGCACGGCGACGACCGCGAGGCGGCCGTCGATGTCCTTGTGCACCAGGTGCGCGACCATGTCGAACTGCCGCCCGTCGATGCGCTCCTCCGACGGCCGATGAAAGTGGAACTGAACCAGCTCGTAGCGGCGCCCCATCACCTCGATCGAGTTGCCGGCAGCGACGTTCACCTGCACCGTGTGGCCGTTGTCGATGACGCGAAAAGCGCTCGGCTTGTAGTCGAACTGCACCGGGTCCAGGCTGACCTTGATGCCGTCGCGGATGTCGATCGGGCTCTGGCGTGTGCCGGTCGAACACTTGGCGAACTCGGGCTTCATCTGACCCCAGGTTTCGGGTCCGCCGCTGCCGGCGTAGTCCCAGTGCGCCGAGTGTCCGGCCGCGTGCGGCGCCTCGATCGGCGCCTTGCGGCGCGCCGGATGCAAGGCCGCTGCCTCGTGCACGTGCTCGCTCGCCGCCGGGGTGCTTGCCTTGGCAACGACCCGCACGACGTTCGGGTTCTCGCCGGCCACGGGTTTGCCGGCACCGAGCTTTTGCGCGAGCTTCTCGCGCAGCATGTCCATCGGATCACGCACGGCGGGCGGCTCTGCCTTGGCAGGCTTGGCGGAGGGTTCCGGTACCGATGCAGCGGGCCTGGCTTCGTGCGCATGATCGGCGGCCGTGACCGCGCCTGCCCCCAGCGCACACAGGGCGACGAACACGTATGGGCGCAGCAGACGGCTAGGGGCGGGCATGGCAGGTCTCCGGACACAGGAAAGGGGGTGTCCTGCGTCCATATCGACGCGCTGCAGGTCAACTTGAGTGGCGGCAGCGGCTCAGGTCACGCGCGGCTTGACCCAGATCCAGGCGACCACACCGACACCCATCATCAGCAGCGACGCCGTCGCGAGCCAGAGGGTCGAGTGCATCACCAGCGGCGCGATGACGCCGGCCACCAGCCCGTTGGCAAGGCTGCCGATGCAGGCCTGGAACGAGGACGCCATGCCCCGGCGCTCGGGCACCAGATCGAGCACCATCAGCGTCACGACCGGGACCATCAAGGCCCAGCCGAACGCATAGATCCCGAGTGGAATCAGGGCCCACCACGCCTGCGGCGTGAACAGCAGGTTGAGCGCGAAGTTCGCGAGCGAGACCAGCAGCATGATCAGGAAGCCGTGGCGGATCTGATGGTGCGGCTTGATGCGCCCGGCCAACCGGCCCGACATGCGCGCGCCGCCCATGATGCCGGCGATCGTGATCAGGAACAGCCAGAAGAACTGCCCAGGCTGCAGGTGCAGGTGTTCGCCCAGGAACACCGGCGCGGACAGCACGTACAGGAACATGCCGTTGAACGGGATGCCGCTGGCCAGCGCCAGCATCATGAAACGTGCGCTCGAGCCCATCTCCCAGTACCCACGCATCAGGTTGCGCACGTTGAACGGCTGACGCTGGCTCAGGTGCAGCGTCTCGGGCAGCAGGCGGTAGTTGGCGACCCACAGCACCACGCCGACAACGGTGAGGAACCAGAAGATCGCATGCCAGTCGACGTGCACGAACAGGAAGCCACCGACGATCGGCGCGATCGCCGGCGCCACGCCGAAGTAGATCGTGACCTGCGACATCACGCGCTGCGCGTCGGCGGGCGGGAACATGTCGCGGATGACCGCACGCGATATGACGACGCCGGCCCCGGCCGACATGCCCTGCACGGTGCGGAAGAAGACGAGCGCACCGATGTGCTGCGACAGCGCGCATCCGATCGACGCCAGCGTGAACACCGCCAACCCCCACAGCACGACCGGGCGCCGCCCGAGGCTGTCGGACAGCGCCCCGTGGAACAGATTCATCACCGCGAAGCCGAAGAGGTAGGCCGACAGCGTCTGCTGCATCTCGACCGGTGTCGCGCCGATGGCGGTGGCGATGCCGGTGAACGCCGGCAGGTAGGTGTCGATCGAGAAGGGGCCGAGCATGCCCAGACAGGCGAGCAGCACGGCAAGGGTCCAGCGCGGCGCGCGCCAGAGGGTGTGGGCGTCTGGATTCATCGAAGGCGTCGAGTTTAGAGGCGCGTGGGCCCCGCCCGATCCTCGGGGCAAAAGTGTGAAGCAAGCCGATAGGCCGGATTCTGTGCGGCCGGCACCCCTTGCGGAGCCCCGACCGTGACCGCCATTCCTCTGGGCCGCGCATCGCTGCGCGGCTCGGTGCCACCTACCCGCCAGCTCCACGAGCCGTATCAACGCTGGCCTATTTGGTGTTGCTGCGCGTAGAGATTGCCCGTTTCACCCGAACTGAATCGGCTCGTCTCTGTTGCTCTGATCCTCACCTCGCGGTGGGCAGTCATTAGCTGCTACGCTGCTCTGTGCAGTCCGGACCTTCCTCCAGTGCACCCTTTCGGGTCTCGCACCAGCGGCGGTCTGGCTTGCTTCACGGCCGCGATTATGTCCGCGGGCGGGGCGGCGTGCGGCATCGGCGCAACAAATCGGGCCGGCCGCACCCGGTGCCACCCCTGAAACAAGTACTTTCGTCAACCGAAGGCCGGATCCCGCGTTCTAATACGTGCCGCGCTCAACGGTCCGCAACAATGCGGTCCGTCAGCAAGCTGACCTGATGAGGGCATGTCGCTCGGAGTGCGTTGGCTCAGTGGCCGGCCCTTACCCCTCGTTTACAACAGGAGATTGATATGCAAATGAAGAACGCTCTCACCATCGTGGCCGCCGTTGCCGCCGCCATGTTCGCTCAAGCCTCGTTCGCCCAAGCTTCGGCTCCGGCTGCCCGCGCCGAAGTCAAGGCCGAAACCAAGGCTGCGGCCAAGGAAGGCAAGCTGACCCCGGCTGGCGAAGGCGCTGCGCCGATGGAAAAGTCGACCACCAAGTCGACCAAGACCCGCGCCGAGCGCAAGGCCGAGACCAAGGCTGCTGCCAAGGCCAAGAAGCTGACCCCGGCCGGTGAAGGCGGCGCGAAGACCGAAGCTGCTGGTGGCGCCCCCGCTGCTCGCGCAGACGTGAAGGCCGACACCAAGGCCGCCGTGAAGGCTGGCAAGACCACGCCGGCTGGCGAAGGTACCGACGCTCCGAAGAAGTAAGAATCTCGGCGCCCGATCGGGCGCCCGGGTTCGATCGAACAGCGGCCTGCGGGCCGCTGTTTTTTTGGCGCTCAGCGTTCGGCGCCGAGGAAACGAACAGTTCGCGGGCGATCGGGCGGTGTCAGCTCGAAATGCGCCACATGCCGCTTGAGCAACCTGCTGGGCGAGGCGCTCTTGCTCTTGAGAACACCCTGGCCGCGCAGCGCCTCGCCGACCTCGCCGAGTTGCATCGGCACGCCGTCCCGCAGCCCGGGCACCGCGTCCAGGATGTCGCGCACCTCGCTCGGGAGGGCAACCACCGCTGCCTTGGCTCGCCCCGCCGGCGCACGCGAACGCGGCGCCGGTGACGAAGCCCGTGGGGCCGGCGCCTTGCGGTGCGCCAGGTCGATGAACTCGTCGTACGCGAGCGGCGATTCGCTGCCGGTCTTGCCGGCCTGCCCGATGCCAAGTACGCGGCAGCCCTTCTCGCGCAGGCGCTGTGCGAGCGGCGCGTAGTCCGAGTCGCTCGAACCGATCACGACCACGTCCGGGTGCTCGGTGATCGCGAGGTCGATCGCATCGACCGCGAGCGCGATATCGGTCGAGTTCTTGCCGGTGGGCAAGTTGACCATCGGTCGGATGGCGTGGCGGCGGAACAGTTCGGTGTGCTCGATCACCTTCTGCGGGCTGCTGTAGGCGCGCCGGAAGTCGATCGCGCCGTAGGTCTGCAGGAGGTGGGCGACCGCCTGCTCGATCACGTCGCCCGAGAGGTTGTCGGCGTCGATCAACAGTGCGACGCACAGGTTGCGCTCATTCATGTGTGAACTCCGGTGAGCCGCCAGGCCAGGCTCTCGCCGCCTCGCAGTGGTTTGAGTTGGGCGTCGCCGAAGGGCAGCGCTTCGGGCAGCGTCCAGGCCTCGCGGCGCAGCGTGACGGTGCCATGGTTGCGTGGCAGCCCGTAGAAAGCCGGACCGTTGAAGCTCGCGAAGGCTTCGAGTTCGCCGAGCGCGCCGACCGCATCGAAGGCCTCGGCGTAGAGCTCCAGTGCCGACAGGGCGGTGTAGCAGCCCGCCCCGCACACGGACTGCTCCTTCAGAAGCGCCGCGTGAGGCGCGCTGTCGGTGCCGAGGAAGAACTTGCCGCTGCCCGACACCGCTGCCTGCACCAGGGCCACGCGGTGCACCTCGCGCTTGAGCACCGGCAGGCAGTAGTAGTGCGGGCGCAGGCCGCCCATGAAGAGCGCATTGCGGTTGTAGAGCAGGTGATGCGCGGTCAGCGTCGCGGCGGTGTACCGGTCGGCCTCGGCCACGTACTGCGCGGCCTCGCGGGTGGTGACGTGCTCGAACACCACCTTGAGCTCGGGAAAGTCGCGCCGCAGCGGCATCATCACGCGCTCGATGAACACGGCCTCGCGGTCGAACACATCGACCGACGGATCGGTGACTTCCCCGTGCACCAGCAGCAGCAGGCCTTCGCGCTGCATCGCTTCCAGCGTCGGGTAAGTCTTGCGGATGTCGGTCACGCCCGCATCGCTGTTGGTCGTCGCGCCCGCAGGGTAGAGCTTCAGCGCGACGACTCCTGCGGCCTTTGCGCGCACGATCTCATCGGGCGGTGTGGCGTCGGTCAGGTACAGCGTCATCAACGGCGTGAAGTCGGACCCCGCCGGAAGGTCAGCGAGGATGCGCTCGCGGTAGGCCACGGCCAGCGCGGTCGTCGTGACCGGCGGCTTCAGGTTCGGCATGACGATCGCGCGGGCGAACTGGCGTGCCGTGTCGGGCAGCACCGCCGCGAGTGCGGCACCGTCGCGCAGGTGCAGGTGCCAGTCGTCGGGGCGGGTGATCGTCAACTCTTGCGTCATGCGCGGATTGTCCCACCGCCAACGACGAGGGCGCCCGCAGGCGCCCTCGGGATTCGATCGCTGCGCCTCAGTGTTGCAGGATCTTCGACAGGAACTCCTTCGCCCGGGGCGAACGCGCGTCCGGGCTGCCGAAGAACTCGTTGCTCGTGCAGTCCTCGACGATCTTGCCGGCGTCCATGAAGATCACGCGGTGGCTCACCTTCTTCGCGAAGCCCATCTCATGCGTGACGACCATCATCGTCATGCCTTCCTGCGCGAGCTTCACCATCACGTCGAGCACTTCGCCGACCATTTCGGGGTCGAGCGCCGACGTCGGCTCGTCGAACAGCATCACGATCGGGTCCATGCTCAGCGCGCGGGCGATCGCCACGCGCTGCTGCTGGCCGCCGGAGAGCTGGCCCGGGAACTTGTCCTTGTGGGCGATCAGTCCGACGCGGTCGAGCATTTTCAGGCCGCGCGTCTTGGCGTCGGCCTCGCTGCGGCCCAGCACCTTGATCTGCGCGAGCGTGAGGTTTTCGGTCACGCTCAGGTGCGGGAACAGCTCGAAGTGCTGGAACACCATGCCGACGCGCGAGCGCAGCTTCGGTAGATCGGTCTTCGGGTCGCTGATGCTGATGCCGTCGACGACGATGTCGCCCTTCTGGAATGGCTCGAGCGCGTTCACGGTCTTGATCAGCGTCGACTTGCCCGAACCCGACGGGCCGCAGACGACGACGACCTCACCCTTCTTGATCGAGGTCGTGTTGTCGGTCAGCACCTGGAAGCTGCCATACCACTTGGAAACGTTCTTGATGTCGATCACGTACAGCTCCTCTTATCGGATGATGGCGATCTTCTTCTGCAGCTGGCGCACGAGCATCGACAGGCTGAAGCAGATGATGAAGTAGACGACCGCGGCGGTCAGATAGGTCTCGACCGGCCGGTTGAAGTTCTTGCCGGCGACCTCGAAACCCTTGAGCAGGTCATAGGCACCGATCGCGTAGACCAGCGAGGTGTCCTGGAACAGGATGATGGTCTGCGTCAGCAGCACCGGCAGCATGTTGCGGAAGGCCTGCGGCAGCACGATCAGCTGCATGCACTGCTTGTAGGTCATACCGACCGCGTAGCCGGCGTAGACCTGGCCCTTGGGCACGCTCTGGATGCCCGCGCGCATGATCTCGGAGTAGTAGGCCGCCTCGAAGACCGTGAAGGTGATGATGGCCGACAGCTCGGCGCCCATCGGCCGCCCGATCAGCAGCGGGATCAGCAGGAAGAACCACAGGATCACCATCACCAGCGGGATCGAGCGCAGCGTGTTCACGTAGAACGCCGCCACCGCCACCAGCACCTTCTTGCCCGACAGCCGCATCAGTGCGAGCGCGGTGCCGAGGGCGATGCCGCCGACCATCGCGACCAGCGTGAGCTGCACCGAGAAGATCAGACCCTTGACGATGAAGTTGGAGACGACGGTCCAGTTGAGGAACGTGAAGTCGAGGGCGGTCATCATTTGCCACCTCCGATCATGCCGGGGACCTGAACGCGGTCCTCGATGAACAGCGCCAGGCGATTGATCGCGAAGGCCGAGATGAAGTACAGCCCCGTGACCGCGAGGTAGACCTCGATACCGCGGGAGGTTTCTTCCTGCGCCTGCATCGCGAACATCGTGAGCTCCGCGATGCTGACCGCGAACGCCACCGACGAGTTCTTGACGATGTTCATCGACTCGCTCGTGAGCGGCGGGATGACGATGCGAAACGCCATCGGCAGCAGGACGTAGCGGTAGGTCTGCGGCAACGTGAGGCCCATCGCGAGGCCGGCGTAGCGCTGACCCTTGGGCAGGGCCTGGATGCCGGCCTTGACTTGCTCCGAGATGCGTGCCGAGGTGAAGAAGCCGAGCGCGAACACGACCAGCACGAGGCTGGGCACGCCGCGCAGCACCAGGAAGATCGACGGGATCACGTGGTACCAGAGGAAGATCTGCACCAGCAGCGGCACGTTGCGGAACAGCTCGGTCCAGCACTCGCCGAGCAGCACCAGCCACTTGTTCGGCGTCGTCCGCAGGATGCCCATCAGTGAACCGACGACGAGCGCGACGATCAGCGACAGCACCGCCACCGACAGCGTCCAGCCCCACGCCGACATCAACCACTCGAGGTAGGTGCGCCCTCCCCCTGTGTCCTGCAGGAAGACCTGCCAGTCCCATTTACCCAATGCGTGCTCCCTGACAAATGAAAAGCGCGGCGCGAAGAGGCTTCACGCCGCGCTGTCGACCCAATGTAAGCAATCTTTGCGCCCACGGGCGCTAGGGCTTACCTCAGGCCATCACCCGCTCTCTTGCGCCCATCACTTCTTCAGGTAGTCCTCGAGCGGCTTGTCGCTCGGGGTCGCCCAAGCCGCCTTGGTCGCATCGGACGCGGGCATGTTGAGCTTGGTGTTGGTCGGCGGGATCGGCTGCATGAACCACTTGTCGTAGAGCTTTGCGACGTCGCCGCTCTTGATCATCGCCTTGATGCTGTCGTCGACTGCCTTCTTGAAGGCCGGGTCGTCCTTGCGCATCATGATGCCGATCGGCTCGACCGACAGCACTTCGCCGACGATCTTGAAGTCGGCCGGGTTCTTCGCCTTGGCGATGCTGCCGGCGAGGATCTGGCCGTCCATCACGAACGCGTCGGCGCGGCCCGACTCGAGCAGCAGGAAGCTGTCGGCGTGGTCCTTGCCGAAGAGCTCCTTGAACTCGACGTTGTTTCCGCGCTCGTGCTTGCGCAGCAGCTGAACGGAGGTCGTCCCGGTGGTCGTGGCCACTGTCTTGCCGGTCAGGTTGGCGATGCTGGTGATGCCGGAATTCGCCTTCACCGCGATGCGCACCTCTTCGACGTACAGCGTCGGCGCGAAGGCCACGTCCTTCTGGCGCGTGGCGTTGTTGGTGGTCGAGCCGCACTCGAGGTCGACGGTGCCGTTCTGCACCAGCGGGATGCGGTTCTGCGAGGTCACCGGCTGGTACTTGAGGTCGAGCTTGGCCAGACCGAGCTGCTTCTGGATGTCGGCAAAGACCTTCTGGCAGACGTCGTAGTGAAAGCCCGTGTACTTGCCATCGCCCAGCGTGTAGGCCAGCGCGCCGGAGGACTCACGCACGCCCATCGTGGCGCTGCCGGTATCCTTGATCTTCTTCAGCGTGTCGTTCGCTTGCGCGTGCGCCGCGCCGATCGCGAGCAGGGCGGCAGCGGCCACCACGGTGTTGGCGATCATCGATTTCTTCATACGAGCTCCTACAGAGGTTGAAAGCAACAGAACGAAATTCTACGGATCATGGACGACGCGCCTGCGCGTGTTTGCCCCCGAACCAAGGGTTTTGCCGGGGTTGCAAGGCCTATGCCACGAGGCGCACGGGTTGGGTCAGCTTTTCAGGCACGAGCAGCGCGTTCATGTCGGCGCGGCTCATGATGCCCAGAGACTCGGCGACCTCGGCGATCGTTCCGCCGGTCGCCAACGCCGTCTTCGCGATCAACGCGGCCTTCTCGTAGCCGATGATCGGATTGAGCGCCGTCACGAGCGTCACCGATTCGGCCACCCGCTTCGCGAGCAGTTCGTGGTTGGCCTGGATGCCCTCGACGCAATTCACCTGCAGCGTCCTGCACGCGTTCGTGAGATGCCGGACGCTCTTGTGGATCGCGTAGCCCATGATCGGCTCGAACGCGTTGAGTTGCAGCTGCCCGGCCTCCGACGCCATCGTGATCGTCACGTCGTTGCCGATCACCTCGAACGCGACCTGATTCATCACCTCGGGGATGACCGGGTTCACCTTGCCCGGCATGATCGATGAGCCGGCTTGGCGCGCCGGCAGCTTGATGTCGCCGAAGCCGGCCTGCGGCCCGCTGGAGAGCAGCCGCAAGTCGTTGCAGACCTTGCTGAGCTTGCACGCCACGCGCTTGAGCACGCCGGAGAGCTGCACGAACGAGCCGGTGTCCTGCGTCGCCTCGACGAGGTTCTCGGCCTTCACGACCGGCACGCCGCTGGCGGTGGCGAGCAGCGGGATCACCATCTCGCCGTAGCCCAGCGGGGCATTGATGCCGGTGCCGATCGCGGTGGCGCCGAGGTTGATCTCGGTGATCAGCGCGCGGGCTTCGCGCAGCCGCGCCTCGTCCTCGCCGATCATGATCGCGAAGGCGAGGAACTCCTGGCCCAGCGTCATCGGCACCGCGTCCTGCAGTTGCGTGCGGCCGATCTTCAGCACGCTCTTGAACTCGAGCGCCTTGGCCTCGAACGCGCCGCGCAGGTCGGCCATCGCCGCGAGCAGGCCGTCGATGCCGAACCAGGCCGCCACGCGCAGCGCGGTCGGGTAGACGTCGTTGGTGCTCTGCGAGGCGTTGACGTGGTCGTTCGGGTGCAGCACGTCGTAGCGACCCTTCTCGAAGCCCATGTGCTCGAGTGCGCGGTTGGCGATGACCTCGTTGGCGTTCATGTTGGTCGAGGTGCCGGCGCCGCCCTGGATCACGTCGACGACGAACTGCTCGTGCAGCGCGCCACCGATCAGGTCGTCGCAGGCGCGCACGATGGCGTGCATCTGCGTCGCTGTGATCACGCCGAGATTCGCGTTGGCCTGTGCCGCCGCCTTCTTGACGAAGGCCAGTGCGCGCACGAGCTCGGGCATCTGCGCGACCGTCTGGCCGCTGATCGGGAAGTTGTCGACGGCGCGCGCGCTGTGCACGCCCCAGTAGGCGGCGGCCGGGATCTCCATGTCGCCGAGGAAGTCGTGTTCGCGGCGGGTTGCTGTCGTGTTCATGCGATGCTTCTCGGATCAAGCAGACGCCGCGGATCCGGCTTTGCCGGGCCGGTGGCGGCGCCCCTCGAGGGGGCGCGCCGAAGGCGCCTCGCGGGTGGATCAATAGGGTCGGGGAAGCTCGTGAAGTTCATGTGGCCCATGACAATGCCGATCACCATCGCGATCAGGATCCATGCCGCGGGTGCAGTATCTTCATCATGCTGTCGTCCCTTTGTGATCGTTGAACGGGCCGCCATCACTGCACGGCGGGCGGACTGTAGGGGTGACGCAAGGGACGCGCCAATGCCGAATCTCCAGCACGTCATGCATTCCATGCATGACGGATTGGGGTAAACCCGAAGACGGCGGCGGCCGTGAGGACTCAGGACGTGGCGAGGAAGTCCCAGAGCGCGAGCGCGCCCGGCTTGCTGTGGCGGGCCATCTCGGGGCGTTCGCGGTAGATCCGGATGTCGATCTCCAGCTCGTGCAGGCCGGGCGGCGCGGCACGCACCAGACGCCGGCTCTTCAGCTCCTTCTTGACCGAGGTCGCAGGCAGGAACGCCAGGCCATGGCCCTCGATCGCCATCGCCTTGAGCCCTTCGGCCATGTCGGTCTCATAGAACGGCTCGAGCTGCAGCGGCGCGGTCGACTGCTTGGCAATGACCTCGACCAGGCGGCCCAGGTAGGCCCCTGGTGCGTACGCGAGGTACGGGACGGTGCGGCCCGGCGCCGCCGGCAGGCTGAACATCGGGTGCCCGTCGGCATCGCCCTTCGCGTAGGCCACCAGCGTCTCGTGGCCGAGACTCAGCATCTCGTAGCGGTCGGGGTTGAGCTGGAGCGGCTGCGACGGATGGTGATACGCCAGCAGCAGGTCGCAACTGCCTTCGACGAGGTGCATCACCGCGTCGTGCACGTTCAGCGCGATCAGCCGGCTCTTCATGGCGCCAAAGCGCTTGCGCAGATCCATCACCCAGTGCGGGAAGAAAGTGAACGCCAGCGAGTGCGGCACCGCGAACTCGATCATGTCGTGGCCCGCCGCCTTGTGGCCCCGCATCATGTTGCGCGTGGCCTGCAGCGAGCCGAGGATTTC
The DNA here is from genome assembly GCA_040007475.1 of Burkholderiales bacterium. GTDB lineage: Bacteria > Pseudomonadota > Gammaproteobacteria > Burkholderiales > Burkholderiaceae_C > LMDS01. Next base: position 25,144 of record JBDTVC010000010.1, read on the forward strand.
CAGGGCCTGGCCGTGCAGCGTCTCACCGGCCGACGTGAGTCGGGTCGGGTACGAGGATCGGTCGACGAGGTCGATCCCTGCCCAGGCCTCGAGCGACTGGATGCGCCGCGAGAACGCCGGCTGGGTCACGTGCCGGAGCTGCGCCGAGCGGGAGAAGCTGCGCGTCTCGGCGAGGCTGACAAAATCTTCGAGCCATTTGGTTTCCACGCGATCAGTGTAGCCACGCCTCGTCGCATCGAAGGCTACGTACTTACCTCAAACCGCCAGCGTCAGGTCAGGCGAGACTGCGTTCGTCGCCTCACTGCTGCGCTGGAGCCGCCACATGTCGGCATAGCGACCGCCGAGCGCGAGCAGCTCGGCGTGCGTGCCACGCTCGAGGATGCGCCCCAGCTCCATCACGAGAATCTGGTGCGCATCGACCACGGTCGACAGCCGATGCGCGATCACCAGCGCCGTCTTGTTGCGCGCCGCGCTCTTCAGCTCCGCCTGGATCGCGCGTTCGTTGGCCGAGTCGAGCGCCGAGGTCGCCTCGTCGAAGATCAGCACCGGCGGGTTCTTCAGCAGCGTGCGCGCGATCGCGACACGCTGCTTCTCGCCGCCCGAGAGCTTGAGTCCGCGTTCGCCGACCATCGTGTCGTAGCCCTTCGGGGTCGAGCTGATGAAGGCGTGGATGTGCGCCGCCTTCGCCGCGCCCTCGACCTCGTCGCGGCTGGCACCGGTGCGGCCGTAGGCGATGTTGTATTCGACCGTGTCGTTGAACAGCACCGTGTCCTGCGGCACGATGCCGATCGCCTGACGCAGGCTCTGCTGCGTGACGTGGCGGATGTCCTGCCCGTCGATGCTGATGCGCCCGCTGTTGACGTCATAGAAGCGGAAGAGCAACCGCGCCAGCGTGCTCTTGCCCGACCCCGACGGCCCGACCACGGCGACAGTCTTGCCGGCCGGGATCTCGAAGCTCACGTCGTGCAGGATGGTGCGGTCCGCGTCGTAGCCGAAGCGCACGTTCTCGAAACGCACGGCGCCGCCGTGGTGAATCAGCGGTGCCGCATCCGGTGCGTCGGCGATCTCCTTGTTCTGTGACAGCAGCGCGAACATCTTCTCCATGTCGATCATCGATTGCTTGATCTCGCGGTAGATCACGCCGAGGAAATTGAGCGGGATGTACAGCTGGATCATCAGCGCGTTGACCAGCACCAGATCGCCCAGCGTCATCGTGCCGTTGACGACACCCAGCGTTGCACGCCACACCAGCAGCGTGACGGCCGTCGCGATGATCAGGCTCTGGCCGAGGTTGAGCACCGACAGCGAGGTCTGCGACTTGATCGACGCGCGCTCCAGGCGCTGCAGGTTTTCGTCGTAGCGGCCCTGCTCGAAGCGCTCGTTCGAGAAGTACTTGACCGTCTCGTAGTTGATCAGCGCATCGACCGCGCGGGTGTTGGCCTTGCTGTCCTGCTCGTTCATCGCCCGCCGAAAGCCCGTGCGCCACTCGGTCACGCTGACGGTGAACGAGATGTACAGCACCAGCGCCCCGAACGTGATCGCCGCGAACCAGCCGTCGAACTTGGCCGACAACAGGCTGATCACGAGCGCGATCTCGACCAGCGTCGGCAGGATGTTGTAGATCGTGTAGTTCAGCAGCGACTGGATCGATCGCGAGCCGCGTTCGATGTCGCGCGAGACGCCGCCGGTCTGGCGCTCCAGATGAAAGCGCAGGCTCAAGGCAAGCAGGTGCTCGAACGCCTCGAGCGACACACGCCGCGCGATCCGCGCCGCGACCGGATAGAACAGGAACTCGCGCAGCTCTGTGAATGCGGTGATCGACAGGCGCAGTGCGCCGTACGCCAGCAGCAACGCGACCGGCACCGCGAGCGCGCCGCGCGGATCGCCTGGCTTGAGGTCGAGCGCATCGACGAGCTGCTTGAGCACCAGCGGCACGCCGATGTTCGCCAGCTTGGCGCCGACCAGAAAGCTCAGCGCCACCAGCACCCGCCAGCGCCACTGCCACACATAGGGCAGGAGCTTCTTCAGCGTCCGCCAGTCGGAGCGCGGCGCGGTGACACCGGGGGGAGGAGGTGGAGCGGCAAGCGTGGCAGGGCGCATCGAGACAGACAAAGGTGGAAGAATGCAGCGATCAACAGCTGTAGGTGATGCAATATGGCAGAGATTTCAAGCGACGACGCCGATGCATCGATCGCCCCGCTTCGTCTGCCCGACGATCGTCAGCTCGTGCTGCGCGTGATGCCGATGCCGGCCGATGCCAACGGCAACGGCGACATCTTCGGCGGCTGGATCATGGCCCAGGTCGACCTGGCCGGCGCGGTGCTGCCAGCGCGCATCGCCAAGGGCCGCATCGCTACCGTGGCGGTCAACGAGTTCATCTTCAAGCAGCCGGTGTCGATCGGCGACCTGCTGAGCTTCTACGCCAAGGTCGAGCGCGTCGGCAAGACCTCGGTCACGGTCAACGTCGAGGTCTATGCCGAGCGCGACCCGGCCAACCTGCACGTCGTGAAGGTGACCGAGGCGAACCTGACCTACGTCGCGATCGACCGCGACGGCAAGCCGCGATCGATCCCGCCGCAGCACTAGCCTTCGTCGGCCCGCACCCGCTCCTCGACCGCCGACAGCGCGTCGAGAAAATCCTGGCGCCAGCGGTGCACGTCCTGCAGGCGAATCCCGGCGAGCAGCGCCGCGTGCCGATCGCGCCGCTCGGTGGGCGACATCTGCAGCGCGCGCTGGATCGCCTGCGCGGTCGCCGGGATGTCGTACGGATTGACCAGCAGGGCCTCGCGCATCTGCTCGGCCGCGCCGGCAAAGCGCGACAGCACCAGCACACCGGGATCGCTTTCGTCTTGCGCCGCGACGTATTCCTTCGCGACCAGGTTCATGCCGTCGCGCAGCGGCGTCACCAGCGCGACGCGCGCACAGCGATAGAGCGCCGGCAAGCGCCGACGGGCCCAGGTGCGGTGCATGTATCGGATCGGCATCCAGTCGAGCTCGCCGAAGCGACCGTTGATCTCGCCGGCCAGGCCTTCGAGCTCGTGGCGAAGGTCGGCATAGGCATCGACGCTCTCGCGCGTCGGCGACGCGATCTGGATCAGCGTGGCACTGTTGCAGTTCTCCGGGTAGCGCTCGAGCAACTCGCGCAACGCTCGGAAACGCTGCGGCAGCCCCTTCGAATAATCCAGCCGGTCGACGCCGACGAGCAGGCGCCGCTTGCTGTACTGGTCGCGCAGCATCGCCGCCGTCTCGCGCGACTCGGCGCTCGCGGCCAGGCGGCGGAACTCGTCGACATCGATGCCGATCGGGAACGCGCGCGCGACGACGTTCCGCCCATACGCCTCGAAGCGGCCGTCGCCGAGCGCGGTCGCGTGCGCCTCCTCCTGCACGAAACGCGCGAAGTGATCGGCGTCGACGCGTGTCTGCAGCCCGACCAGGTCGTACGCGAAGAACGAGCGCATCAGCCACTCATGGCCGGGAATCGCCGCCAGGATCGGCGGCGGCGGTAGCGGGATGTGCAGGAAGAAGCCGATGCGCTGCCGGCACCCCAGCTCGCGCAGCTCTGCCGCGAGCGGGATCAGGTGGTAGTCGTGGATCCAGATCACGTCGTCGGGCCGCAGCAGCGAGGCGAGCTTGCGTGCGAACAGGCGGTTGACGCGCTGGTAGCCGGCGAAGAAGCCGGCGCCGAAGTCGGCGAGGTCGAGACGGTAGTGCAACGCCGGCCACAGCGCCTGGTTCGAGTAGCCGGTGTAGTACGCGTCGTGGTCGGCACGCGAGAGGTCGATCGTGACCAGCTTCACCGACCCGGAGCGCTGCTCGTGCAGCTCGCCCTCGCCGGGTGCGCCGCCGTCGACGATCTTGCCGCTCCACCCGAACCACAGGCCGCCGCTGCGCGACAGCGCCTCGCCGAGCGCAACGGCGAGCCCGCCGGCGGCCGCCTTGCGCGGGTCGCCGACGCGGTTCGAGACCAAAACAAGCCGACCCCGCGACGCGTCCATCGCCATGTCAGATCCGCGAATCCCACGGTGCCGAGAGGCGCACCGCGGCATTGATGATGCCGACCATCGAGTAGGTCTGCGGGAAGTTGCCCCAGAGCTGGCCGGTGACCGGGTGGGTGTCTTCCGAGAGCAGCCCGAGCGGGTTGCGCACGGCCAGCAGGGCATTGAAGATCTCGCGCGCCTGGGCCTTGCGGCCGATGCGTGCGAGCGCATCGATGCGCCAGAACGCGCAGATGTTGAAGGAGGTCTCGGGCAGGCCGAAGTCGTCCGGCGCCTCGTAGCGGCGCATGTACGGGCCGTCGCACAACACGGCCTCGAGCGCGTCCACGGTCTTCACGAAGCGCGGGTCCATCGGGTCGATCATGCCGACCTCGGCCATCAGCAGCACGCTCGCATCGAGCTCGCGCCCGCCCAGGCTTTCCGCGAAGGCCTGGCGCTCCTCGCTCCACGCCCGGTCCAGTACCTTCGCGCGGATGAGGTCGGCGCGCTCGCGCCACAGCGCCGTGCGCGCGGCGAGCCCGAAGGTCTCGGCGATCTTCGCGAGCCGGTCGCACGCGGCCCAGCTCATCAGCATCGACGAGGTGTGCACGCGGGCGCGCGTGCGCAGCTCCCACATGCCGGCGTCCGGCTGGTCGTGGATCGCGTAGGCGCGCTCACCGACGCCCTCGAGCAACTCGAACTCCTCGCGCGTGCCGCGGCGCAGCAGGCGGTGGTCGTGGAAGACCTGCGCCGCGCCGAGCACGATGTTGCCGTAGACGTCGTGCTGGAAGTGCTCGGCCGCCTGGTTGCCCACGCGCACCGGCCGATGCCCTCGGTAACCGGACAAGTGCTCCACCATCGACTCGGGCAGCTCACGCTCCAGGCCGATGCCGTAGAGCGGCTGGATGTGGCCGCCCCCGGTGCCGCCGAGCGCGTCGCGCAGCCAGCGCAGGTAGTCCTCCATCGTGCCGACCTCGGACAGGCTGTTGAGAGCGCGCACGACGAAGAAGGCGTCGCGCAGCCAGCAGTAGCGGTAGTCCCAGTTGCGCGCGCTGCCGGGCGCCTCCGGGATGCTGGTCGTCATCGCCGCGACGATCGCCCCGGTCTCTTCGAACAGGCACATCTTCAGCGTGATCGCGGCACGGATCACCGCCGGCTGCCATTCGAGCGGGACGGCCAGCGCGCGCGACCAGCGCTGCCAGTAGCGCGTCGTGTGCTCCTCGAGCGCGCGCGCGTTCTCGGCGATGCCGCCCTCGAGCGACTCGTCGGAGCCGAGTAGCAGCTCGATCGGGCCGCTCAGCGCGAAGGCGGTCTCGTCGAGGATGTAGGTGATGGGCGCGTCCGTCGTCAGACGCAGCGTGCGCTCCGGCGTGACGAAGCGAAGGTGGTTGCTGCCGCGCGTGCGCGACGGCGTCGTGCGGCCCCAGTCGGCGCGCGGCCGCAGCACGATGCGCACGCGCGGCGACCCCTGGATCGGCCGCACGCGGCGCACGATCAGCATCGGCCGGTAGGGCCGCTCATGGCGGAAGAAGCGCGGCGCGAAGTCGATCACCTCGATGCCGCCGCCCTGTGAATCGAAGAGCCGGGTGCGCAGGATCGCCGTGTTCTCCACATAGGCCTGCTCGGTGCGCACGCAGTCCTCCAGCACGATCTGGAAGCTGCCTTCCTCGCCGAGGCCGTCGGCCGAGTCGATGAGCGCGTGGAAGACCGGGTCACTGTCGAACCGCGGCATGCAACACCACACGATGCGGGCCTGCGCGTCGACCAGGGCGCTGATCGCGCAGTTGCCGATCATCCCGAGATTCAGGTTGGCTTCGTGGTTCATGGTGTGGCGCCCTCCCGGTCGGTTCTTCTGAACGCCTGCAGACCTGCGCTCAGCCAGGTGGCGACGGCGTCGGTGTGGGCCAGGCGGTAGCGTGCCTGTGACGCACCGGGGCCGACGCGCACGCCGAAGCCACCGGCCTCCTGCACGGCACGGATGCCGTCCTCGTCGGTCACGTCATCGCCGATGAAGACCGGTCGGCGCCCCGCGAATGCCGGCCGCGTGAGCAAGGTCCGCACCGCCGACCCCTTCGAGACCGCGCGTTGCTTCAGTTCCAGCACGCAGTGGCCTTGCAGCCATTGCCAGGCCGGCGCGTCGGGTTCGGCGGCGAGTGCGGCGGTGAGCTCGTCCCGACACAGCGTCTCGAGTTCAGGACGCGCACGGTAGTGCAGCGCGAACCCGCTGGACTTGGGCTCGAACAACAGCCCCACATGGTTCGCGGCCAGCCCGCGGGCAGATGCGAGCACGCGCAGGGGCGGGTCGGCACGCCGGCGCTCGATCTGGCCCGCGCCCTCGCGCCACTCCGCGCCATGCTCGCCGGCCGCGCTCAGGCGCAAGGGGGCGAGGAACGCGTCGAGCTGCGCGATCGGCCGGCCGCTGACGATCGCCAGCGCATCGCTCAGCGCCCCCGACGCGGCCTGCAGGGTCGGCAACACCCACGCGGGCACCTTCACATCCTGCGGGCGCGGTGCCACCGGCACCAGCGTGCCGTCGAAGTCGAGGAACAGGGCAGTGGCCGCGGACAGTGCGGGGGGTTCGGTCGATGTGTTCATCCCGGGCCCACGGTAACAGCGACACCCTCCTCCTGTCTGTCAGCCAACACGCCGCGCCACACCGGCAGGTGCTGCGCATGCTCGCGCTGCATGTAGGCGACCAGCCCCTCGCGCACGTGGCAGCGCAGGTCCCAGGCCCGGCCCGAGTCGAGCGCCGACACGAGCACGCGCACCTCGACGCTGTGCTCGCCGGCCTCGGTCATCTGCAGGCGGCACAGGCGCCGGTCCCAGTCGGGCGAGGCCTCGCACAGGCGTTGGGCCTCGACGCGCAGTGGCTCCATCGGCATGCGGTGGTCGACGCGCAGGAACACCGTGCCGATGATCTCGGCGCTGGCACGCGTCCAGTTCTGGAACGGGTTCTCGATGAACCACTGCAGCGGGACGATGAGCCGGCGCTGGTCCCACAGGCGCAGCACCACATAGGTGCCGGTGATCTCCTCGACGCGGCCCCACTCACCCTGCACGATGAGCACGTCGTCGATGCGCAGCGGCTGCGCCAGCGCGATCTGCAAACCGGCGATCAGGTTGCTGAACAGCGGCCGCGCGGCGATGCCGACCACCAGCCCGGCGACGCCCGCCGAGGCCAGCAGGCTCGCGCCGATCTGGCGCGCACCGGGGAAGGTCATCAGGATCAGCGCGGTGCCGGCGAGCAGCACCATCACCATCGCCGTGCGCGCAAGCACGCGCGTCTGGGTGTGGATGCGACGCGCCTGCAGGTTGTCGACCACGTCGACCGGGTGCATCGCGACCATGCCCTCGGCCACGCCGCGCACGATGCCCAGGCCGAGCCAGGTGACGGCCGCGAGCAGCAGCACGCCGTTGGCGTGCTGCACACGGCCGACCGCGACGAGGTCGTCGGGTGCCGCATGCCAGACCGCCTGCGTCGCGATCAGCGGCAGCACGAGGTACGCGGGCCCTTCGCACCGGCGCAGCACCGCCGCCGGAAACCGCGTGCCCCGCGCCAGGCGCAGCAACACGGCGCGGCCGATCCCCAGCACGACCAGCGCCAGGGCCACGGCGATCATTGCGGCGAGCAGCGTGTGCAGCCAGTCGGTGGATACCATCGTCATGGGCCGATGCTAGGCCCGGCGCGCGGGCGCGTGTGACGGGCCGGGATTCGCCCGCGCGACGGGTCAGTCGACGAAGAAGTCGGGGATGAACTCGGTCGTGCCGGGGGTCACGCTGTAGCGGTCCAGGTCGGTCACGCCGTGCCGGGCCAGCAACTCGTCGTCGATGAAGAAGTTACCCGTTGTCACCGAAGCGTCGCTGGTCAGGATGAAGTAGGCCGCGTCCGAGAGGATCTCGGGTTGGCGGCACTTCGCCAGATCGACACCCGGGATCATCTGCAAGGCCGCGGTCGCGATCGCGGTGCGCGGCCACAGGCTGTTGACGCCGATGCCGTAAGGCTTGAATTCGCCGGCGTGCCCGAGCGTGCACTCGCTCATGCCGTACTTGGCCATCGTGTACGCCACATGCGGCGAAAACCAGTGCTCGCGCATGCTCAGCGGCGGCGACATGTTCAGCACGTGCGGATTGCGCCCTGCCTTCGCCGACTTGATCAGCTCGGCCAGGCAGCTCTGCGTGCAAAGGTAGGTGCCGCGCACGTTCACGCCGAACATCAGGTCGAACCGCTTCATCGGCGTCGCGGTCGTCGGTGTCAGGCTGATCGCGCTGGCGTTGTTGACGAGGATGTCGATGCCGCCAAAACGCGCGACCGCTTGCTCGACCGCCGCGAGCACGCTGGCCTCGTCGCGAATGTCGGTCTGCAGCGCGAGCGCGTGGCCACCGGCCGCTTCGATCTCGGCCGCCGCCGAGTGGATCGTGCCGGGCAGCTTGGGATTAGCCTCGGTCGTTTTCGCCGCGATCACGATGTTGGCGCCGTCACGCGCCGCCCGCTTGGCGATCGCCAGGCCGATGCCGCGCGACGCGCCGGTGATGAAGAGGGTCTTGCCTGCGAGCGTGGTCATGTGCGAGTCTCCATGGGGATGATGCGCTCCGCGATGAAGCGCGCGATGGCCTCGCCGCAGGCACGGTAGATCGGCTCGCCGGGGTGGAACCCGTCACGCGACATCGCAGCCGGGGAGAGCTGCAGCGAAATCGGAACATGGTGCACGTCGCGCCGCGTCGCGGCCCAGCTCGCGATGGCGTCGTTGTGGCGCCGTGCATCGTCACCCATCACGCCCCGCAGCGGCTGCGGCAACAGCGGGAACTGGTTGATTGGCGGCAGCGCGGCGAACACGACATGCCGCGCCCGATTGTCGGAGAGCAGCCAGTCGGCCAGCGCCGTGCGGTGCTCGATCGCGCGGCGCGGCGGAACCAGCTCGATCACGTCATTCACGCCGCTCAGCACGACCGCGATGTCGGCCGCGGGCAAGAAGTCGTAGCGCAGCAACTCGTGCACCTGCTGCGTCGTCAGCCCCGACTTCGCGCGCAACCGCCAGCGCAACGGCCGCCCGCTGCGCTTGTGCAGCGCGCGCGTGAAGTGGCCGGCAAAGGCTTCGTCCTGATGCGCAACGCCGACGCCCGCTGCCGAAGAATCGCCTGCGATCAGCAACCGCAACGCCGACCCGCCGGCGCCGAGCTGCCCCTCGCGTGGCCCGGCCGCCTCGGGCAGCGCCGGTGCGCGCCGGCGCGTACCCACCGCCTGCGCGATCAACAGCGGCGAGAGCATGAGCTTGAGCGCGAGGGACATGGGCGTGATTGGTCAGAACTTCGAGAAGTCGGGCTTGCGCTTCTGGAAGAAGGCGCTGAAGGCTTCCTGCGCCTCCGGGCTGCGCAGGCGCTTGACGAAGATCTCGCCTTCGACGCCGATGGTCTCGAGCGCGCCCTGCTGGCGCGCGCGCCGCATCAGCGTCTTCGATTCGCGCACCGCGCCCGGCGGCAGCGCGTTGAAGCGCTCGGCGATGCGCCGTGCGTGGTTGACGACCTCGCCGGCCGGCAGCACCGCGTTGGCGATGCCGCACTCGACCGCGTCGGCACCGGTGAACGGGTCGCCCAGCAGCAGCTTCTCGGCCGCACGCGCATGGCCCATCAGCTGCGGCACGATCAGGCTGGACGCGAACTCCGGCACCAGGCCCAGGCTCACGAACGGCATCGCCAGCCGGGCTTCGTCGCTCACGTACACGAAGTCGCAGTGCAGCAGCATCGTCGTGCCGATGCCGATCGCCGCACCCGTCACCGCGGCGACGACCGGCTTGTCGCAGCCCATCAGCGCCTTCATGAACACGAACGCGGGCGACTCCGTGTTGCCCGGCGGGCGCTTCATGAAGTCCTCGATGTCGTTGCCCGACGTGAAGATGCCGGGCTGGCCGGTGATCAGCACCGCGCGCACGGCGCCGTCGGCGGTGGCCGCAGTCAGCGCATCGGCCATCTGCCGGTACATCGCGGCGGTGATCGCGTTCTTCTTCTCGGGCCGTGCGATTTCGATCGTGGCCACGCCGTTCAGCGTCGCGGTCTTGATGCTCATGCAGTCGTCTCCTTCATGGGATGAAACCCTTGCAGCAGCGCCACACTGCGCGCCCACAAGGACGATTGGAACTGATCGCGGAAGAAACCGAAGTGGCCGATGCGCTTGGCATTGACATCGGCAGGGGCGACACGCTCGATGCGGCGCGGCGCGTTCGCATAGCAGTCCACCAGCACCTGCGTGCCGCGCTCCGTCATCAGTTCGTCATCGGTGATGGACAGCGCGACGACCGGGAAGCGCACCTGCTCGAACTGCTCGCGCACCGCGGCACCTTCGGCACCGACGTGGTAGCGCGGGTCCAGGCACCAGCGCCGCCATTGCAGGATCACGCCGCGCGGCAGGTCACCGACCTTGCGCAGGCGCTTGCCAGGGAAGTAGCCGAACAGCCGCGTGGCAACCGGCACCAGCGCATGCCAGAAATACAGCACCGAGCGCTTGAGCTGCGGCGCGTTGTCGCGCCAATAACCACTGCCCGCTGCGACCGAGAGCAGGCCGTCGATCTGCGCGCGGTTGCGCAGCAGGCCGGGCAGTTGCGCGCCGAGGCTGTGGCCGATCAGGTAGAGCGGTACGCCGGGTGCGCGCTGGCGCAGCGCGTCGATCGCGCTGTCGTAGTCGCGCGCCCAGCTGAACAGATCGGCGTCGAAGCCGCGCAGCGACCGGGCCTGCGCCGGCGTGCGCGAATCGCCCATGCCGCGGTAGTCGAAGGTCATCACAGCGTAGCCCTGCGTCGCGAGCCACTGCGCGAACGGCGCGTAGTAGTCCTGGCGCACGCCCATGGCGCCGCCGATCAGGACGGCGCCCTTGATCGCGCGACCATGCGGGAACCAGCGCGCCGCGAGTGCAGTGCCGTCGTTCGAGTCCAGGTTCAGCGATTCCATGCGACTCCTTCGAGCGTCGGGTCAGGCCACTTCGGCCCAGTGATTGGCCAGGTGCATCAGGTGCGCCCGCGTGTAGGCGGGCTTGTCGAGCGCGCCGTACGCGAAGTGCGGTGCGAGCGCGCCGCCATGGCGCTCGAAGGTCTGCAGGGCGGCGATCACGTGATCGACCGCCGGCGCGAGCGGCTGACCTTGCGCGATGTCGGTCGCGCCCGGAATCGGCTCGCTCAGGCTGTGCGTCATCTGGCCGCGCGCGTTGAACAGCGCGAAGGCATACGAGCCGAGCGTGGCGCGGAACCAGGGCGCCTTCAGCTCAGGGAAGCCGACCATCGAATACTCGATGCTCTGCGCGACGTGGTGCAGCACATGCGGCAGGTCCCACGCGCCGGTCATCTGCGGCGCCTGCGCCTTCAACTGCTCCAGCGTCTTCACGGCCGCGGCGATCGAGCCGAAGCGCTCGGAGGCCAGCCCGGCCGGATGCACCGCGCTGACCACCAGCGGCGCGGCAAACGCGCCCACACCGACGACGACGCCGATGCGCCGCAGCGTGCTTCGACGCTCGGCATCCATCGTGGCAGGTGCGTCAGACACGTTCGAAGATGCCCGCTGCGCCTTGCCCGGTGCCGACGCACATCGTCACCATGCCGTACTTCAGGTTGTGGCGACGCAGCGCGTGCACCACGGTCGCCGCGCGGATCGCACCGGTCGCACCCAGCGGGTGGCCCAGAGCGATCGCGCCGCCCATCGGGTTGACCTTGGCGGGGTCGAGGCCGACGCTGTTGATGACCGCGAGCGACTGTGCGGCGAAGGCTTCGTTCAGTTCGATCCAGCCGATGTCGTCGAGCTTCAGGTTGGCGTAGCGCAGCGCGGCAGGGATGGCCTCGATCGGGCCGATGCCCATGATCTCGGGCGGCACGCCGCGCGCGGCGAAGCTGACGAAACGCGCCAGCGGCGTCAGGCCGAACTGCTTGACGGCCTTCTCGCTCGCGAGGATCAGCGCGCCGGCGCCGTCGCTGGTCTGCGAGCTGTTGCCGGCCGTGACGCTGCCCTTGGCGGCGAACACCGGCCTGAGCTTGCCCAGGCCTTCGAGCGAGGTGTCCGGGCGCGGACCTTCGTCGAGGCTGACGGTGCGCGTCTTCACGCCCTGGTCGCCGGTCTCGAGGTTCGGGAAGCGCGACACCACGTCGATCGGCGTCATCTCGTCGGTGAATTCGCCGGCCGCCTGCGCCTTCATGGCGCGAACGTGCGACTCGAGCGCAAACGCATCCTGCGCTTCGCGGCTGACCTTCCACTGCGCCGCGACTTTCTCGGCGGTGATGCCCATGCCGTAGGCGATGCCGATGTTCTCGTCCTTGGCGAAGATCTCGGGATTGAACGAAGGCTTGTTGCCACCCATCGGCACCAGGCTCATCGACTCGGCGCCACCGGCGATCATCACGTCGGCCTCGCCGACGCGGATGCGGTCGGCGGCCATCTGGATCGCGGTGATGCCGGAGGCGCAGAAGCGGTTCACCGTCACGCCGCCGATCGGGTTCGAGAACGCCAGCGCGACCGCAACGCGCGCCATGTTCATGCCCTGCTCGCCCTCGGGGAACGAGCAACCGATGATCGCGTCCTCGATCGCCTTCGGGTCCAGCGTCGGCACCTGCGTCATCGCGCTGCGGATCGCCGCGACGAGCAGGTCGTCGGGCCGGGTGTTGCGGAAGTAGCCGCGGCCTGAGCGGCCAATCGGCGTGCGGGTGGCGGCAACGATGTACGCCTCTTGAACTTGCTTGCTCATGCTCGTGACTCCAATCAGTTCCGCACCGGCTTGCCGGTCTGCAGCATGCCCATGATCCGTTCCTGCGTCTTCTCGTGGTCGAGCAGGCCGCAGAAATGTTGGCGTTCCAGCGCCATCAGGTACTCCTCGCTGACCAGCGAACCGGCGTCGACATCGCCGCCGCAGACCACGTCAGCGATCAGTGCCGAGATATGGAAGTCGTGCGCGCTGATGAAGCCGCCGTCGCGCATGTTCGCGAGCTGGGCCTTGATCGTCGCGATCGCGTTGCGGCCGGCGACCGGGAACAAGGTCTTGGCCGGTGCGCGATAGCCCGACTCGTACATGGCCTTCGCCTGCTGCGTCGCGACGAACAGCAGCTCGTCCTTGTTCGGCACGATCACGTCGCTCCACAACAGGTAGCCGAGCTTGCGCGACTCGATCGCGCTGGTGCCGACCTTGGCCATTGCCGCATTCGTGAACCCATCGGACAGGAACTTGAAGATGTCAGCGTTGGCGTTCCCCGCACTCGCCATCTCGGCCGCACGGCGCGCGATGTAGGTGAGGCCACCGCCGCCGGGGATCAGCCCGACGCCGACCTCGACCAGGCCCATGTAGCTCTCCATCGCCGCGACGCGTTTCGCCGAGTGCACCGCGATCTCGCAGCCGCCGCCGAGTGCGATGCCGCGGATTGCCGAGACCACCGGCACCGTCGCATAGCGCAGGCGCAGCATCATGTCCTGCAGCTTCTTCTCTTCGGGCAGGATGCCCTTGCCGCCGCTCTTCATGAAGATTGGCATCAGCGCCTCGAGGTTGGCGCCGGCCGAGAACACGTCGTCAGGCGACCAGATCACCAGGCCCTTGTACTTCTCCTCGGCGATCTCGACTGCCTTCAGCAACCCTTCGCTGACCGTCGGGCTGATCAGGTGCAGCTTCGCGGTGATGCTGGCGATCAGCACCTCGCCATCCAGCGTCCACACGCGGATCTCGTCGTTCTTGAAGACCTCAGTGCCCGACTTCAGCGGCGCCTCAGTGCCGGCGCCCAGCACCGACTCACGGAAGTGCTGGCGCTCGTAGACCGGCAGCGTGCTCGGTGCGACCCAGCGCGCATGCGCTGCGCTCCACGAGCCTTCCGGCGCATGGACGCCGCCCTGCTTCGCAACCGGCCCCTCGAACACCCAGGCCGGCAGCGGCGCGGCGCTCAGCGCCTTGCCGGCATCGATGTCTTCCTTGACCCACTGTGCGACCTGCGTCCAGCCCGCGGCCTGCCACAGCTCGAACGGACCTTGGCTAACGCCGAAGCCCCAGCGCATCGCGAAGTCGATGTCGCGTGCGCTCTCGGCGATGTCGGCCAGGTGCACGGCCGCGTAGTGGAAGCTGTCGCGCAGGATCGCCCACAGGAACTGCGCCTGCGGGTTCTTCGATTCGTGCAGCAGTTTCACCCGCTCCGCGGGCGGCTTCTTCAGGATGCGCGCGACGACCTCGTCGGCCTTGCCGCCGCCGGCGACATAGTCGCCCTTCACCGCGTCGAAGCGCAGGATGTCCTTGCCGACCTTCTTGTAGAACCCGGCGCCGGTCTTCTGGCCGAGCGCGCCGGCGTCGAGGAGCTTCTGCAGCACCGGCGGCGTCGCGTACGCCGCGTAGAACGGGTCGTCCTTCAGGTTGTCCTGCAGCGTCTTGATGACGTGCGCCATCGTGTCGAGGCCGACGACATCGGCGGTGCGGAAGGTGCCCGAGCTGGCGCGGCCGAGCTTCTTGCCGGTGAGGTCGTCGACGACGTCGTACGTGAGCCCGTAGGTCTCGGCCTCCTTCATCGTTGCCAGCATGCCGGCGATGCCGACGCGGTTGGCGATGAAGTTGGGCGTGTCCATCGCCCGCACGACGCTCTTGCCCAGCGCGGTGGTGACGAAAGCCTCGAGCTGGTCGAGGATCTCGGGCCGGGTCGTCGGAGTGTTGATCAGCTCGACCAGCGCCATGTAGCGCGGCGGGTTGAAGAAGTGGATGCCGCAGAAGCGCGGCTTGATCTCCTCGGGCAGCACTTCCGAGAGCTTGGTGATCGACAGCCCCGAGGTGTTGCTCGCGACGATCGCGTGCTTTGCTACGGCGGGCGCGATCTTCTGATAGAGCGCCAGCTTCCAGTCCATGCGCTCGGCGATGGCCTCGATGATCAGGTCGCACTCCTTGAGCTTGTCGAGGTGCTCTTCGTAGTTGGCCTGCTCGATCAGCGCCGCGTCTTCCGGGACGCCGAGCGGTGCGGGCTTGAGCTTCTTGAGCCCTTCGACGGCCTTCGTGACGATGCCGCTCTTCGGCCCTTCCTTGGCGGGGAGGTCGAACAGGATCACGGGAATCTTGCAGTTGACGAGATGGGCGGCGATCTGCGCGCCCATCACGCCGGCGCCGAGCACGGCGACCTTGCGCACGGGGAATCGGTTCATGTGTACTCCTTGCTTCTTCGGTTCAATGCGGACACGTCACTCGACGCGGATCCAGATCTGGTTGCGGTAGAACGGGCCGATGAAGCCGCGCACTTCGAGCTTCTTGCCGGCCTCGATCGGCGTCAGCCGCACCTTGTAGGTCTTGCCGTTGTTCGGGTCGAGGATCTCGCCGCCGTCCCAACGGTCCGGGTTGGAGTCGTTGTGCTTCACGCCCTTGATCAGGGTCATGCCGACGAGGGGTTTGTCCTTGCGCTCGTCGCTGCACTTCTCGCACACGGCGTCGGGCTTGTCGGCGCCATCCAGCAACTTCTCGAGCTTGCCGATGAACACGCCGCCGGTCTCGACGATGCGGATCAGCGACTTCTCCTTCTTGCTGCCGTCGTCGACGGTCTTCCACAGCCCGGCCGGTGTGGTCTGCGCATGCGCGATCGCGGCGAAGAGGCCAAAGCCCAGCGCGGCAACGAGTTGCGTGGTGTATCGAATCATTCTCGTGTCTCCTCCGTGGGGTCGATCAGAACAGCGCTTCTTCCATCTCCATCAGTGGCGCCGAGCCGGCGCGGGCGGTGCGGATCAGCATGGCCGTTTCGGGCAGCAGCTTCGCAAAATAGAAGCGCGCCGTCGTGAGCTTGGCCTTGTAGAACGGATCACCGCCGTCGACCTTGGCGAGCGCGACCTTGGCCATGCGGGCCCAGAAGTACGCGAACACCAGGTGGCCGCAGACGCGCAGGTAGTCGACCGCCGCGGCGCCGACCTCGTCCGGGTTCTTCATCGCCTTCATGCCGATCTCGGTCGTCAGCTTGGTGACCTTGTCGCCCAGGTCGGCGAGCGGGTTGACGAACTCCTGCATCTCTTCGCTGACGCCTTCGTCCTCGACGAACTGCGCGACGATCTTCCCGAACTTCTTCAGCTTCGCGCCGTTGTCGCCGAGGATCTTGCGGCCCAGCAGGTCGAGCGACTGGATCGTGTTCGTGCCTTCATAGATCATGTTGATGCGCGAATCGCGCACGAACTGTTCCATGCCCCATTCACTGATGAAGCCGTGGCCGCCGAACACCTGCATGCAGTGCGACGTGGAGATCCAGGCGTTGTCGGTCAGGAAGGCCTTGACGATCGGCGTGACGAGCGCGACCAGGTCGGCGCATTCGGCGCGCACCTCGGCGTCGTCGCTGCCGAGTTCCTTGTCGAGCTGCAGCGTCGTCCACATCGCCAGCGCGCGGCCGCCTTCGGCGTAGGCGCGCGCGGTCAGCAGCATCTTGCGCACGTCGGGGTGCACGATGATCGCGTCGGCCGGCTTGTCCGGGCTCTTCGGCCCGGACAGCGATCGCATCTGGATGCGGTCCTTCGCATACACCACGGCGTTCTGGTAGGCGACCTCGGTCAGCCCCAGGCCTTGCATGCCGACGCCCAGGCGCGCCGCGTTCATCATCACAAACATCGCCGCCAGACCCTTGTGAGGCTGGCCGACCAGTGTTCCGACCGCGCCGTCGAGGTTCAGTTGCGCGGTGGCGTTGCCGTGAATTCCCATCTTGTGCTCGAGCCCGCCGCAATAGATCGGGTTGCGTTGGCCGAGCGAGCCGTCAGCGTTGACCATGAACTTGGGCACCACGAACAGCGAGATGCCCTTGGAGCCCACCGGCGCATCCGGCAGCCGCGCGAGCACGAGGTGGACGATGTTGGCCGCCATGTCGTGTTCGCCGGCCGAGATGAAGATCTTGTTGCCGGTGATCTTGTAGCTGCCGTCAGGCTGCGGCTCGGCCTTGGAACGCAGCAGGCCGAGGTCGGTGCCGCAGTGCGATTCGGTCAGGCACATCGTGCCGGTCCATTCTCCGCTGGTCAGCTTGGGCAGGTACATCGCCTTCTGTTCGTCGGAGCCGTGCACGTGCAGCGCCTCGTAGGCGCCGTGCGACAGGCCCGGGTACATCGTCCAGGCCTGGTTGGCCGAGTTCATCATCTCGTACATGCACTGGTTCACCATGTGCGGCAGGCCCTGGCCGCCGAACGCGGGGTCGCAACTCAGCGCCGGCCAGCCACCGGCCACGTACTGCGCGTACGCGGCCTTGAAGCCGGTCGGCGTCTTGACCTCGTGGGTGGTCTTGTCGAGCACGCAGCCCTCTTCGTCGCCGCCACGGTTCAACGGCGCGATCACGGTGCTGGCGAACTTGCCGCCTTCCTCGAGCACCGCGTTGATCGTCTCGGCATCGATGTCCGCGTAGGCCGGCAGCGCCTTGAGTTCATCGACGACGTTGAGCAACTCGTGCATCACGAACTGCATGTCGCGCAGCGGCGGGGTGTATTGGGGCATGGTCGTCGGAGCTCCAGGTTCAGGATCAGGGGGCCTTGGCCGCGCGTGCGCGCCTGGCCGGGGCGGAAACGGGTGGGGCGAGGTACAGCGACAGCACGTTCTCGAAGGCCGTGCGAGCCCGCGCGTCGGCGCCGGCGTGGCGCAGGAAGCGCGCGTCGTGGTGCAGTGCGAGGATCAGGCCGTGGACCTCGAACAGCACCTGCTTCGGGTCGGTGTCGGCGCGCAGATGGCCCTCGGCGATGGCCATGCGGATCGCGCGTTCGAGCGCGTTCTGCCAGGTCTGCACCATCGAGACGAGCGCGTCGCGCACCGGGCCGGGCCGGTCGTCGAACTCGACCGCGCCGCTGATGT
>JBDTVC010000011.1:0-39912 GCA_040007475.1 Burkholderiales bacterium
CGCGGGCCGCCGCGCCGGGCCGCCCCAAGCAAGGCCCGACCCTCTCGGAGGGTCGCCCGGCGTACCCGACGAGCGGGGTGCGGTAGTTCCCAATGAGATTGCAGCTGCTGTCGGACCTGCACCTCGAAACCGAGGTCTACACCCCGACGCCGGCGCCTGACGCCGAGCTGCTGATCCTCGCCGGTGACATCGACAGCAGCTGGGCCGGGCTCGAGTTGTTCCGCGACTGGCCGGTGCCGGTGCTGTTCGTCGCCGGCAACCACGAGTTCGACGAACGCGAGATCACGCAGGCGTGGCCGGCGCTGCGTGATCGCTGCACGCATCTGGGCATCCGGCTGCTCGAATGCGAGTCGCTGGTGCTGACCGACCGCGAAGGGCAGCGCGTGCGCTTCGTCGCGACGACGCGATGGAGCGACTTCGATCTCTTCGGCACGGCGCAGCGCGAGCGTGCGATGCGCGCGGCGAGCTACTTCATGAAGATCATGCGCGCCACCCGGAACGGCGCGGTGCTGGACGCCGCCGGGGTGCGCGAAGAGGCGCTCGTCTGCGCGGCCTGGCTGCAAGCCGAGCTGGCGCGGCCAAGGGGCGCGTGGGACGCCACCGTCGTGATCACCCATTTCGCACCCAGCCTGCGCAGCGCCGACCCGCGCTACGGCTCGCAACCCGGCACCGCCAGTTTCTGCAACGCCGACGACGCGCTGGTGCCGTTCGCCGACCTGTGGATACACGGCCACCTGCATTGCGCACAGGACTATCGGGTCGAACACGCGCGCGGCTCGACCCGCGTCGTGTGCAATTCGCGCGGCCATGCGCGCAAGGACGAGCACCTGGCGCACCAGCCCCAGCTGGTATTGGCACTCTGAGTTGTCATGCGAATGGTTCCTCGAACCACACGCGTCCTGACTATCGTGAAGGGCCATTTAGCCCGAAGGAGTCCGCCATGTCCGACTACACCGCCACCACGCATTGGGAACGCGGCGACCAGGTCTTCACCGACCGCCGCTACAGCCGCCGACACCTGATGCACTTCGACGGCGGCACCGTTGTGCCGGGCTCGTCGTCGCCGCATGCGGTGCGCGAGCCTTACTCCGACGCCAGCGCGGTCGATCCGGAGGAAGCCTTCGTGGCCTCGCTGTCGAGCTGCCACATGCTGTGGTTCCTCGACATCGCCTGCCGCGCTGGCTGGCTCGTCGACGACTACCGCGATGACGCAACCGGCACGATGGCCGCCAACGCGCAAGGCCGCATGGCGATGACGGTCGTCTCGCTGCGGCCGACGGTGCGCTTCGGTGGCGACAGGCGGCCCGATACCGCCGAGATCGAACGCCTGCATCACGAGGCGCACGAGGAGTGCTACATCGCCAACTCGGTGAAGACCGAGGTGCGCTGCGAGCCGGTGATCGTCGGCGCCTGAGGCCTTTAGCGCGCCGCCGGTCCGACGAGACCGGCGAAGCAGGTGCGCATCAGCATCTTGATGATCTGCTCATCGCTGTAGTTGCCGCCGGCTTTCAGCAGGCTCAGCACCGGGTCGCAGGCCTTCGCGAACAGCGTGTACAGCACCACCTCGGGCGGCAGCGTCGAATCGAGCCGACCGGCTTGCTGCCCGGCCACGATCCACGCACCGAGAAGGTCGCTGAGCTGCATCAGCCGCTCCAGGTAGGTCTTGTTGGCCATCAGCGCCGCCCGCAGCGCCGAGTTCTGCGCTGGCAGCGACGGCATCTGGCCGGCGAGCTGGACCTGCATGGTCCAGCGGGTCAGCGCCTTCAGGCGGTCGAGTTCGTGGGCCTGCGACGCGTCGGCCTCCAGCAATGCGACCTGCGCGATCGCGCGGTCCAGCACGCCGATCATCGCCGCGCCGGCGAGTTCTTCCTTGGAGTTGAAGTGTTTGTACAGGCTCGCCTTCGCGATGCCGACCTCGGCCGCGACGGCATCCACCGTCATGGCGTCGAAGCCCTTCTCGGCCAGCAGCCGGTTGACGGCCACGACGATCGCTTCCTCGCGTGCGCGCAGCATCTGCGCCTTGAACGAAACCCGGGTCATGCGCCGATTCTAGGCGGCGGCGGACCACTTCTGCACGCACCGGTCGCGGCGCGTACCGAACAGTTCAGCAGTGTGGGCGTCAGAGACCCGAGCGGCGGATCAGGCGCTTCTCCCAGGCCGGGGCGGCGCCAGGTGGCTCCGCCACATCGGGCGGCGATGCCGGCGCGGCAAAGCGATCGAAACTGGCGTCGAGCCCGAACGCCGTTCCCATGTCGGCCCGGTCGGTGTCGGCGGCGTCCATCGCCGGCAGGCCGCGCCACGCAGCCAACCATGCAAATCGTGTGGACCAGTCCATCGCAGCCTCCCGAATCCCTTGAGCGTGCAACAAAGTGTGCTCGCATCTGCGCGGTTCGATGCCTTGAAATGGGGGTGAAGTCGGTCGCACTTGGCGCCTGCGGCATCTGCGTCGCGACTCGGGTCTAATTCGCCACATCCCCTCAATCCCAGCGCAAGGATCTTCCATGTACGCCGACGTCCAGCTCTACATCAACGGTGAATGGTGCAACGGTGCCGAAGGCAAGAGCGAGCCCATCATCAACCCGGCCACCGGCAAGGTGCTGGCGCGACTCGCGCACGCCTCGCGCACCGATCTCGACCAGGCGCTGCACGCCGCCGACAAGGGCTTCAAGGCCTGGCGCAAGGTTTCGGCCTTCGACCGCTACAAGCTGCTGCGCAAGGCGGCCGACATCATCCGCAGCCGCGCCGACGAGATCGCAGCGCTGATGACGCTGGAGCAGGGCAAGCCGCTCGCCGAAGCCAAGATGGAAACGCTCGCGGCCGGCGACATCATGGACTGGTTCGCCGAGGAAGCGCGCCGCACCTACGGCCGCCTCGTGCCGCCGCGCGCCGAGGGCGTGGTGCAGGCGGTCGTGAAGGAGCCGGTCGGCCCGGTCGCCGCGTTCACGCCGTGGAACTTCCCGATCAACCAGGCCGTTCGCAAGGTCTCGGCCGCGCTCGCCGCCGGCTGCTCGGTAATCCTGAAGGGGCCGGAGGAAACGCCGGCGAGTTGCGCCGCGCTGATCAGGTGCTACGTCGACGCGGGCGTGCCGGCCGGTGTCGTCAACCTCGTGTTCGGCGTGCCGGCCGAGGTCTCCGAGTACCTGATCCCGAGCCCGATCATCCGCAAGATCACGTTCACCGGCTCGACGCCGGTGGGCAAGAAGCTCGCCGCGCTGGCGGGCCAGTACATGAAGCGCATCACGATGGAGCTGGGCGGCCACGCCCCGGCGATCGTGTTCGCCGATGCCGATGTGGACGCCGCCGCCAAGATGTACGCTGGCGCCAAGTTCCGCAACGCGGGCCAGGTGTGCGTGTCGCCCACGCGCTTCCTCGTGCACGAGTCGGTGCATGCTCGTTTCGTCGAAGGCTTCGTCGCCGCGACGAAGAAAATCAAGGTCGGTGACGGCATGCAGGCCGACACCCGCATGGGCCCGCTGGCCAACAGCCGCCGTGTCGAGGCGATGCAGATGTTCGTCGACGACGCGGTGGGTAAGGGCGCGAAGGTGCTGACGGGCGGCCAACGCATCGGCACCGAGGGCTATTTCTTCGAGCCGACCGTGCTCGGCGATGTGCCCGCCTCTGCCCGCGTCCTGAGCGAGGAGCCGTTCGGCCCGATCGCACCGATCGTGCCGTTCAGCAGCTTCGACGAGGTCGTCGCTGAAGCGAACCGCCTGCCGTTCGGCCTCGCGGCCTACGCCTGCACCAAGTCACTGAAGACCGCGAATGCGATCGGCGCTGCATTCGAGAGCGGCATGGTCTCGATCAACCACATGGGCCTGGCACTGCCCGAGGTACCGTTCGGCGGCATGAAGGATTCGGGCTATGGCTCCGAGGGTGGCAGCGAGGCGATCGAGGCCTACCTGAACACGAAATTCATCACCCAGCTCGGCCTGGAGTGAGCCCCGCGCTCGGCGGTTTGTCCCGGCGGGACAGGCCGTCGACGCAGTTCGGCAGCAGCATCGCGTTGGTCTGAACAGCGCCTGGCGCGTCGCCCCGGCGGGCAGCGTCGGGTTCAGCGTGCCCGCATCTGGCCAGCCCGCTACACCCTTCATGCTGCAGCGTTCGTTCGCGCACACGCGGCACCAGATCCCGGTATGAAGCGCGCGCCATGCGCCTTGTTGCTCGGCGCCGTGCGCGCGCCTGCCCGCGACGCAAGTCAATACCATCAAGTATTAACGTGAACCATACAGTCTGTGTGGTGAACCGATCAGTGCACATAATGCACCGTCCAGTCAAAACACGGACGTTGATCCCGCTTTCACCACCTGCCGGCCGCTGCCGGCCCCACCCACCAGATGGAGGTTCCGATGACCCGTTGGCTCAACGCATTCTTGGCGATCTGCGCGGTCGCCATCATCAGCGGCTGCGGTGGCAGTGACGACGACCACCCCCCGCCTCAAGACATCGTGCAGACGGCGCAGGCCGATCCGCAGTTCAGCATCCTGGTCGAAGCGGTCGTCGCAGCCGACCTCACCACGACCCTGTCGGGCACCGGCCCGTTCACCGTCTTCGCCCCGACGAACGACGCGTTCGCCGCGCTGCTCGCCGAACTCGGCATCACCAAGGCGCAGCTGCTGGCCGACAAGCCGCTGCTGACTGCTGTGCTGACGTATCACGTCGTGGCCGGCGCCGTGCCGCGCACCGCCATTCCAATGGGCAAGGCGATCACCACCGTTCAGGGCGACATCTTCAAGGTCGACTCGCTCCCCGCAGGGCTCGTCATCACCGACGGCCGCAACCGCAACCCGAAGATCACGGCGACCGACATCGTGGCCAGCAATGGCCTGATCCACGTCGTCGACAAGGTGTTGCTGCCGGCGAACAAGACGATCGTCGGGACGGCCGCTGCGACACCGAGCCTGAGCATCCTGGTCGAAGCCGTGACGGCGGCCAACCTCGGCGCCACGCTCAGCGGCACCGGCCCCTTCACCGTGTTCGCGCCAACGAACGACGCCTTCGCCGCGCTGCTCGCCGAGCTGGGCGTGACCAAAGCACAACTGCTGGCGGACACGACCCTCTTGACGAAGGTGCTGACCTATCACGTCGTGGCCGGTCGCGTGCTGAAGGCCGATGTGCCGATCGGCACGCCGATCACCGCCGTGGAGGGCGAGACCTTCACCGTCGGCGCCAACCTCGCCATCACCGACAAGCGTGGCCGCAGCGCCAACATCGTCGCGACCGACATCCTTACCAGCAACGGCGTGGTGCACCTGATCGACAAGGTGATCCTGCCGAGCCCCTGATCTTGTTCAACCACCCACCACCACCCACCATTGGAGTTCCCATGAAGAAGCTGCTCGCCATTTCCGCCCTCTCGTTCGCTGCACTGTCCGCCCAGGCCAAGGACATCGTGGACACCGCCGTTGCCGCCGGCAACTTCAAGACCCTCGCCACCGCGCTGCAGGCCGCGGGCCTCGTCGACACCCTGAAGGGCCCCGGACCGTTCACCGTGTTCGCCCCCACCGACGAGGCGTTCGCGAAGATCCCGAAGGCGCAACTCGATGCGTTGCTCGCCGACAAGGCCAAGCTCACGGCGGTGCTCACCTACCACGTCGTCGCGGGCAAGGTGATGGCCAAGGATGTCAAGGCCGGCAAGGTCAAGACGGTGCAGGGTTCCGAGCTGACGCTCGCCACGAGCGGCGGCGTGACGGTGGACAACGCCAAGGTCACCGCCGTCGACATCGTGGCCGACAACGGCGTCATCCACGTCATCGACAGCGTCGTGCTGCCGAACTAAGCCCGCGGTCGCCGCGCCTTCTTACCAGGGTGCGGCGACGTACTTGTTGCCGTTGGCCTTGTAGCGCTCGACCGCCTTCTTCAGCGCCGTGTGCTCCTCGCACGGAAGCGTGCACGCTTTGTCGAGCGACGCCAGGCGGGCTTCAGCCTTCGGCAGCTCGTTCGTCATCAGGAACAGCTCGCCCGAGTATTCGAGCGCACCGCGGTGCTGGGGGTTCAGTCGCAGTGCCTCGTCGTAGTACTTGCCGGCGGCGGCCAGGTCGGGCGTGTCGCCCTTGCGCACCGTGTAGCCCATCAGGTTGTTCCAGTCGGCATCGCCGGTGGCGTTGACCTGTTTGAGTTCGGTCAGTGCGCCGGCCCAGTTCTTCTGCGCGATCTGCGCACGGGCAGCGGCGAGCTTGTCGGCCTTGGGCGCCGGCGGCGGCGCGGTGTCGGCGGCCCACGGGGCATTCACGGCGAAGACGAGCATGGCGGCTGCGGCGACAGACTGTAGGCGAGGCATGGCGAGAACTCCTGTGCAGGTTCGACGACGGCGAACAGCATACCCGCAAGGTCAGTAGAATCGCGCCCCTTCATCCCGCCGGCCCTGACCATGTATTGCGCCATCGACTTCGGCACCTCCAACTCGGCCATCGCCGTGCCCGACCCGGCCGGCGGCATGCGCCTGGTCGAGCTCGAACCCGGCCACACGACGATGCCGACGGCGGTCTTCTACTTCGTCGAGGGCCCCGAGCTCGACGGCCCGCCCCGCGCGTTCGGCCGTGCGGCCGTGGCCGCGTATGTCGATGGTCTCGACGGCCGGCTGATGCGCTCGATGAAGAGCATCCTCGGCAGCTCGCTGATCGACCAGACCACCGACGTCGGCGGCGGCCGCGGCGCGAAGTACCTCGACATCGTCGCGGGCTACCTCAAGCACCTCAAGGGCCGTGCCGAGGCCCAGGCCGGCGCGCCGATCCGCCGCGCGGTGCTCGGCCGGCCGGTGTTCTTCGTCGATGACGACCCGGCGCGCGATGCGCAGGCCCAGGCCGCGCTGGCGACGGCGGCACGCCAGGTCGGATTCGAGGAGCTGAGCTTCCAGTACGAGCCGATCGCCGCGGCGTTCGACTACGAGCGCAGCGTCGACCGCGAACAGATCGTGCTGGTCGCCGACATCGGTGGCGGCACGTCGGACTTCTCGGTCGTTCGCGTCGGCCCGCAGCACGCGGCCAAGCGCGAGCGCAAGGACGACATCCTCGCGAACCACGGCGTGCACATCGCCGGCACCGACTTCGACCGCCGCGTCGAGCTCGCGGCGATCCTGCCCGAGTACGGCTTCGGCGCGATGGGCCCGAGCGTCGCCGGCGCGCCGGCGCGCGAGGTGCCCAGCGGCGTGTACTTCGATCTGGCGACGTGGCATCTGATCAACACCGTCTACAGCCCGGCACGCGCGGCCGAGCTGCGCAGCATGCGTGGCTTCTACGGCAACCCACGCCACTACGAGCGGCTGATGATCGTGATCGACGAGCGCCTCGGCCACGAGCTCGCGGCGCGCGCCGAGGGGGCGAAGATCGCGGTCGCCGAGGGCGGCGAGACGCGCATCGATCTGGGCCACACCGAATACAAGCTGGGCGTGGACTTCAGCGAGCACGAGGCGATGCAGGCGATCGACGCCGACATTGCGCGCATCGTCGACACCGCACGCGACTCCGTCACGCAGGCCGGGCTGACGCCGGACCAGATCGACGCGCTGTACTTCACCGGCGGCTCGACCGGGTTGCGCCTGCTGGCCAGCCGCATCGCCGCCACATTCCCCACCGCGCACGTGGCGCGTGGCGACCGCTTCGCCAGTGTCGCAACCGGCCTGGCGCTTCACGCGCAGCGCTGGTTCAGCGGCTGAACCTCAGCGCCTGAAGAGCCCGTCGCCGATCCAGCCGCGCAACGCGCTCGCGGCTTGCAGCGCGGCCTGCTCGTCGCCGACTTCGCTCGCGGCGAGCGCGCAGAGATCGGCGAAGCGCTCGCCACGCAGTGCGCAGCGCAGCCAGCATGCCGCCGTGGCATCGAGCGCACGCCAGCGTGTCTCCAGGCCCTGGCGCCAGATCAACAGGTCGTGGGCCAGCGCCTGCGGTTCGGGCAGATCGGGCGCGTCATCGCCCTGCAACGCGCGCCAGACCGGTTCCACGTTCCATTCCATCGGCAGCAATTGCAGGCTGGGCAAGGGCGTGAAGGTCAGTGCCGGCCACTGCTCGGCCGGCACCTGCGCGAGATCGTCTGCCGCGAGCGACGGCGCGTCGGCCGCATCGAACGCAGAGCGCAGTGCCCACTCCATGCGCGCCAGATCGACCAGCGCGGGATGGGGCACCAGGTCTTCGCGCGCGGCCATGAACCCCGGCAGCTCGTCGCCGAACCAGCGGATCGACGGGCGTCGGGACGGATGCGCCTCGATATAGGCCTGCGCCAGCGCATCGAACGCCTCGTCGCCGAGCACCGTCGGCAGCACGCCGAAGTTGTCTCGCAGCGCCGCCGTGAGGCGCGCCGGGTAGGCCTGCCGGTAGATGCGCAGCAAGCCGTTGACGGCCCCCGCGCCATCGCCACTCATCACGGCACGCTTGAGTGCCCGCTGCTGCGCGGCCAGCGTCATGCCAGCGCCTCGATCTGCACGCGCCGCGCCTGGTCGAGCTCGGCGAGCAGCTCCGGGAGCGGCGGGATGTGGTCGTCGCGCTCGATCATCGTCGGCACCGCGCCGAAGCGGCGCACGGTGTGTGCGTACAGCGACCAGACCGCGTCGCAGACCGGGTGGTCGTGGGTGTCGACGCAGTGTGTGCCGTGGTCCTCGTGGCCGGCGAGGTGGATCTGCCGCACGCGCTCACGCGGCATCGCGTCGATGAAGGTCCGCGGGTCGAAGCCGTGGTTGCGGCTGCTGACGTAGACGTTGTTCACGTCCAGCAGCAGCTCGCAGTCGGCGCGCTTCAGCAACTCGGTTATGAACACCCACTCGCTCATCTCGTCAGCCTCGAAACTGACGTAGCTCGAGACGTTTTCGAGCACCATGCGTCGGCCGAGCAGCTCCTGCACCTGCTGCACGCGCGGCACCAGGTGGCGCAGCGCGGCCTCGGTGTAGGGCATCGGCAGCAGGTCGTGCAGGTTGTGGTGGTCCACCCCGGTCCAGCACAGGTGATCCGAGATCCAGGCCGGTTCGATGCGGTGGGCGAGCGCCTTCAGGTCGCGCAGGTAGTCGAGGTCGAGCGCATCGGTGCTGCCGATCGACATCGACACGCCGTGCATCACCATCGGGTGATCGCGACGGATCGCGTCGAGGCGCGCGAGCGGCTTGCCGCCCGGCACCATGTAGTTCTCGGAGATGACCTCGAGCCAGTCGACGTCTGGCCGGGCCTCGAGGAAGTCTGCGTAGTGCTCGGTGCGCAGCCCGAGGCCGAAGCCTCTGATCGGGCTGCTCATCGACGGGGCCGGTGGCTTACTTGCCGACCGTGCCGCCCGCGGCCTTGCACTCGGCTTCGCTCTTCTTGCCGACCCAGCCCATGCCCTTGCAGCTGTTCTGGCCCTTGCACTCGCTCTTCGCGGTCTTGCAGTCGGAGGTGCCCTTGCAGCTGTTGACGCCCACGCAGTGCACGGTCATCTCGTCGGCGGCCTGCACCGAGGTGGAGAGGGTCGCGCCCATCGAGAAGAGGGCAGCGGCGGCGGTGGCGACGGCAACGCCGGACTTGAAGTTGTTCAGCATGATGTTTCCTTCAGGTGTTGAGACAGGTTGTGTTCGATCCATTACGCGGACCCACGCAGACTGGATGCACGTCTTGTCGACACGACCGTTCTGCTGGCCACCCTTGGTCTGAACCTGCGCCGTCTCCTTACACGCCTGACGGAAACAGGGGCCTCAGCCGCCGAGCACCGCCGCCATCGCGACCGCCGTGGCCTCGACGTTCGAGCTGTTCAGCCCCGCGACGCAGATGCGCCCCGAGCGCACCATGTACACGCCGTGCACCTCGCGCAGCGTGTCGACCTGCGCCGTCGAGAGGCCCGTGTAGCTGAACATGCCACGCTGCGTCAGGAAGTAGTCGAAGTTGCGCCCCGGCACCTTGGCCGAGAGCACACCGTGAAGCTTCTTGCGCATCGCGAGGATGCGCTCGCGCATCGCACCGAGCTCGATCTCCCAGCTCTTGCGCAGCTCGGGTTCGGTCAGCACCGTCGCGACGATCTGGCCACCGTGGATCGGCGGGCTCGAGTAGTTGCGCCGCACCGTGAACTTCATCTGGCCCAGCACCAGCGACGCCTCGTGCGCGTTCGGGCAGACCACGCTCAGCGCGCCGCAGCGCTCGCCGTAGACGCTCATGCTCTTCGAGAACGAGTTGGCGATGAAGAAGCTCACGCCGGCGTTCGCCAGCGCTCGCGCCGCATACGCGTCGGCCTCGATGCCGTCGCCGAAGCCCTGGTAGGCGAGGTCGAGGTAGGGGATCAGCTGCCGCTCGCGCAGCACCGGGATCAGTTCGTCCCACTGCGCGCGGGTCAGGTCCACGCCGGTCGGGTTGTGGCAGCAGGCGTGCAGCAGCACGATGCTCTTCGCGGGCAGGCCGCCCAGCGCGGCCAGCATCTGCGGGAACTTCACGCCGCCGGTGGCCGCGTCGTAGTACGGGTAGGTGTTGACGGTGAGGCCCGCGCCTTCGAACATCGACCGGTGGTTGTCCCAGGTCGGGTCGCTGACCCACACCTGGCTGCCCTTGAAGTACGTCGCGAGAAAGTCCGCACCCACCTTCAGGCCGCCGCTGGAGCCGACCGACTGGATCGTCGCGATGCGGCCCGAGGTCACCGCCTCGTGGTCCTGGCCGAACAGCAGCAGCTGCACCGCGCTGCGGAAGTTCGCGGCGCCCTCGATCGGCAGGTAGGGCTTGGGGCCGCCCTTCGCGACGACCATCTGTTCGGCGCGCTTCACCGAGTCCATCACCGGGATGCGCCCTGCATCGTCGAAGTAGATGCCGATCGACAGGTTGATCTTGTTCGGCCGCGGGTCCTTCTGGAAGTCTTCGTTCAGGCTCAGGATCGGGTCGCCCGCGAACGGCGGAATGTGTTCGAACATGGTGGTCTCGTGAAAGAAGAATCAGGCGGCGGCGAGCGCAGCCTGGATGTCGGCGGCGATCGACTCGGGCTTGTCGGTCGGTGCGTAGCGCTTGAGCACCTTGCCGTCACGCCCGACGAGGAACTTCGTGAAGTTCCACTTGATGCCCTTGGAGCCGAGGATCCCCGGCGCTTCGGCGGTCAGCCACTTCCACAGCGGGTGCGCGTCGGCGCCGTTGACCTTGACCTTGCTCATCATCGGGAAGCTCACCCCGTAGTTGAGCTGGCAGAACGATGCGATCTCGCCGTCGCTGCCCGGGTCCTGCCCGCCGAACTCGTTGCTCGGGAAGCCGAGCACCACCAGACCCTTGTCGCGATAGGTCTCCCACAGCGTCTCGAGCCCGGCGAACTGCGGCGTGAAACCGCAGGCACTCGCGGTGTTCACGATCAGCATGACCTTGCCGCGCTGCGTCGAGAGCTGGGCCGGCTTGCCTTCGATCGACAAGGCCTCGAAGTCATAGATGCTGGCGGGAGTTTTGGGCATGGCGCGTCTCGCGGTGATCGGGGGGTGTGCAATCGTACCGCCGCATGCGATGGTTCGCCGGATCGAGGCTTGACGCTGCGGCGGCCGGGCACGGAACATCGCGGCCATGCCCGACTTCTCCGACCACTCGCAGCTCACCGAGCTCGATCCGCTCGCCACGCCGCTCGAATCGCGCGGCGAAGTCGACCTGCTGCTGCACGACCTCGCCGCGCCGTCGGCCCCGCGCCTGCCGGTGCTCGTCGTCGACAGCACGCCGATCGCGCGCAAGTTCCTGATGCAACGACTGCATGCACTGGGCTATGCGGTGTTTGGCGCCGAGAGCGGCGACCAGGCGCTGGGCATGATCGAGCGGCAATCGTTCGGTATCGTCTTCCTAGAACTCGCGCTCCGGCCCGAGCACGGCATCGACGGCCTGGGCCTTTGCCAGGCGATCAAGCGCGAGCCCAATTCTGCGAACGCCCTTGTGCCGGCCGTCGTCATCACCACGGGGCGGGCCGGTTCGTCGAGCCGCGTGCACGGCTCGCTGGCCGGCTGCGACGCGTACCTCACGAAGCCGCTGCTCGACGCCGATCTGCGTGCCGCGCTGCGCCAGGTCGACCCGCTGTTTCAGTGAGTCACAACTCCGGTGACGGAGTTCACGTTCTGGGCACAGTGATTGCGTGATCTTGTGGGCTGATGGCTGCCATCGGCGCCACGCAACAACCCAGACGGAGAGACTTCATGAACACCACCCCGATCCAAGGCACGCCCTCCAAGGTCATCGTCGGCGCACTGAATGTCCCGCACCTGCAGCGCACCCCGTCCAAGGTGGCGATCGGCGCGCTCAACGTGCCGCACCTGAAGCGCTGATACCCTTGGACACGGCGGCGCCTCGCCGTCGTGTCCATTGTTGTCACGCACGCGCCGCGCCGCGTCACCCGGGACAACACATCGTGACCATCATCCGGTTCTTCCGCGCCATTCCTGATGGCCGCGACCCGATGCGCGCTGATCGCAGCGCGCTCGGCACCATCCCCGCCGCCGCATTGCAGTATTGCGAGGCGCTCACCACCGCGAGCGCGTTCGGCTGGTATGTGTTCCTGCCGCGCACCGTGTGGCTGCAGTGGGACGGCACCGACTCGCTCTGGACGCACGAGGGCGCCGACCAGTGGATGCCCGTCAGGAACGACATGTACCCGGGCTCTGCCGACTACTTCGATGCGCATGCGCCCGAGGACATCAAGGGCTACTGCCCGCCGTTCGTGTCGCAGACCCTCGCGCCCGGCGTGATCCAGCTCTGGACCGGCCTGTTCATGTCCACCGACGAAGGCTGGAGCTCGCTGCTGCGGCCGATGGCCAACGTGCCGCGCAGCAAGCAGTTCGAGGTCTACGAGGGCATCGTCGAGACCGACCGCTGGTTCGGACCGCTGTTCATCAACGTGCGCCTGACCGCGACCGACACACCGATCGAACTGCGCGCCGACCGGCCGCTGCTCCAGCTGCAGCCTCTGCTGCGCGCGACCTATGCCGAGCGGCACCTGAAGACGCTCGACGTGACGCCCAGCCTGGCCGGCATGCGAGACGAGGACTGGGCGAAGTACCGCCACAGCGTCGTCGAGCCGACCAACGACACGACCCGCCAGCCGGGTGCCTACGCAGTGGCGGTCCGCAAACGGCACGCGGCCGAGGATTGAAGCGCGGTCAGTGTTTGTCGCTGCGCGCGATCGCCAGCAGGTGATCCAGCTCGTCCTTGTAGGTCACCAGGTTGTTCTTGTGCCAGTAGTAGATGAGTGCCATCGTGCCCGCCACCACCGACCCGAACAGCGCGATCGCCGTGAAGGCTGACAAGCCGAACTTCGTCATGCCCGTGTAGAACGCGCCGAGGCCGAGGATGCAGGCCTGCTCGTTGAAGTTCTGCACCGCGATCGAGCGGCCGGCGCCCATCAGGTTCGCGCCGCGGTGCTGCAGGAGCGCGTTCATCGGCACGACCATGTAGCCACCGATCGCGCCCAGCCCGATCAGGAACGGCGCGGCCACCCACACGTTGGTGATCACGTTCAGCCCGATCACCAGCAGGCCGAGCATGATGCCCATCGGGATCACGCTGGTCGCCTGGTCCAGCCGCATGCGCATCGACGCGATCACCGCGCCGGCGGCCGTGCCGATCACCACCACGGCCACCAGCGACGTCGCCTGCGTCGTCGTGTAGCCCAGCGCCACGGTCGCCCACGCGAACACGATGATGCGCAGGTTGCCCGAGACACCCCAGAACAGCGTCGTCGTCGCGAGCGAGATCTGGCCGAGCTTGTCGGTCCAGAGCCGCGCATTGCAGCTGGAGAAATCGCGCATCAGGCCGGCCACGCCGTGGCCGAGGGGCTGCAGCGGCGCGTCGGTGCGCGGGATGCGCAGGTTGAACAGCGCGGCGATCATGTACAGGAACACGATCAGCGCGATCGCCGACTCGGGCGCGGTGTTGATGCCGGTGTCGATCAGCGGCAGGTCGATCGCGAGCAGCTGGCGCGACACGACCTTGCCGATCAGCTGCCCGCCGAGCGCGATGCCGAGGATGATCGACATGATCGTCAGGCCCTCGATCCAGCCGTTGGCCTTGACGAGCTGAGAGTTCGGGAGCAGCTCGGTCAGGATGCCGTACTTGGCCGGCGAGTACGCCGCGGCCCCGAGCCCGACGATGGCGTAGGCCACCAGCGGGTGGCCGCCGAACAGCATCAGCAGGCAGCCGAACACCTTGATGCCGTTGGCGAAGAACATCACCTTGCCCTTGGGCACGGCATCGGCGAATGCACCGAGGAACGGCGCCAGGATCACGTAGAACAACGCGAACATCGGCCCCAGCGCCGGGATGTGCCACGACGGCGCGTTCGTCGTCTTGAGCATCTCGATGGCGGCCACCAGCAGCGCGTTGTCGGCCAGCGAGCTGAAGAACTGCGCCGACATGATCGTGTAGAAACCCTTCTTCATTCGCGCAAGGGGCTTCGCAGTGGGGGCAGATGCATGGGCCCGATTGTCGCTGTTCTAGGGGGTCGCGCTTCTCAGTGCTTGTCGCTACGCGCGATCGCGAGCAAACGTGCGATCTCACCCGGATGCCGGACGCAGTTCCGCTCGTGCTGGCGCTTGATCGACCACATCGCCAGCGCCACCAGCACGCCGAGGATCGCGATCGTCGTGAACACCGACAGGCGCAGCATCGCCAGCCCGCTGTTGATCGCGCCCAGGCCGAGGATGCAAGCTTGCTCGTTGAAGTTCTGCACCGCGATCGAGCGGCCCGAGCCCATCAGGTTGGCGCCGCGGTGCTGCAGCAGCGCGTTCATCGGCACGACGAGGTAGCCGCCGACCACGCCCAGCAGCATCAGGAACGGCGCGGCCACCCACACGTTCGTCATCAGGTTCAGGCCGACCATCAGCACGCCCATCGCGATGCCGAGCGGGATCACGCCCGTCGCCTGATCGAGCCGCGTGCGCACCGAGGCGATCAGCACACCCGCGGTCGTGCCGATCGCCACGACGCCGACGAGGTTCGAGGCCTGTGTGGTCGAGTAGCCCAGCGCCGCCGCGGCCCACACCATCACGATCGTGCGCATGTTGCCCGACACGCCCCAGAACAGCGTCGTCGTCGCCAGCGAGATCTGGCCGAGCTTGTCGGCCCAGAGCCGCGCGTTGCAATCCATGAAGTCGCGCGTCAGGACGACCGGGCCCTGCATCGGCAGCAGCGGCGCGTCGGTGCGCGGGATGCGCAGGTTGAACAGCGCGGCCACCACGTACAGGCTCGCCAGGCAGGCGACCGCGGCCTCGGGCGGGGTCGCCAGGCCGGTCTCGATCCCCGGCAGGTCGAACGACAGCAGGTGCCGGGAGATCACCGGCCCCACCAGCACGCCGCCCAGCACCGTACCGAGGATGATCGACAGCACGGTCAGCCCCTCGATCCAGCCGTTGGCCTTGACGAGCTGCGAGTTCGGGAGCAGTTCGGTCAGGATGCCGTACTTGGCCGGCGAGTAGGCCGCCGCACCCAGTCCGACGACCGCGTAGGCCAGCAGCGGGTGCAGCCCCGCGAGCATCAGCAGGCAGCCGACCAGCTTGATCGCGTTGGCCATGAACATGACCTTGCCCTTGGGCCACGCGTCGGCGAAGGCGCCGAGAAACGGCGCGAGGATCACGTAGAACAGCGCCAGCATCGGCACCAGCGCGGCCCGTTGCCAGCTCGCCGAATTGGCGATCCTGAGCATCTCGTACGCGGCGACGAACAACGCAGAATCCGCCAGCGAGCTGGCGAACTGCGCCGACATGATCGTGTAGAAGCCCTTCTTCATGCGCTCACCAACCTGCGCCCCGGCCGTGCTCTCGTGTCCGCATGTGACTCCTTGGCGAGCGGGGTTATAGCACGCGGGTCGTGACCCTCTGCGGCTGGCAGAATCGCCCCACGCCACGCTCGGCGAGTGAAGGTCCACGGCCATGCCGCGTCCCATAGAAGCCCTGATCCACACCCATGCGCTCGCGCACAACCTGCGCCGTGCGCGCACGGCGGCGCCCGACGCGAAGGTCTGGGCCGTCGTGAAGGCCAACGCCTACGGCCACGGCATCGAGCGCGCCTATCCGGGCCTGCAAGGCGCCGACGGTTTCGCGCTGCTCGACCTGAACGAGGCCGAACGCGTGCGCGCGCTCGGTTGGCGGGGCCCGATCCTGCTGCTCGAAGGCTGCTTCGAGCCGCGCGACCTGGAGCTGTGCTCGCGTCTGAACCTGTGGCACACGGTGCATTGCGAAGCCCAGATCGACATGCTCGCCGCACACAAGACGCACGCGCCGCACCAGGTGTTCCTGAAGTTGAACAGCGGCATGAACCGGCTCGGCTTTCGCCCGGCCGCCTATCAGCACGCGTGGCGCCGCCTGAGCGGGCTGACCCAGGTCGACAGCATCGCGCTGATGACGCACCTGTCGGATGCCGACGCCGCCGAGCCGCACGCGGTCGCGACCCAGCTGGCCGTGTTCGACGCCGCCACGCACGACCTGCCCGGCGAGCGCACCGTGTCGAACAGCGCCGCCACGCTGCGCTACGCCCCGGGCGACGCCGCGCTGCGCGGCGACTGGGTGCGCCCCGGCATCATGGTCTACGGCTCGTCACCCGACTTCCCGCAGCACAGCATCGCCCACTGGGGCCTGCAGCCGACGATGAGCCTGCGCGCGCGCGTCATCGCCACCCAGTCGCTCGGCGCCGGCGAGCGCGTCGGCTACGGCAGCAGCTTCACGGCCGAGCGCGACATGCTCATCGGCGTGATCGCCTGCGGCTACGCCGACGGCTACCCGCGCGTCGTGCCGAACGGTGCGCCGGTGCTGGTCGGCGAGACGCGCACCCGCATCGTCGGCCGCGTGTCGATGGACATGATCACGGTCGATCTCTCGGGCGTGCCCGATGCCGGCGTCGGCAGCGTCGCGACGCTGTGGGGCACGAGCCCGGGCGGCAGCGTGCTGCCGATCGACGAGGTTGCGCAGGCGGCCGGCACGATCGGCTACGAGCTGATGTGCGCGCTCGCGCAGCGGGTGCCGACGCGCGATGCTGGTCATCCCTGAGAACGAAGTCGAGTTCAGCGCGATCCGCGCGCAGGGGGCCGGCGGGCAGAACGTCAACAAGGTCTCGAGCGCCGTGCACCTGCGCTTCGACATCCATGCGTCGTCGCTGCCCGCAGCCGTGAAGGAGCGGCTGCTCGCACTGCGTGACCAGCGCATCACCGCCGACGGTGTGGTCGTGATCAAGGCCCAGACCACGCGCAGCCAGGACATGAATCGTGCCGACGCGATGCAGCGCCTGAGCGATCTCGTCAACAGCGTGGCCGTGCCGCCCAAGGCGCGCCGCGCGACCAAGCCGACCTACGGCTCGAAGCAGCGGCGGCTCGAGGGCAAGGGCATCCGATCCGCGATCAAGGCCGGGCGCGGCAAGGTCACCGACTGACGGCATGCGGCGCGCAGTACGCACGTTTGACGCTCGCCGCGGGCCACTCGTCCGAATCTTTTTGGTTGACGCGCGCCGGTGCGGGCACGCACCATCGGTCACGTGGCGGCAGGTCGGCCGCCGCGGACGGTGGAGCATGCCTTCGACGGGCCTGCCTTCTCTGCGAGGAACCTCATGGACGGACTGGTCTCACTGCTCGCGCGCGACGGCTACCTGCCGCACGGCTACTGCTTCACCTGGTCGCCCGGTCTGCTGGGTTCGATGGTCACGGACGATGCGCTGATCGCACTGGCGTACTTCTCGATCCCGGTCACGATCCTGCGCTTCGCCAGGCAACGCCCCGACCCCACCATCCGGTGGGTCGCGTGGCTCTTCAGTGCTTTCATCTTCGCCTGCGGCATCACGCATGTGATGGACATCTGGACGATCTGGGTGCCCGACTACGCTGCGCAGACGCTGACCAAGGCGATCACCGCGGCGATCTCGGTGGCCACTGCCGTCGTCATCTGGCGGCTGCTGCCCAACGCGCTGGCGCTGCCCTCGCCGACGCAGTTCAGCGCGGCCACCGGCTCGCTCGACGCCGAAGTGCGCAAGCGCCGCAGCGCCACCGAACACCTGCTGGACACCGAACGGACGCTGGAGATGGCCCTGGGGAGCATCGGTGCAGGCTTGGTGGTGTGTGATTCGCAGGGCTGCATCACGCGCATGAACACGCTGGCCGAACAGGTGACCGGCTGGACGCGGACCGAGGCGCTCGGGCGCGGCGTCCAGCAGGTCTTCGTCCGCGAAGACCACCCTGTAGGCACCGAGGCCCGCAACCCGCTCGACGAGATGGTCGAGCGCGGCCCCGGGGCGCCCACCACGGAGCGCCTCGTCGTGATCGCCCGCGACGGCACGCGCACCGCGGTCGAGCTGCGCGCGGCCGTGATCCACGACGACGCCGGCGTCGCCCGCGGGTTCACGATGGTGTTTCGCGACCTGACGCGGCTCAATGACGCCGAAGCCGAGCTGCGGCGCCTCGCCGCCATCGTCGAATCATCGAGCGACGCCATCATCAGCGAGGCGCTGAACGGCCGCATCACGAGCTGGAACCGGGCCGCAGAGTCGATGTTCGGGTACACCGCCGCCGAGGCGATCGGCCAGCGCGTGCAGATGCTGATCCCGCCGGAGCGCGAGGCCGAGGAGATGCGGATCCTGACCGACCTCGCCGTCGGCCGCAGCGTGCCGGCCTTCGACACGGTGCGCATCGCCAAGGACGGCCGCCGGCTCGACGCCTCGATCGCCCTGTCACCAGTCCGCGACGCCAGTGGCCGCATCGTCGGTGGCTCCAAAATCGCGCGCGACCTGTCGCCGCAGCGGCGCGCCGAGGCCGCGTCGCGGCTCGCCAGCGCGCGGCTGCGTTTCGCGCTCGACTCCGCGCAGATCGGCGAGTGGGAGATGGACTTGACGACCGGCCAGGGCCGGCGCTCGCTGCGCCACGACTTCTGCTTCGGCTACCAGGCGATGCGGCCCGACTGGGACTTCGACATCTTCCTGAACCACGTGCACCCCGACGACCGGGCCGAGGTCGCACGCTCGTTCCATGCCTCGGTCACGCAGCGCAAGGACTGGCACGTCACCTGCCGCGTCGTCTGGCCGGATGCCAGCGTGCACTGGGTCAGCATGCACGGCGGGCTGCTGCGCGATGCGGGCGCGAGCGACCGCCTGGTGGGCATCGTCGCCGATGTCACGCAGGAAAAGCTCGTCGAGGAGGCGCGCCTGAAGGCCCAGCGCCTGGAAACCGAGAACCGCCAGATCCAGGAGGCGAATCGCCTGAAGAGCCAGTTCCTGGCGAACATGTCGCACGAGCTGCGCACGCCGCTGAACGCCATCATCGGGTTTGCCGAACTGATGCACTCCGGCGCGGTGCCCACCGGCTCGCCGCAAACGCAGATCTTCCTGGGCCACATCGCGACCAGCGGTCACCACCTGCTGCAGCTGATCAACGATGTGCTGGACCTGGCCAAGGTCGAATCCGGCAAGTTCGAGTTCGCGCCCGAGCCGGTCGACGTGCAGCAGCTGGCGACCGAGGTCGGCAACGTGCTGCTCACCGCCATCGGGCGCAAGGGCCTGAAGCTCTCGGTCGAGATCGCGCCGGACCTGGGCGAGATCGTGGTCGACCCGGCGCGCCTGAAACAGGCGCTCTACAACTACGTGTCGAACGCCATCAAGTTCACGCCCGAAGGGGGGCGGGTGACGATCCGGGCACGGGCCGACGGCCCCGAACACTTCCGCCTCGAGGTCGAGGACACCGGCATCGGCATCGCGCCGGCCGACCTCGCGCGGCTGTTCGTCGAGTTCCAGCAGCTCGACGCCGGCATGAGCAAGCAGCACCAGGGCACCGGGCTGGGTCTGGCGCTGACGCGTCGCCTCGTCCAGGCCCAGGGCGGCAGCGTCGGCGTGCGCAGCACGCCGGGCGCCGGCAGCGTATTTCACCTGGTGTTGCCGCGTGCACCCGTTGCCGCACCCGACCCGTCGTCGCATCGCCTGCTGGTGCTCGAGGACGACCGCGAGCTGCAGGGCCACATCGCCTCCGGCCTGGCCGGTTCAGCGTTCACGATCGACGCGGCCTACTCCGGTGAACAGGCCGTGCTGAGCGCGCGCGCGCAGCCGTACGATGGGATCACGCTCAACCTGCTGCTGCCCGAGCACGGCGGCCTGGCCGCGCTCCATGGCATTCGCAGCGATGCGCTGAACCGCGACTCACCGGTGCTCGCGCTGACGATGCCCGCCGAGGGCCGCGCGGTTTCGTTCGCCGTCGCCAACGTGCTGGCCAAGCCGCTGCGCGCCGAGGAAGTGGTCAGGGCCATGGCGCGGCTCGCAGCGGGCAGGCCGGCGCCCGCGCGCGTGATGGTCGTCGACGACGAGCCGCACGCGCTCGACCTGATGCGCGCGACGCTCGCGGGCCTGGGCATCGACGCGATCTGCATGCACGACGGCCGGCAGGCGCTGCGCGAACTCGACGAACACCGCCCCGACGCCATCGTGCTCGACCTGATGATGCCGGGCTTCAACGGTTTCGAGGTGCTGGGCGCCCTGCGCGAGTCCGCCGTGTGGCGAGACACACCGGTCTTCATCTGGACGAGCATGATCCTGACCGACGACGAGGTCGTCGCGCTGACCCGCTCTGCGCAGGGCATCGTCGCCAAGGGCGGCGGCGCGGTGACTC
Organism: Burkholderiales bacterium; assembly: GCA_040007475.1. GTDB lineage: Bacteria > Pseudomonadota > Gammaproteobacteria > Burkholderiales > Burkholderiaceae_C > LMDS01. The sequence goes on from JBDTVC010000011.1 coordinate 20,509, forward strand.
ACATGATCGACGCGCTGACGCGCTGGCGGCCGCCGGCGGCCATCGCCCCGCCCGACGCGAGCGTGACATGAGCTCGCCGGGCCGCCCCAAGAGCGAATACCGGAGTGCGCAGCACGAAGGTACTCCGGTGACCACGCCGCGCGCGGACGCATCAGCGAGCCCGGCACGGGTGCTGGTCGTCGACGACAACGCGATCAACATCGACCTCGTGCGCTTCGTGCTGCAGGCCGATGGCCTCGTCGTCGATGCCGCGGCGGACGCGGCGGCCGCCCTTCAACTGATCGAGCAGGCCTGCCCCGACGCGATCCTGATGGACATCCAGATGCCCGGCATGGACGGCCTCGAGTTCACCCGCCTGCTGAAAGCCGACCCGCGGCGCCGCCACATCACGATCATCGCGTTCACCGCCTACGCGATGAAGGGCGACGAACAGAAGATGCGCGATGCCGGGTGCGACGGCTACATCTCCAAGCCGATCGATGTGAAGACCTTCGCCGCCGATGTGCGCTCGTTTCTGCCCGCGCGGAGCGCCGACTAGACGCGCCGGAAGGTCGCGAGCAGGAGACCGGCGGCGACGAACAAGCCGCCGAAGGTTCGGTTCATCAGCCTCAGCTGACGCGCCGTCTTCAGCATGCGCAGCACCTTGGCCGCCAGCGCGGTGTAGCCGGCCATCACCACCAGATCGGTGAAGCCGACCGTCGCGCCGATCACGGCGTACTGCGGTGCCAGCGCCTGGCCAAGGTCGAGGAACTGCGGCACGACCGCGAGCAGGAACACCGTCGTCTTCGGGTTCGCGGTGTTGATCACGAGACCGCGCAGCACCAGCTGGCGGCGTGACGCGGGTTCGCTGTCCGCGCGCTCTGCGACCATCGGTTGCAGCGGCGCGCGCCACTGGCGGATGCCGAGGAACACGAGGTAGACCACGCCCGCCCACTTGACCACCGCGTAGGCCAGACTCGATGCCGCAATCAGCGCGCCCAGGCCCAGCCCGACCACCAGCACCTGGACCAGGATGCCGAGCACGAGGCCGATCGTCACGAGGTAGCCGCGCACGAAGCCATGGTTCAGCCCCGCACTCATCGCCGCGACGGCGCCCACCCCGGGCGAGATGCTGATCGCCCACGACGCGAGGAAGAAGGTGAGCCAGACGGAGAGTTCCATGCGCCGGATTTTCCCACGCGAGGCAGCGGCGACAATCGTGCATGGCCAAGGACAAAGCGATCTTCATCTGCAGCGAGTGCGGCGGCACGTCGGCCAAATGGCTGGGCAAGTGCCCCAGCTGCGGCGCGTGGAACACGCTGATCGAGTCGGTCGAGGAAGGCCCGTCGAAGAACCGCTTCGGCAGCGCGGGCCGCGGCCTGGTGGCGAGCCAGCCGGTGACGACGCTGGCCGAGATCGAGGCCAGCGACGTGGACCGCCAGGGCACCGGCATCGAGGAGCTCGACCGCGTGCTCGGCGGCGGCATCGTCGCCGGCGGCGTCGTGCTGATCGGTGGCGATCCGGGCATCGGCAAGTCGACGCTGCTGCTGCAGGCGCTCGACAGCCTCTCGCGCAGCATGAAGACGCTGTACGTGACCGGCGAGGAGAGCGGTGCGCAGGTCGCGTTGCGCTCGCGCCGGCTCGGCCTGGGCGCGTCGGCGGTGCGCGTGCTGGCCGAGATCCAGCTCGAGAAGATCGCCGCGACGCTCGAGACCGAAGCCCCCGCCGTCTGCGTGATCGACTCGATCCAGACGATGTACAGCGACCAGCTCTCGTCGGCACCCGGCTCGGTCGCGCAGGTGCGCGAGTGCGCGGCGCAGCTCACGCGCATCGCCAAGAGCACGGGCATCACGATCATCCTCGTCGGCCATGTGACGAAGGAAGGCGCGCTCGCCGGCCCGCGCGTGCTGGAGCACATCGTCGACACGGTGCTGTACTTCGAGGGCGACACGCACTCGAGCTTCCGCCTGGTGCGTGCGATCAAGAACCGCTTCGGCGCGGTCAACGAGATCGGCGTGTTCGCGATGACCGAGAAGGGCCTGAAGGGCGTCGCGAACCCGAGCGCGATCTTCCTGTCGACACATGGCGACCCGGTCGCCGGCTCGTGTGTGCTGGTCACGCTCGAAGGCACCCGGCCGCTGCTCGTCGAGATCCAGGCGCTGGTCGATTCGGGTGGCCCGAGCCCGCGGCGCCTGAGCGTGGGCATCGAGCGCGACCGCCTCGCGATGATGCTGGCGGTGCTGCACCGCCATGCCGGCGTCAGCGCCTCGGACCAGGACGTGTTCGTCAACGCGGTCGGTGGCGTGCGCATCAGCGAGCCCGCGGCCGACCTGGCCGTGATGCTCGCGATCCAGAGCAGCCTGCGTGGCAAGCCGCTGCCACGCGGCTTCATCGCGTTCGGCGAGGTCGGCCTGGCGGGCGAGGTGCGCCCCGCGCCACGCGGCCAGGAGCGGCTGCGCGAGGCGGCCAAGCTCGGCTTCTCGATCGCGATCGTGCCGAAGGCGAATGCGCCTAAGAAGGCCATCGAGGGCCTGACGATCCACGCCGTCGAGCGCATCGAGCAGGCGATCGACATCGCGCGTGGCCTGTGATGACGCCGTCGACACACCTGGCCGCACGCTGCATGGGCGTCGGCCCGCGCGAAGGGGAAGCCGCATGAACCCGTGGATCGGCTGGGCGCTGGCCGCTGCCGCGTTGGCCGCCGGCTGGTTCGCCTACGGCGCGAGCGGCGTTGCGCTCGCGGTCACGGTGATCGCGTTCTGGCTGCTGCTGCAGTTCAACCGGCTCGTGCGCGTGATGCGCAGTGCCGCCGAGTCGCCGGTGGGCCACGTCGACAACGCCGTGATGCTCCACGCGAAGCTCCACGCCGGCCTGCCGATGGCGAAGGTCGTCGGGCTGACGAAGAGCCTGGGCCGTGCCGACGAGGGCGAGGTCTTCACCTGGACCGACGATGGCGGCACGGCCGTGACGATCACGTTCGCCAACGGCCGCTGTGCCCGCTGGGTGCTGACCCGGCCCGCCGGCGCGTGACGATGCAGATCATCGACGCCGCCACGACCCGGCGCCTGCTCGCGTTCACGCCGCTGATCGACGCACTGCGGCGCCTGTTCGCGAGCGGCTGCGAAGTCCCACTGCGCCACACGCACGCGATCGCCGACGCCGGCACGCTGCTGCTGATGCCGGCGTGGCGCGCGGGCGCGCGACTCGGGCTCAAGACCGTCACGATCTTCCCCGGCAACAGTGCGCGCGGCCTGCCCGGGCTGCACTCGACCTACCTGCTGTTCGACGCCACGACCGGCGTGCCGCTCGCGCAGCTCGATGGCGACGAGATCACCTCGCGGCGCACCGCGGCAGCCTCGGCGCTCGCCGCGTCGTTTCTCGCGCGGCCGGCCGCGCATCGGCTGCTGGTCGTCGGCACCGGCCGTGTCGCGGCACTCGTGCCCGAGGCCATGCGCGCGGTGCGGCCGATCGACGAGATCGTCGTGTGGAACCATCGACCCGCGTCAGCCCGCGCGCTGGCCGCGACCCTGTGCCAGGCCGGCTTCGCGGCGCGTGCGACCGACGACCTGGCGCAGGCCGCAGCACAAGCCGATATCGTCAGCTGCGCGACGCTGTCGACCGCGCCGCTGATCCGCGGCGAGTGGTTGCGCGCCGGTGCGCACCTCGACCTGATCGGCAGCTTCACGCCGCAGATGTGCGAGGCCGATGCCGCGTGCTTCGCGCGCAGCCGCGTCTTCGTCGACACACCCGAGGCCTTGGCGAAATCGGGCGATGTGCTGCGGGCGATCGAGGCCGGGGCATTCGAGGTGGGTCAGCTGCAGGGCACGCTCGCCGAGCTGTGCCGCGGCGAACGCCCGGGCCGCGAGGGCGACACCGACGTCACGCTGTTCAAGTCCGTCGGCACGGCGCTCGAGGACCTCGCGGCGGCCGAGCTGGTGTTCGACGCGGCGGCGGCCGATTCGGTATCCTGAGCCGTCTTCACCGCGTCCGTCGAAGCCCCCGTGAACTCACCGACCCCTTCCGCACCCGCCCGCCTCTACTGGGAAGACTTCAGCATCGGCAGCGTGCGCGAGTTCGGCGCACTGCCCGTCACGCGCGAGGCCGTGCTCGCCTTCGCCGCCGAGTTCGATCCGCAGCCCTTCCACCTCGACGACGCGGCGGCCGCGACGTCGCTGTTCGGCCGGCTCTCCGCGAGCGGCTGGCACACCTGCGCGATGACGATGCGCATGACCTGCGACGCGGTGCTGCTGCATTCAAGCAGCCTGGGCTCGCCGGGGCTGGACAACCTGCGCTGGCACCACCCGGTCTTTCCGGGCGACGTGCTCAGCGCCCGGCTGACCACGCTCGACGCGCGGCCGATGGCGAGCCGCCCCACGGTCGGTCTGGTGCTGTCCAAATGGGAGACGCTGAACCAGGACGGTCGACTCGTGTTGTCGATGCAGGGCTGGGGCATGTTCGGCCGGCGCGATCCGGCGCCGACGGCACTCACCGATCCGGCCGACCAGACAGCGCGCCGCTAGCCCGGCTCCCGGGGACCGGTGGGCGCCAGCGGCGCAGGTTGTCGAGCAGATCGTCGAGCGGCCCCTGCCCCTTGCTCAGCACGGCGCGCGCTGCGCGAGCGAGTTTCGCGTACTCCTCGTCGGTCAGGATCATGCTGGTCCAGATGAACACCGGCGTGTCCTTCCATGCGGGCAGCTTCCGCACGGCGTCGAGCACGGCGAAGCCATCGAAGCGCGGCATCATCAGGTCGAGGATGATCGCATCCGGCGCATGGCGATCGAGTTCGTGGAGCGCACGTCGGCCGTCCTGCATGCACACGGCGATCATGCCGAGCTGCCGCAGCGTCTCGCCCATCAAGTCGAGCGCCTGCGGGTCGTCGTCGATCACCAGCACGGTCGGCTGTGCGCCGTCGGGCCTCAGGCCCCGCATCGCTGCGGCAACCTGGTCGGCATGGATCGGCTTGCGCAGCACGTCGGCGATCGCGAAACCCGGCGAGAGGTCGGGCAGTGCGGGCCGGTGCCCGTGCACGTTCCGAAGCCGGCGCACGTCCGAGAGCACGCCCGGCGGTGCCTGTCTCGGCAGTAGCAGATCCAGCGAGATCGAGTCATACACGTGGCCGAGCGCATGAAGCAGGTCCGTCTGCCCGCGCGCGCCGGTGTCGAGCGGCCAACCGGCTTCGGTCAACGCGCACGCGAGGGGGTCGAGCCGGGGCTCCGTCGCGGGCAGGGCCTCTGCGAGCACGGGCCGCGCGACCGCCGTGGGCGTTGCCTCGCGCAGGCGCGCCGGTTGCGCGCGCGGCAGCACGAGGTGGAACACACTGCCGACGCCGAACAGACTGCGCACACCCACGCGACCGCCCTGCCCTTCGACGATTCGCCGCGTCAGTGCCAGCCCCAGACCGGTGCCCATGTGTTTGCGGGTCAGACTCGAATCGAGTTGCTCGAACTCGACGAACAGGCGCGGCAGGTCGCCGTGCGCGATGCCCGGGCCGTGGTCCTCCACTTCGACGCGGAAGCTCTCCGCGTCCTCGACGAGCGCCCGCACGGTCACGCGGGTGGCGGTGCGTGAAAACTTGATGGCGTTCGACAGGTAGTTGTAGAGCACCTGCTTGAACCGGGTGGAATCGATCACGACCTCGCGCAGCGCCGCGTCGGCATCGATCACAACCTCGAGGTTCCGGCGCCGGATGTCGTTGCCCAGGATGTCCACCACGCCCTCGATCGTGGCGCGAAGGTCGACGGGTTCGGGATAGAACTCGAACTTGCCGGATTCGACCTTGGACATGTCCAGCACGTCGTTGATCAGCGCCAGCAAGTGCCGGCCGCTCTCGCCGATGTGCCCGAGAAACTCCTGGTGCTTGTCGGACTCCAGCGGCACGGCCCCGGAACGGAGCAGATCCGCAAAGCCGATGATGGCATTCAGCGGCGTGCGCAACTCGTGCGACATGTTGGCCAGGAACAGCGTCTTCACGCGGTTCGCCTCCTGGATCTGGCGGTTCTCGGCTTCGAGCCGCTCCGCCTTGCGTTGGTGGCTTTCGGCCAGGCGCTCGGTCGTGGTGTCGATGACGATGCCGATCATGTGGGCCGGCGCGCCGGCATGCCGGCGAACGCTGCCGTGCATGCGCACCCAGTGAACGCTCGCATCGGGCCACACGACGCGGCACTCGGTCTGCCAGTCGCTCGAGCGAGCGACCGCGCTCTGCAACGAGTTCAAGGTCTGCGCACGGTCCTCGGGGTGCACATGGCGGGTGAAGGTGTCGATGGTCCACGGGCCGTCGAAGCGGACGTAGCCGAAGCACTGGTCGTGGCGTTTCGATCGCAGCGACACCCCGGTCCGCAGGTCCATGGTCCACTCGCCGACCCGTGCCGAATCAAGGATGAAGCGCAGCCGCGATTCGTTCTCGCGCAGCACGGCCTCGGCCCGCCGCGCCACCGACACGTCGCGCACGATCTTCGCGGCGCCGACCACGGCGCCGTGCGCGTCTCGGATCGGCGAGATGCCGATCGACACCGTCACGAGACGGCCGTTCTTTGCCCGGCGCAGCGTGTCGAAGGGCGGCACCCGGGCGCCCGCGGCGATCGTGCGGAGGATGTCCATCTCCTCGTTCTCTCGATCGACCGGAATCAGCATACGCACCGATTGCCCGACTGCCTCCGGTGCGGTGTAGCCGAACAGCGTCTCGGCGGCCGCGTTCCAGCTCGTGATGCGCCCGTCCAGCGTCTTTCCGATGATCGCGTCGACAGATGACTCGACGATGGCGGCGAGGCGGGTCGCGGCGGCCTCGGCGCGCCGCGCGTCGGAGACGTCGCGGAACACGATCACGGCGCCGCGCGCCGAGCCGTCGCCGGCAAACAGCAAAGACGTGCGAACGGCCACGGGCGTGGGCACGCCCGACCGCGAGACCACCACGACGTCTTCGTTCCGGTCGGCCTGCGCGCGGTCGGCCATCAAGGTATCCACGGGGTTCGTCCAGCCAATTCCGTGGTTCTGACCCGCCCGGACGAACACCTTGCCCACATCGAGCCCGCGCGCCTGTGCGATCGGCCACCCCAGCAGGTGTTCCGCCAGGTCGTTCATGGCCGCCACGGCGCCGGCGCGATCGATCGTGAGCATGCCGGCGCCGATGCAGGCGAGCGTGGTCGCCAGGCACTGCTGGCTGTCGGACAGATCGTCTTCGGCGCCCTGGCGCTGCTCCAGGGCGAGATCGCGCGCGGTCATCGCCTCGTGCAGCTGCGCGACACGAGGGATGGCCAGCAACTGGTGCAGCATCGGGCAGACGAGCACGAAGCTCGCCACCGCCAGCAGCAACGCCGCCACCCTGACAAGCGCCAGCATGCCATGCAGCGGGCTCAGAACGTTCCAGGCACTGGCGCCGTGCAACAGGCCGAGCGCGACGAAGAACGCCGAGATCAACCAGACGACCCGGTTGCCGGCGGCCCCGCCCCGGCGACGGGCCAGGCCGAAGATGGCCAGCGGCACCGCGAAGCAGAGCATCGCGATGACCGCGTCGGCACTGGTCGGGAACCACAGCCAGGTCGACGACCCATCGCCTTGCCGGGCGAACGAGGTGAACAGGTCCATCGCGATCCTCCCGGCGCGCCGCCGGTCGTCCGGGTGCGAGCATCTTCTTGGAGGATCTCGTCCCGCCTCGACGTCGTCTGTGCGTTACCGCACGGAGCCCGGCGCCCTCAGGCCGCCACCGTTGTCGGCGACACCTTCAGCAGCGTCTCCAGGCACTGGTCGCGGATGCCGTAGAAGGCCTTGATATCGTCGATCTGCCGCCACACGGCCTCGGGTTCGTTCGGCGCGTCGCGCTTCACCGCGAGGATCATCTTGTTCTTGTTGGTGTGCTCCAGCGCGACGAACTCGAACACCTGGGTCTCGTAGCCACAGGCCTCCAGCAGCAGCGCGCGCAGACCGTCGGTCAGCATCTCGGCCTGTTGGCCGAGGTGCACGCCGTGCTTCAGGATCGGCCTCAGCGGGTGCGGGCTCAGCAGCTGCGGTCGCAACTCCTTGTGGCAGCACGGCGAGCACATGATGATGGACGCGCCGGCGCGCAGGCCGGTGTGGATCGCGTGATCGGTCGCGGTGTCGCAGGCGTGCAGCGCGATCATGATGTCGATCTTCGGCGGCACCACGCTGCGCACGTCGCCCTGCTCGAAGCGCAGGCCGTCGAGCGCGAGGCGCGTCGCGGCAGCGTTGCACAGCGCGACCATGTCCTCGCGCAGCTCGACGCCGGCCACGCGCGCCGGCAGGCCGAGCGCGCGGTGCAGGTGGTCGTGCATCGCGAACGTGAGGTAGCCCTTGCCGCTGCCGAAGTCGACCACATCGATGCTCGCGGCCTGCTTCAGCGCCGTGCCGGCGAGCGCGTGGTCCAGCACCTCGACGAACTTGTTGATCTGCTTCCACTTGCGCGCCATCGCCGGCACGATGTGGTGCTGCGCGTCGGTCACGCCGAGTGCGGTGAGGAAGGGCTGGTCCTGGTCGACGTAGCGGTGCTTCTCTCTATCGTGGCCCGTTCTGTCGTGGCCGGTTCGGTCGTGACCCGCGCGCGCATCCGCAGTGCCCGCGGCCTTGCGCCGCAGCAGCGTCTGCCTGCCCTTCTTGCTGGTGAGCAGCTGGATGTCCTCGTCCTCGGTGAGCAGGTGCGCGTTCGCGAACCGGGTGAGCAGCAGCTCGCGCAGCGTCACCGCGGCCGCGGCAGGCGTGAGGTTCTTCGTGATGTCGCGCGTCGCGTGCGTGTAGACGAACGACAGCTGCGGCTCCCCCTTGAGCGTGACGGGGCGCACCGTCACCCGCGCGAGATCGCCCGCAGCAACGCGCGGCTTGCTCAGCACGAGCCTGGTGAACGGTTGCGCGACGAGCGCGAGCAGCGCGTCGAGGGGGTCGAGGGGGTCGGTCGGCATGGGTGCTAGTGTAGGTACCCATGGTCACGCGCCGGCCCCGCCGCCACCACTACAACGTCTACGTCATCGAGCTGTCCGATGCGGTGTGGAACGTCGCGAAGTTCCGCGAGGCGAACCCCGGCTACGTGCTCGGCAAGCCCTTCGTCTACGTCGGCATGACCGGGCTGGACCCCGACACGCGCTTCGACCGCCACATGGCCGGCGTGCAATCGAACCGCTTCGTGCGCGAGTTCGGGCTGCGGCTCGTGCCCAAGCTCTACGAGGTCTACAACCCGATGCCCTACGACGGCGCGCGCGACATGGAGGTCGAGCTCGCGATCGGGCTGCGTGAGCAGGGCTTTGGCGTGTGGCAAGCTTGAGAACAACCGATGACTGCTGATCCGCCGCCGCTGTTCTGCCTGTTCGACACCGCCGTCGGCGGCTGCGCGCTGGTCTGGGGCGGGCTGGGCATCGTCGGCGTGCTGCTGCCTGAAGCGACCGAGGCCGCCACGCGGCTGAAGGCGCGGCGCCGCCACCCCGGCGCGGCCGAAGCCGTGGCCCCACCCGAGCTGCAGCGCGTGATCGCGCGCATCCGCGGCCTGCTGGAGGGCGGACACGACGACCTTGAGGACATCGCGCTCGACCTGCGCGCGATCCCCGAATTCCACCGTCGCGTCTACACGCTCACCCGCGCGATCCACCCGGGGCAGACCCGCAGCTACGGCGAGATCGCGATCGAGCTCGGCGAGCCGCACGCGGCGCGTGCGGTCGGCCAGGCGCTGGGGTCGAACCCGTTTCCGATCATCGTCCCGTGCCACCGCGTGCTCGCGGCCGGTGCGAAGGCGGGCGGGTTTTCGGCTCCGGGGGGTACGCGCACGAAGCTACGCTTGCTGGAGATCGAGCGCGCGCCGCTGGGCGGCACGCCGGGGCTGTTCGACTAGGCCGCCACCTGCTGCGGCACCGTCATCAGCCGCTCCAGCACGTCGTTCAGCTCGATGCGCTCGCCGAGCACGATGGCCATCTTCGGTGTGCACAGCGTCTGCGCGCGCTCGAACGGGAACCAGCCGAAGCCGTCCATCTCGGGCAGGCTGCGGCCGGTCAGGCGGTCGAGGTAGTGGCTCTCGCAGCGCAGCTCGCGCAGCTCGATGCGCTCGGTGAAGGTCGCGAACAGGTGCAGGTCCTTCTTGGTCGTGTAGGTGAAACGGCCCAGGTCGAGCAGGGTTTGCGCGTCGAGGCGCAAGCCGCATTCCTCGCGCGTCTCGCGCAGCGCGGCCTGGAGCGGCGTCTCGCCCGTGTCGATGCCGCCCTTGGGCAGGTCCCAGTGGTTCTGGCCGGTCACGTGGCACAGCAGCAGCTCGCGATCCGGATTCAGGATCACGACGCCGCAGCTCAGGCGCTTGTGGTTGTAGTAGGACATCACGCACCGAGTCTTGCACGAACCGGGCCTGCCGATCCGCGGAACAGCGGTTCGTCCGTGTGCCAGTTCGTGGCGGATTCAGCGCTTGCGGGCCGCACGTTTGCGCGCTGCGGCGACGATCGCCTCGTGCCCGCGCGCCAGCGGCGCGGCGCGCGTCGCCGGGCTGGCATCGGTGCCGAGCACGGCCTTGGCGCGCTCGTAGTACATCTGCCGGTCGGCCAGGCCGTTCGTGCCGCCGTTGATGCGGCGCGTGATCGCGACAAACTGGCGACCATCCGCGAGCTCGTTCAGGCCGTTCGATTGCCAGAACAGCGCCGCGGTCGCGAACGCCCACTCGGGCGCGGCCGCGAGCTCGGGCAGCGCGATCAGGTCGATGCCGAGCAGCCCGCCGTACTTCGCGTAGTTGAAGCGCCCGGTGATCTGGATCGGCCCGCGGCCCTTGAAGCGCTTGCCGTCGCCGGCCTGCGTGTTGCCGAGCTTCGCGGCCAGGTCGCCGGGCGGCTCGTAGCGCTTCTGCGCTGGCGTCGGGCCCCAGATCTCCTCCATCCAGCGGAACTCGCCGGACTCGTGCGCGAGCTGCGCGACGAAGGCCGCGGTGCGCAGCGGCGTGTCGATCGCGCGGGCCTGCATCGCGGCGTTGAGCCGAGGCAGGTAGAGCGCCCGCTTCGCGGACGGCAGGTTCGGCATGACCTGCTTCAGCTGGTCGTCGGTGATCATCGCGGGCCTCGCTGGCGTGAAGAGCGAGGCCCATCAGATCACGGCGCCGCCGTGTGTCGTATCCCTACTTGTCGATGCCGCCCAGGCAGATGTACTTGACCTCGAGGAAGTCGTCGAGCCCGTACTTCGAGCCCTCGCGGCCCAGGCCCGACTGCTTGACGCCGCCGAACGGCGCCTCGGCGGTCGAGATCAGCCCGGTGTTGACACCGACCATGCCGGCCTCGAGCCGCTCCGCCACGCGCATCACGCGGCCGATATCGCGGCTGTAGAAGTACGAGGCCAGGCCGAACTCGCTGTCGTTCGCGAGCGCGATGACCTCGGCCTCGGTGTCGAACGCGAAGATCGGCGCGAGCGGGCCGAAGGTCTCTTCCTTCGCGAACATCATGTCGGCGGTCGCCCCGGCCACCACGGTCGGCTCGAAGAACAGGCCGCCGAGTGCGTGGCGCTTGCCGCCGGTCAGCACCTCGCCGCCCTTGGCGCGCGCGTCGGCCACGTGCTCCTCGATCTTCGCGATCGCCTTCGCGTCGATCAGCGGGCCTTGCGTCACACCGGCCTCGAGGCCGTTGCCGACCTTCAACGCATTGACCTTCGCGACGAGCTTGTCGGTGAAGGCCTTCAGCACGCCGCGCTGCACATAGAGCCGGTTCGCGCAGACGCAGGTCTGGCCGGTGTTGCGGTACTTCGAGATCATCGCGCCGTCGACCGCCGCATCGATGTCGGCATCGTCGAACACGATGAACGGCGCGTTGCCGCCGAGTTCGAGCGAGAGCTTCTTGATCGTGTCGGCGCTCTGCCGCATCAGCGTGCGGCCGACCTCGGTCGAGCCGGTGAACGTGAGCTTGCGCACGATCGGGCTGCGCGTCATCTCGCCACCGATCTGGCTCGCCGAGCCGGTCAGCACCGACAGCAGGCCCTTCGGGATGCCGGCGCGTTCGGCCAGTTCGGCGAAGGCGAGCGCCGAATACGGTGTCTGCGTCGCCGGCTTCACGACCATCGAACACCCCGCCGCCAGCGCCGGGCCGGCCTTGCGCGCCAGCATCGCGGTCGGGAAGTTCCACGGCGTGATCGCCGCGGTCGTGCCCACCGGCTGCTTGATCGCGATGATGCGTTTGTCGCCCGAGGTCGCGGGGATGGTGTCGCCATAGACGCGGCGCGCTTCCTCGGCGAACCACTCGACGAACGAGGCCGCGTAGGCGATCTCGCCCTTGGCCTCGGCCAGCGGCTTGCCCTGCTCGCTGGTCATGATCAGGGCCAGATCGTCGACGTTGGCCAGCATCAGGTCGTTGAGCTTGCGCAGAATCGCCGAGCGCTCCTTCGCCGGCACCTGCGCCCATGCGCGCTGCGCCACGTCGGCCGCGGCGATCGCGCGCACCGTCTCGGCGGTGCCGCACATCGGCACGGTGCCGATCTGCTCGCCGGTCGCGGGGTTGTTCACCGCCACGGTCTGGCCGTTGTCGGCATCGATCCAGGCGCCGGCCACGTAGGCCTGTTGTCGCAGCAGCGTGGGGTCCTTGAGCTTGAGCATGATCGGGTCCTTCGGTCGTCGAATCGGGGAACAGCCTCAAGTCTAGAACCTACTGCACCTCGAACTCGCCGACGAACACCTGGTCGTTGCGGTTTTTCAAGCGCAGCGTCACGCCCTGCTGTTTCGCCTGCGCCGTGCCGAAGCCCGTGCTCAACGCGAGCTGGATCGTCGTCGCGCCCGAGACGATCTGCTGCCGATGGCCATAGAACTGGGCCTGCACCGTGTACTTGCCGGGCTTGGCGTCCTTCAGCGAGAACTCCTCGGGCCCGTAGCCACTGGTGATGTCCTTCGACATGCGGCCGCCCTGGGCCGTGAGCGGGTTGCCGTAGTACGCGCGCTCGCCGTTCGGGTCGGTGACCCACAGGTCGATGTCGGTGTTGTCGGCATCCCAGCTCAGCGTCGCGCGCAGGTCCAGCGGCAGGTTCTTCAGCAGGCGCGGATCGATGCGCGCGGTGTCCAGCGGCGTGGCGCTCGTCGCGACGATCGCGTTCATCTCCGCCAGCGCGATCAGCTCGATCTCGGGGAAGCGCGGCCACTGCCGGCGCGCGACCTCGTAGAGGGCGTCGACCGCCGCCTGCGGCTGTTTCGCGGCCGCCAGCGCGAGGCCCAGGTCCCGATGCGACTGGGGCTCGTCCGGCGCCAGCACCAGCACCTGGCGCAGCACCGGCACAGCCAGGTCCGCGCGACCGGCCTGCACCAGCCGCCCGGCCAAGATGCGCAGCACCTGGCGGTTCTCCAGGTCCATCTCGGCCAGGTTCGACAGCACGCGCGTCGCGAGCGCGGACAAGCCGCGTTCGAACATCAGATCGGCCACGTCGAGGATGAACGCGGTGCTGTTCGCGTAACCCGCGCGCTCGTCGAGGTAGTGGCGGTACATGTCGCCGGCCGGCACGGCACGCAGCCGGGCGAGGTAGGGCGCATCACTCGCGGCGGGGCGCAGGCGGATCGTCGTCGCCGGCGCGCTGCTCTCGGGCAGGCCGGCAGACTTGGCCAGCGCCATGGCCGGCGCCGGCGCCGCGATGGGCATCGGCGCACTGTCGCGCGCGCGGCGCTCGTCCATCCGGGCCGGTGCGGACTGCGCCTCGGGCTCGCGACGAACGAGCACGCCGCTCGCCTCGGCGGCGCCGCCGAGCTTGCTGACCTCGGTCTTCTTCGGCGCGTCCTTCGGGAACTCGCGCGCCCACCACGCCTGCTTGGCCTCGAACAGCTTCACCACGCGCTCCAGCTGCGCCTCGGCGCTCGCCTGCTCGCCCTGACGCAGGCGCTCGCGCAACTGCGCGACCTCGGCCGCGAGCTCTGACGGCGGCGTGACGCCGTGGCGCGCGTAGTCCTGCGCGCGGTCCAGGATGATCAGCGAGGTGTCGCGCGTGACGATCGCGTGCGCCAGGCCGATGCGGCGGATCTCGGCGCGGTGGAAGGCGTACTCGCCTTCGAGCGACGCGATCTTCAGCCGCGCCCAGGCCTGCGCGGCGAGCACGCCCGCGTCGCGCGTGGCATCGACCGCGAGCGTCAGCGTCTGGCGCCGGCCATCGGGCTGCATCACGATGACGCGCACTTCGGTCTTCGGCGCCGTCAGCTCGCCCGCCAGCGTGAGCGCGCCATCGCTCGGGTAGATCGATCCGGATACGAGCTGCGTGGCGCCGTCCGACTCGATCGCCACGACGCGCGTCGTGGCGCGCAGCAGGGCGTCGGCCGCTGCGGGCACGGCGTCGCGGGTCAGGTCGATGAAGCGGCCGCCGGATTCTTCGGCAATGCCGCGCAGGCGGCCGGCATCGGCACGCAGCGCGGCCGAGACCGCGTACACCGGCAGCTTGCCCGCGCTGAAGCGCCGCGCGCCGAAATTCGACAGGCCGTCGGAGAACAGCAGCACCTCCTGCGCGGCGGTATCGGGCACGAAGGCGCCGAGGTCGGTGGCACCGTCGTAGACCATCGCGTCGAGCGCCGCGCGCAGCGCACGCCAGTCGCCGCCCCTGACCTCGAAGCGCTGCGGCGCCTCGGCCGCGTCACGCACGCGCACGAGCTGGACCTCGACGTTGCGCGCCTTCGCGAAGTACGCCTCGAGCAGCGCGAACTCGCGGCCATGGTCGCGCTGCGCGCCGGAGCCCGAGGCGTCCCACACCAGCGCGACGCTGCGAGGCAGCGCGCGCGGCGCGCTCTGCGCGATCACCGGCAGCTGCGCAGCGAAGTAGTCGCGGCCTTCGCGGCGCTGGGTCGTCACGCTGCCGCCGGTGCTGGGGAAGAGATCGATGTCGAGCGCGCCCTGCAGCGTCGCATCCTGCAGCGAGAGGTCGAGACGCCAGCCGTTGCCCGTGGCCGCGAACTCCGGCAGCGCGACACCCTTGACCCGCACCACCGGCCGCGACGCGACGCCCGAGACCCGCACGCTCGCGGTGAACGCCGCGAGCCGCTGCCCGTAGTCCAGCGGCAACCGGTAGCCCACGTTGCGGCCGTGCGGCGCCAGCCACTCGGCGATGCACAGCACCACCACCTTCTCGCTGCGCGGCATCAGCGGGTAGACGCGCAGCTTGTAGTTGTCGCCCTGCGTGAGCGACAGCAGGGCCGGGTCGATGCGTGTGCGCGTCACGTCCTCGAACACCGCTTCGCCGCGCGCCTTCTCGATCGGCACGGCTTCGCGCAGCACGCCGTTCACGTCCATCGCCATGCCGACCACCGTCTGCCCGGCCTGCAGCGGGAACTGCAGCTCGCCCTCGAGCTGGCGCGCGTTCGGGTTGTAGAAGGTCAGCTCGACGGCCGTGAGCGCGTTGCGCCCGCTGATCTCGGTCTGCACGCGCACGCTGCGCAGCACGACCGGCGCCTCGGTCGGCGCGGCCACGACGAGGCGCGGTGCGATCAGCGCAGGCACCGGTTGCGCCAACGCGGGCAGGCCCGCGCACAGCAGCGCGGCGACGTGAATCACGCGATAGAACATGAAGGCTCCCTGCAAGGTCGGCCGAGACATTTCGGCCGGTCATGAGGGCTTGCACGGCCCAGCACGCCAAATGGGGTGAACTAGCATCGATGCCATGGACACGACCCCGCGCATCCCCGGCCACCGCTTCCTGCACTCGCCCGGCCCGAGCCGCGTGCCCGACGAGGTGTTGCACGCGATGAGCCGGCAGCCGATGGACCTCGGCGATGCCCGCGTCGACGCCTGCATCGCGGCGTGCGAGGCCGGCCTGAAGCGCGTGCTGCAGACGAGCGCCGACGTGTTCATGTACGCCGCCAACGGCCACGGCGCCTGGGAGGCGGTGATCGCCAACCTCGTCGAGCCCGGCAGCACGGTGCTGATCGCCGGCACCGGCCACTTCTCGGAGAGCTGGGCGGTGCAGACCGAGGCCTTCGGCGCGCGCGTGATCCGCACCCCGTGGGTCGAAGGCCAGCCGATCGATCCGGCGGTGATCGAGGCCGCGTTGCGCGCCGACACCTCGCACGAGATCGTCGCGGTGTTCGCCGTGCACACCGACACCGCCAGCGGCGTCAGCAGCGACCTGCCCGCGCTGCGCGCTGCGATCGACGCGGCGCTGCACCCGGCGCTGTTCGTCGTCGACGTGGTCGCCTCGCTCGCCGCGGCGCCGTTCGCGATGGATGCGCTGCGCGCCGATGTGGCGCTCGGCGCGAGCCAGAAGGGGCTGATGGTGCCGCCGGGCCTGAGCTTCGTCGCGGTGAACGAGCGCGCGTTCGAGTTCGCGAGCCGCAACCCGGCGCCGCGTTTCTACTGGGATTGGCGCTGGCGCCGCAGCGAGCTGTCGTACCGCAAGTTCTGCGGCACGCCGCCGCAGAGCCTGCTCGCCGGGCTCGAGGCCGCGCTCGGGCTGATCTTTCGCGAAGGTGTCGACGAGGTACTCGCGCGCCACCGCCGCCTGGCAGACGCAGTGCATGCCGCGGTCGCGCGCTGGAGCGAGGCCGGCGCGCTCGGCTTCTTCTGCGCGGTGCCCGAGGCGCGCTCGGTCTCGGTCACGACGATCCGGGTCGCCGAGGGCCTCGACCCCGAGGCCATGCGCACGGTCGCACGCGAACAGTTCCAGGTCGCGATCGCCGGCGGGCTGGGGCCGCTCGCGGGCCACGCGTTTCGCATCGGGCACCTCGGTGACCTGAACCCCGCGATGATCCTCGGCTGCCTCGCCGGCGTGGAAGCGGCGATGACGGTGCAGGGCATCCCGTTCGGCCGCGGCGGCGTTCAGGCCGCGGTCGAGAGCCTCAGCGCAGCAGCTCGAACGGCGCTCGACCGCTCGCCGCGCTGATCACGCCGAGCACGCGCGCCGGCTCGCTCCCGACCATGGCCCACTCGAAGCGCCAGGCCCAGTTGCCCGTGGGCGAGCCAGGCATGTTCATGCGGTGCGTGCCGCCCAGGCCGAGCACGTCCTGCAGCGGGAACACCGCGGTCGTCGCGACCGAATTGCACGCGGCGCGAATCATGGCCCAGTGGATGTCGTCGGCGTCCGCGGCGAGGTAGCTCGACACGTAGGCACGCTCGTGCGGCGTGGCCGCGTGCCACCAACCGCGCGTCGTGTCGTTGTCGTGCGTGCCGGTGTAGACCACCGACGCGGGGCGGATGTTGTGCGGCAGGTAGAGGTTGCTCGCGTCGCCGCCGAACGCGAACTGCAGCACGCACATGCCGGGGAAGCCGCAGGCCTTGCGCAGCACGGTCACATCGGGCGTGATGATGCCGAGATCCTCCGCGACGATCGGCAGCTCGCCGAGCGATGCGGTGATCGCATCGAACAGCGCGCGGCCGGGGCCGGCGACCCAGCGGCCTTCCATCGCGGTGGGGCAGCTTGCCGGCACCTCCCAGTACGCCGCGAAGCCGCGGAAGTGGTCGATGCGGAAGACGTCGGCCTGCTCCAGCGCGCGCTTCACGCGGCGCGTCCACCACGCGTAGTCGTCGGCGGCCATGCGGTCCCAGCGGTACAGCGGGTTGCCCCAGCGCTGGCCTTCGGCGGTGAAGGCATCGGGCGGTACGCCGGCGACGACGGCGGGCTGGTAGTCGGCATCGAGTTCGTACAGGTCGGGCCGGGCCCAGCAGTCGGCGCTGTGGTGCGCGACGAAGATCGGCAGGTCGCCCATGATCGCGACGCCTCGTGCCTTCGCATGGGCCCTGACCGCGGCCCACTGCGTGTCGAACGACCACTGCACGAACTGCCAGAACGCGATCTCGCCGGCATGCGCACGGCGGGCCGCGGCCAGCGCAGTCACCTCACGCGTGCGCAGCGCCACGGGCCATTGCCACCACGGGCGGCCACCGTGCGCGGCTTCGAGGGCCATGAACAGCGCGTAGTCGTCGAGCCAGTCGGCCTGCGTGGCGCACCAGGTGGTGAACGCCTCGCGATCGTTGGTCGTGCCCTCCTGGAGGAAGCCCGCCGCAGCGAGCCGCAGCTGCGCGAGCCGCCAGGGCACCACACGCGCGTAGTCGACGCGGGCGGCGTCGAAGCCGCCCACGGGCAACACCGGCGCACTCAACCACCCGCGCGCGACCAGCGGTTCCAGCGCGACCATCAGCGGGCTGCCTGCAAAGGCCGACACGCTCTGGTACGGCGAGTCGCCCGGCCCGATCGGCGTCATCGGCAGCACCTGCCAGATGCGCTGGCCGGCCGAGGCCAGCCAGTCGACGAAGTGAAAGGCCTCGGGCCCGAAATCGCCGATGCCGTGCGGCCCGGGCAGCGAGGTGATGGGCAGGAGCACGCCGGCGGCGCGGTGGTCCAGGGTCATGGCGGCCAAGGGTTGCTTGAGGACATGCGCATGTTCACGCGAAGACTGTGCCAGCCCATGCCCGTCAACCCGAGACGTCGGACACCGGCTTCTTCGCCTTGCCGCCGCGTGGCTTGCGGCGCTCGTCGTCGCGCGCCAGGCCTGCGGCCAGCCACTGCGCGTACTCGTCCGGTGTCTCCAGCGTGATGCGGCCCCAGGCGCCGGTGCGGAAGTCGTTGATGACGACCTCCGCCGCCTTCTGCAGGTTGATGCGCCCGCCGGCCATCAGGCCGCCTCGCTGGCGCCCCACGGCCGAGAGCAGCGCGTCATCGCTGGTGCCGGCGAGGTCGTCGAGCTTGTAGCGCGCCTGGAGCCGGTCGGCGTACCGCGTGCGCACGCGCGCCAGCAGCGCCAGGGCCACGTCTTCGTCGTCGTAGGCATTGCGACCGATGCCGCCGCTGGCCGCGAGGTGGTAGCCGCTCTCCTCGACGACGATGCGCGGCCACAGCATGCCGGGCGTGTCGAACAGGTAGAAGTCGGGCGCCAGCACGATCTTCTGTTCGACCTTGGTGATGCCCGGTTCGTCGCCCGTGGTCGCGGCGCGCTGGCCGGCGAGCGTGTTGATCAGGGTCGATTTGCCGACGTTCGGAATGCCGCAGATCAGCACCCGCACCGGCTTGACCATGCCGCCGCGCAGCGGTACGAGCTCGCGGCACGCCGTGATCAGCTGACGCGCCGGCGCGGTCTCGCTCGCGTCTAGGGCGAGGGCGCGCGTGCCCGGCCGCGCCTGGTAGTGCGAGAGCCACAGCGCAGTGCGTTCGGGGTCGGCCAGGTCCTGCTTGTTCAGCACCTTCAACGTCGGCTTGCCCTGCGTCAGCTCGGCCAGCAGCGGGTTGGCGCTGGAGCCGGGCAAGCGCGCGTCGAGCAGCTCGATCACCACGTCGATGTCCGGCAGCCGCTCGACGATCGCTTTTCGCGTCGAGTTCATGTGGCCCGGAAACCAGTGGATCGCCATGTCAGTGGCGCCCGGCCGCCCGAAGCCATTGACCGCCCCCACGGGGGGCAGGAGCGAAGCGACGTGGGGGCTGGTTCATCCTAGACGTCGATGTTGCCCGCCCTCAACGCATTGCTCTCGATGAAATTGCGGCGCGGCTCGACCTCGTCGCCCATCAGCATCGTGAACACGCGGTCGGCCT
>JBDTVC010000012.1:0-39825 GCA_040007475.1 Burkholderiales bacterium
GAAGCGGCGCGAGACCTGCGGCGCGCCATAGCGTTCGAACTGCGCATGCCAGGCCAGCGCGAACAGGCCGGCATCGCCAACCACCGGCCGCGGCAGCACGGTGCGGTACGGAAGGCCGCGCGCGAACTCGCCGTCACTGTCGACGATCCAGACCGCGTCATAGTTGTTGCCCGCGGTCAGCAGCAGTGGGTTGGCGAGGTCGCGCTCGCGCGGGTCGGTCGAGAGCTTGAAGGGCTTGGACGCGACCACCTGCAAGCCGTAGCGCTTGATCGAGGCCTGCGCGGTCGCGGCACGCAGCTGGTCCTGCGCACTCGGCCCGACCAGCAGCAACAGCTTGTTCCATTTGCGTGACACCAGGGTCTGCGCGATCGCATCGGCGCGCATGCGCTCGCTCGGCAGCAGGTGGTACAGGCGCGGCCGGCAATCCTGCTGGCGCAGGCTGTCGTCGGGCGCGCCGAGGTTGAGCACCGGCAGCTTGACGGCGTCGGCCACGGCCAGCGTCCAGTCGGCGGGCAGGTCGGTCAGGATCAGCGCGGCGCCGGCCTTCTCGGCGGCCTGTGCGGCGGCGCGCGCGGTCTCGACCGAGCGTGCGCCGGCCGGGCTGAGCAGCACCGACGCACCGGCGGCCTCGAGCTCGAAGCCACCTTCGTCGAGCGCGACCTGCACGCCGTCCGCGGCCGGGCCGCCCGCGTGGCCGAGGTAGGCGCGTTCGGTGCGCGTGCGGTCCAGGCGTGGGTCGTTCTCGGCGCTGATCAGGGTCGCCTTCAGGGTCGCACCCGTGGCGCCTAACCAGGCCGACGACAGGATCAGCGCGAGCAGCGCAGCCCTCATTCGACGACCACCACCCCGTAGGGCACGCGCCCGACCGGCACGGTCTTGATCGCTTTCGCGCCCGGCACGTCGACGACCGTCAGGTCATCGCTCAGGCCGTTGACGACGAACAGGCGCTTCTCGTCCTTGTCGAGCGCGACGTTCCAGGCGCGCTTGCCGACCAGCACGAGGTCGGTGACCTTGCGCCCCGGCACGTCGACGAACGCGACGTGGTTGGCGCGGCCGAGTGCGACGAACGCGCGCTTGCCGTCGCGCGACATCTGGATGCCGACCGGCGTGATGTCCTGCGCGCGCGCGCCCTTGACCTCGAACTTCAGCGTCGCCAGCACCGAGTGGTCGGCGGTCGAGACGATCGTGACGCCCGAGTCGAGCTCGCAGGTGACCCACAGCTCCTTGCCGTCGGGCGTGATCGCCATGCGGCGCGGCCGCTTGCCGACCTTGATGTTCTTGATGATCTTGCCGCTCGCGGTGTCGATCGCGTGGACGAGGCTGGCGACCTCGGACGTTATATACAGGACTTTGCCGTCGGCGCTGACCTTCACCCCCTCGGGCTCCTGGCCGACCTTGACCTCCTTGAGCTTCTTGCCGGTCGCCGCGTCCACGAACACGGCCGACGCGTCGTCTTCGCTGGAGACGTAGATGGTCTTGCCGTCGGGCGACAGGTCGAAGGCCTCGGGGTCGTCGCCGAGCGGAATGCGGCGCAACGACTTGCCCGTCGCCGGGTCGATCAGGTCGGCGACACCGGCGTCGGAGCACGCGAGCATCAGCTTGCGGTCCGGCGTGAGCTGCAGATGGCGGCCGCGCTTGCAGGTCGGGATCGTGCCTTTGACCGACAGCGTGGCGAGGTCGATCATCGTCAACGCGTCGTCCTTCTCGCTCGACACATAGACCGTGCCCGAGGTGCCTTGCGCGAAAGCGCTGCCGGCCAGCAGCAGGGTCAGGCCGGCGAGGACGCTCATCGTTCGTGTCGATTTCAAGGGTTTGTCTCCAGGGTCTTCTTGTCGGGCATCACGAGGTTCGCTTGATGAAGCCGGCTTCGAGCGTCGCCTCGCCGAGCGCGCGCGTCACCTCCGCGGGCGTGCCGTCGGCCAGCAGCGCGCCCTGGTGCAGCACGAGCACGCGGTCGGCGCCCTCGGCCTCCTCGACCCAGTGGGTAGCCCACAGCACGCTCACGCCGCGCTCGCGAACATCGGCATGCAGGGCCTGCAGCAGGTCGCGGCGCGACTTCGGATCCAGGCCCACAGTGGCTTCGTCCATCAGCAGCACCGAGGGTTGGTGCAGGCCCGCGCGCACGAGTTCCACCTTGCGCCGGTTGCCGCCGGAGAGTTCGCGCACCTTGCGGTCGAGATCGCCGGTGAGACCCAGGCGCGCGCACCCGGCCTCGATGCGCGCGAGCGCGACACGCCGCGGCACGCCCTGCAGATCAGCCTGGAACAGCAGATTGCGCCGGATGCTCAGGTCGAGGTCGAGTGCGATCTGCTGGAACACCACGCCGATGTGGCGCAGCGCCAGACGCGCCGAATGCCGCAGCGAATGACCCGCCACCTCGACCTCGCCGGCGTCGGCCGCGAACAGGCCGGTGAGCACCTGGAACAGCGTCGACTTGCCGGCGCCGTTCGGCCCGAGCAAGGCGACGAACTCACCGCGTCCGATCTGCAGCGACAAGGACTTCAATGCAATGGTCTGACCGTAGCGCTTCGTGAGATCGGTGGTTCGTAGCATGAAGGAGTGTGGGTCCGGGATCGCGCTCAATGAATGGCCTGCCGCGTGCGCCGAGTCGTTGACGGTACAGCAACTTCCGCGCCCCTGCGACACGTCGTGCATGCCCCTGAAGCGAGGCTTGTCGATCGGTCCGGCGGACGACTTCACAGTGGAACACTCTGCGCCAAAAGTGGCGATGAACGTTGTGCCATTCGCCGCCGCGCGACGCAGTCCATCGACGCGTCATCGCCAACCGATGTGCTGCGACTTGAGGGCTTTCCCCAACGTCGCAGCGCGCGCACCGAACCCCATGAGCGCGCGCACGCGTCTTTAGTCATGTTCGCTTGGAATTCAAGCCAGCAAACGCAGGGTTTCGCCTAGTGTCGAGAGGTCGATGCACACGTCGTCCGAAGGTCGCCACGGTGCGTTGAACAAGGCGCCATGGTCCGTCTGAACGTTGGGCATGGATGTTGCGGTCTGGCGCTCCCGTCAACTGTTCGCGCGGGGATCCGGTGGCGACCTTCGCAAGATCCTAGACCACCCACATAAGCAAGGAGACATCAATGCGACTTTCACGGCAATCGAGTTCGAGCCTGGTACGTCAGCTGGGGCTGGCGTTGCTTGCTCTGCCCGCATTGGCATACGCCAACGCGGATGTAGAGAAGAACATCGCCAACACCAGCAACTGGGCCATGCAAGCGGGGGACATGTACAACCACCGCTACTCTCAACTCAAGCAGATCACCACGGCCAACGTCGGCAAGATGCAGGTCGCCTGGACCTTCTCGACCGGCGTGTTGCGCGGCCACGAGGGCTCGCCGCTGGTGATCGACGGCATGATGTACATGACCTCGCCGTTCCCGAACAAGGTCTACGCGCTGAACCTCGACAATCAGCAGATCGTCTGGAAGTACGAGCCCAAGCAGGACCCGGCGGTGATCCCGCAGATGTGCTGCGACACGGTCAACCGTGGCGTCGCCTATGCCGAAGGCAAGGTGATCCTGCAGCAGGCCGACAGCACGCTGGTGGCGCTTGATGCGAAGACCGGCAAGGTGGTCTGGAGCGTCAAGAACGGTGACCCGAAGCTCGGCGCCGTGAATACCAACGCGCCGCACATCTTCAAGGACAAGGTCATCACCGGCATCAGCGGTGGCGAGTGGGGTGTGCGTGGCTTCATCGCTGCCTACAACCTCTCCGACGGCAAGCTGGCCTGGAAGGGCTACAGCGTCGGCCCCGACGCCGAGATGCTGATCGACCCGGCCAAGACCATGACCTGGACCGACGGCAAGATGGCGCCGGTGGGCCCCGACTCTTCGCTGAAGACCTGGAAGGGTGATCAGTGGAAGACCGGTGGCGGCACGACCTGGGGCTGGTACAGCTACGACAAGGCGCTGAACCTGATGTACTACGGCAGCGGCAACCCGTCGACCTGGAACCCGGCGCAGCGGCCGGGCGACAACAAGTGGTCGATGACCATCTGGGCGCGCGACGTCGACACCGGCATGGCGAAGTGGGTCTACCAGATGACGCCGTACGACGAGTGGGACTTCGACGGCATCAACGAGATGATCCTCGCCGACATCGACGTGAAGGGCAAGGCGACCAAGGCGCTTGTGCACTTCGACCGCAACGGCTTCGGGTACACGATGGATCGCGTCACCGGCGCCCTGCTGGTGGCCGAGAAGTACGACCCGCAGGTGAACTGGGCCACGCACGTCGACATGAAGACCGGCCGGCCGCAGGTGGTGGCGAAGTACTCGACCGCCAAGAACGGGCCTGATGTCAACACCAAGGGCATCTGCCCGGCGGCGCTCGGCAGCAAGGACCAGCAACCGGCCTCGTTCGACCCCAAGACCAAGCTCTTCTACGTGCCGACGAACCACGTCTGCATGGACTACGAGCCGTTCAAGGTCGAATACACCGCGGGCCAGCCGTATGTGGGTGCGACCCTGTCGATGTTCCCGGCCCCGGGCAGCCACGGCGGGATGGGCAACTACATCACCTGGGACGCAGGCAGCGGCAAGATCGTGCAGAGCCACGCCGAGAAGTTCTCGGTCTGGAGCGGCGCGCTCAACACCGCCGGCGGTCTCTCGTGCTACGGCACCCTCGAGGGTTACCTGAAGTGCGTTGACAAGAAGGACATCAACAAGGAGCTGTTCAAGTTCAAGACGCCTTCCGGCATCATCGGCAACGTGTTCTCGTACCAGCACAAGGGCAAGCAGTACATCGGCGTGTTCTCGGGCATTGGCGGCTGGGCCGGCATCGGCATGGCAGCAGGTCTCGAGAAGGACCAGGACGGCCTGGGCGCAGTCGGCGGCTACCGCGAGCTGGCGAAGTACACCGAACTCGGTGGTTCGCTGACCGTGTTCGCGCTGCCGAACTGAACGAGCTGATCCATCACAACAGCGCAGCCGTGGGGCACCGCGGCGCATGACAGACGGGGGATGGCCTTCTGACGGAGGCCGTCCCCACTTTTTTAATCTCGATCACCTTATGCCCCATGAAGTTATCCACGACTCTCTGCTCCGCCCTCCTCGTTCTCTGCGCTGCGCCGGCATTCGGCCAGGCAGCTCCCGCACCCGCGGCCGGCAAGACACCGCTCTACACCGTCGTTGACGGCTACAAGGTCGATCCGAATACCCTGCAAGGCTTCAAGACCTGGCGCGCTGCGGCATGCGACCGGTGTCACGGCGCCAACCAGGAGGGCCTGGTCGGCCCGTCGCTGGTCAACAGCCTGAAGACGCTCACCAAAGAGGAGTTCGTCAAGACCGTCTCGAACGGCCGCCCGAACACCCAGATGGTCGCGTTCTCGGGCAATGACACGGTGATGAAGAGCATGGATCAGCTGTACGCCTACCTGAAGGGCCGCTCGGACGGCGCGATCACGAAGGCGCGTGTCGAGGCCATGCCATGAGCCTTCCCGTGTCAACCTGTTCAAGGCGGGCCGCCGCGCCGGGCCACCCCAAGCAAGGCCCGGCCCTCTCGGAGGGTCGCTCGCCGTACTCGGCGTGCGGGGTGCCCCAATGAGCCGCCGCGCCGCCTGCCTGCTGGCGGCCTGTGCGCTCGCGTCGGTCGGTGGCGTCGCCGTCGCTCAGGATGCGGCGCCGAAGCGCACCGAACTGCGCGTGTGCCAGGACCCGAACAACCTGCCGTTCTCCAACACCAAGGGTGAAGGCATCGAGAACCGCATCGCCGAAGTCTTCGGCAAGGCGATGAATCTGCCGGTCACCTACTACTCGTTCCCGCAGCGGCTGGCGTTCATCCGCAACACGCTGCGCTACAAGCTGCCCGGCCAGGACTACCCTTGCGACATCGTGATCGGCGTGCCGGTCGGCTTCGACGAGGGTGTCTCGGTCACGAAGCCCTATTACCGCTCGACCTATGCGCTCGTGTTCCCCAAGGGCAAGGGCATGGACAGCGTCGGCACCGTCGCCGAGTTTCTCGCGCTCGATCCCGCCAAGCTGCGCGCCCTGCGCATCGGCGTCTACGACCGCTCACCGGCCTCCGAATGGCTGTCCAGCCATCAGCTGCTGGAGAGCGGCGTGCCTTATCCGATCCGCAACCCCGACCCGCAGCAGTACCCGGGCGAGATCATCGAGAAGGATCTGGCCAACGGCAAGATCGATGCGGCCATCGTCTGGGGCCCGATCGCCGGCTACTTCGCGCAGCGCGTGAAGACACCGCAGCTGATCGTGTTGCCGCTCAAATCGGAACCCGGCATCAAGCTCGACTACCAGATGGCCATGGGCGTGCGCTACGGTGAACGCGAATGGAAGCAGCAGGTCGAAGGCCTGATCGAGTCGCGCCAGGCCGAAATCCAGGCGATCCTGAAGGAGTATGGCGTGCCCTTGGTCGATGCGTCGTATGGGGCGCCGAAGAACTGATCGCGTCGATCGCGAATGAAACACCTGTTGACCCTGATGCTGTTGATGGCCCAGGCGGGCCCGGCACTCGCCGCGCTCGACCCGGCCGCGCTGATCAAGCTCTCGAGCAGCGTGCTGAAGGTCGAGGTGATCCGCACCCAGGGCGGCTTCTCGCTCGGGTCGGGCGTGGTGGTCGGGAGCGAGCGGGTCGTCACCAACTGCCATGTCACCCGCGACGCGCGGCAGATCGCGGTGCTGCAGGGCGGCCTGCGCCTGCCGGCGCAATCGCAGCAGGTCGATGCTTATCACGACCTCTGCCTGCTGCACGTGCGCGGCGTCGACAGCGACCGCGCGGTCACGCTCGGGCAGGCGGGCCAGCTGACGATCGGCCAGCCGGTGACGGCCATCGGGCACACGGCCGGCGCGATGCAGCGCAGCGCCGGCGGCGTGCTCGCGCTGCACCGGATGGATGGCGCGCGCGTCATCCAGAGCTCCAACGCCTTCAGTTCGGGCGCGAGCGGCGGTGGCCTCTTCGACGCCGAGGCCAGGCTCGTGGGCATCCTGAGCTTCCGCCTGCGCGGCGGCACGGCCCACTACTTCTCGGTGCCGGCCGAATGGCTGGCACGCGATCTCGACGATGTCGATCGCGGGCAACCCGTCGGCCCGATCGCGCCCCGCGAACTCGCCTTCTGGGAGCAGCCTTCGCAAGAGCAGCCGCTGTTCCTGCGCGCCGCCGTGCTCGAGCGCGACGGCGACTGGCGCACACTCCAACCGCTCGCCGCCGATTGGGCCCGCCGCGACGCGGGCAACCCCGAACCCTGGTACCTGCTCGGCCTGGCACTCGACATGCTGGACGAGCCCGGCCAGGCGCTCCATGCGCTCGAATGCTCGCTGGCGATCGATCCCGATTTCGAGAGCGCCCGGGCCGAGATCGAGCGCGTCCACCTGCGCCACGCCCCATCATCGGACACCGCGGCAACAACTTCGCCGTGCCGCCTCTAACGCAAGCACACTGCCTTCACTGCAACCATGCCCACGTTCCATTCGTTGAACCGCCTCGCGGCCACACTCGCTGCCGCAGCGCTGATCCTGCCGGCCACCGGGGCAGGCGCCGAAGAGCCGCCAAAGGACTTCTCGCCCGCCGAGCGCGCGCTGTTCATGACCGACCAGTTCGCCAAGATTCGCCCGCCGCTGACGTTGAACTACCACTTCCATCGCTCTGGCAGCCTCGAGCCGGGCTTCGACGACAAGGCCTCGATCGTGCTGAAAGCCCAGAGCGACGGCCGCTGCTGCGACGCTCGCGGCGACTTCCTGAGCGGCGCGCGCAAGGTCGAATTACCGGCGGTCGAGGGCGCGGCGGGCAACCCGGTCACGCTGTTCTTTCTCGAACGCGATGTGCGCGAGATGCAGCGCCTGACGAAGGGCCAGTCGACCTACTTCCGCAAGCGCATCCGAATGGCGATCTTCCAGGGCGCGCAGCAACGCGCCGTGAGCCTGCGCTATCGCGGCAAGACCGTGGCCGGTCAGGAGTTCACGATCTCGCCGTTCGTCGACGACCCGAACCGCCCGCGCTTCGAACAGCTCGCCGTCAAGCAGTATGTGTTCACGCTGTCGGAGGCGGTACCCGGCGGCGTGTACGCCATCCGCACGCGCGTCGCCGATGGCACCAAGGGCAACGATGCGCCACCGCTGCTCGCCGAGGAGCTGCTGATCGACGGCGCCGAGGCCTCGGCCAAACCCGGCTCCTGACCCCGCCGCCCCAGAGACCGCGCCCCCTTCACCGCACACGGACCCCACCATGAACCACTCCACCGCCCGCCCCGCCCCACTTGGTGCCGCCGTGCTCGCGGCGCTGCTGATCGCCAGCGGAGCCGCCCGCGCCAACGACTTCCCGACCGCCGACCGCGTGCTCTACGTCGAGGACTGCATCCGCGCCAACCCTGGCCCGTATTTCGAGATGGTCCACAAGTGCTCCTGCGCCGTCGATGCCTTGGCGGCCGAGGTGAAGTACGACGAGTACACGACGATGCAGACGATCAGCAATGGCATGTCGATCGGTGGCGAGCGCGGCAACTCGATCCGCGACACACCCACGCTGCAGCCCGAGCTGAAGAAGTACCGCGAGCTGCAAGCCAAGGTGAAGAAGGGCTGCTTCATCAACGACGCCAAGTAGGCCCTCCACCGCCACCGTCGCCGCGTTCCCGACCATGCTGCTCTCGCTGCACCGACCCGTCGGCGCTTTGCTGCTCGGCGCCTTCCTGCACGGGGCAGCGGCCGCGCAGGGCGTGGCCGATGCAGCGCCGCTCGCGCTGGCCGAGGTCGCGCCCGGCGTCTACGTTCATGCGGGCCGCATCGAAGACTGGCTGCCGGGCAACGGCGGCGACATCGCCAACCTCGGCTTCGTCGTCGGCAGCCGCTGCGTCGCGGTGATCGACAGCGGTGGCACACCGCAACTCGGTCAGCGCTGGCGCGCGGCGATCGAGCGCACGACGCGCGTGCCGATCTGCTTCGTGATCAACACGCACGCGCACCCCGACCACGTGCTCGGCAACGCCGCGTTCGCCGGCCCCGACACGCGCTTCGTCGCGGGCGCGAAGTTCAGCGCCGCGCTGTCCGCGCGCGAGCCCTACTTCCTGAACGCGCTGGCACGCGACTTCGGTGTCCACGCCACGCACGACGCGATGGTCTACCCGACGCTGACGGTCGACGGCACCCGCGAGCTCGACCTCGGCGACCGCGTGCTCGTGCTGCGCGCCTGGCCGACCGCGCACACCGACAACGACCTGACCGTTTACGACCGCCGCACGCGCACGCTGTTCGCCTCCGACCTGCTGTTCGCGCAGCACATTCCGGTCGTCGACGGCAGCCTGCGCGGCTGGCTAGCCGTGATGCAAGACCTCGCGGCGATCGACGCGGCCCGCGTCGTCCCCGGCCATGGCCCGATTAGCGACGACTGGCCCGCAGCACTCAAGCCACAACAGGAGTATCTTGAAACCCTGCGGCGCGAGACACGCGCCGCCCTCAAGGCCGGGAAGACGCTGCCGCAGGCGGTCGACAGCGTGGGCATCGAGGCAGCCACGCATTGGCAGCTCGCCGATCGGTTTCACCGCCGTAACGTCACTGCAGCGTTCGCCGAGCTGGAGTGGGAAGACTGAAGAGGTGCCGCGATGAACCACGACATTGACAGACGCAGGCTGATGGCCACCGGCGCGACGCTGATCGCCGCGAGCGTGTGGGACACGCGCAGTGCGCACGCCGCGATCAAATCCGGAGAAAACCCCGAGGCCAGCGAGATCTGGCAGAAGGTGCGCGCCAGCCTGTTCGAGAACCGGCCGATCGCGAACGTCGGCGACGACGTGCTCGTGCTCGATGCCCCGGTGCGCGCTGAAGACGCCGCCGTCGTGCCGATCGCGATGCGCGCCAAGCTGCCGCAGACCGCGGCGAGCCACGTCGCGAAACTCACCCTGATCATCGACAACAACCCCTCGCCGATCTCGGCGATCTTCTCGTTCACGCCGCAGAGCGGCCGGGCCGACATCGAGACCCGCGTGCGCGTGGACGAATACACCTTCGTGCGGGCGATTGCCGAGACCAACGACGGCCGGCTGATGATGCGCACGCGCTTCGTCAAGGCCTCCGGCGGCTGCTCCGCGCCGCCGGGCAAGGACCCGCAGGCCGCGCTCGCGGCGCTCGGCAGGATCAAGATGCGCGTCGATGGCGACATCGTGCTGAACCAGCCGACGCTGGTGCAGCTGATGATCAGCCACCCGAACGACTCGGGCATGGTGATGGACCAGCTGACGCGCCAGTACACACCGCGGCGGTTCGTGCGGACGGTCAACGTCTTCTACGCGGGCCGGTCGGTGCTGTCGGCCGACCTCGACTTCTCGATCAGCGAGAACCCGAACCTGCGCTTCTACTTCGTGCCGAACGCCCCGGGCAAGCTCACGGCCGAGGTCGTCGACACCCATCAGGCAACGTGGAAGAGCAGCCTCGACGTCATGCCGTCCGCCGCCTGACGGGATGCGCCACGCTGCCGCGATCGCCGCCCTGCTGCTGTTCCTCACCGGAGTCGGCACGCCGGGCATCGCGGCGCCATTCGCCTACATCACGAACCAGGGCAGCCACGATGTCTCGGTGATCGATCTGGCTTCGCAGCGCGTGATCGCCACCGTGCCGGTCGGCCGCGCACCGGCCGGCGTGGTCGCCGCGAGCCGCGGCGCCAGGGTCTACGTCTCGAACCCCGACAGCAAGACGATCTCGGTCATCGACATGCGCACGCAGCAGGTGGTGGGCACGCTGCCCGCTGGCAGCGGGCCGGTCGGCATCGATGCCAGCCCGGACGGCTCGCGGCTGTTCGTCGCCGACTGGTATGCGAACCGCCTGCTCATGTTCGACACCGCCTCGGCGGCGGCGCTGCCGCCGATCGCCGTGGGCCGCGCGCCGGCCGGCGTCGCGGTCGATGCGACCGGCGCGACCGTCTATGTCGCCGAGCGCGACGACGACAGCATCGCCGTCATCGACATCGCGACCGGGCGCGTGCGTGGCCGGGTCAAGGTCGGTACGCATCCGTTTGCGCTGCTCTTCGACGCGCGGCGCGAGCGCCTCTACGCGCTCAACGTGCTCAGCGACGATGTCTCGGTGATCGACACGCGCCGGCTCGCCGTGATCGCCACCGTCAAGGTCGGCAAGGCGCCGTACGGTGCGGCGCTGGCGCTCGATGCCGCGCTGCTGTACGTGACGAACCAGCACGACGACAGCGTCAGCGTCATCGATGCGGATCGGCTCGAAGTGCTGCGCACGCAGGGCGGCTTCGGCTATCCGGAAGGGGTGGCCGCGTACGCCGACCGCGTCTACGTCGTCAACTGGATGGACGACGACGTGAGCGTGCTCGACGCCGCGAGCGGCCGCGAGCTCGGCCGCATCGCGACCGGCAAGAACAGCCGCGGCTTCGGCGCCTTCATCGGCGCGCCGGCCGCGCCCTGATCCACCCCGATTTTCGACAACGACCTGGAGACCCACCCCATGCTCAAGCGATTCGCCGCCCGATGGCTGCAACCGATGCTCGCGCTGGCCGCGCTCGCCACCGCGGCGACGCCCTCGGCCGAGGCCCATGGCCCGACGCGACAGAAGGTCGTCGAGACGATCACGATCGCCGCGCCCGCCTCGGCGGTGTGGGCGAAGATCAAGGACTTCGACGCGCTGAGGACCTGGCACCCGGCCGTCGAGGCCAGCCCCGCCGACCACGGCAACGACGAAGGCTCGGTGCGCCAGATCACGCTGAAAGGCGGCGGTTCACTCACCGAAGCGCTGGAGCGCCACGACGACGCGAAGATGCGCTACAGCTACCGCGCCAAGGACGGCGGCGCGCTGCCGGTCACCAACTACACCTCGTCGATCAGCGTCAGCGGTGAAGGCAACACCTCGACCGTCGAGTGGCGCGGTGCGTTCTACCGCGCGTATCCCAACAACGACCCGCCGCCGGACAAGAACGACGAGGCCGCCGTGAAGGCCGTCACCGGTGTGTACCAGAGCGGGCTGGCGAACCTGAAGAAGCTCGTCGAGGGCAAGTAGCCGGCCCGCCATGCGAACCCTCCCACGCACCGCGAGCCGATGGCTGGCCGCGGCCCTGCTGGCCTGTGCCGCGATGGCGGTGCAGGCCGCGCCGAGCGCCGCGCCACCTGCCCCGATCGAGCTCGCCGCCGGCGTCTACATGCTCGCTGGCACCGGCGGCGAGCCGGATGCCGCGAACCTCGGCCGTGTCGGCAATGCCGGCTTCATCGTCGGGCGCGCGGGCGTGCTGGCGATCGACACCGGCACCTCGTACCTGCACGGCCGCGCGCTGCTCGAGGCCATCCGCGGCGTGACCGACAAGCCGGTGCGCATGGTCCTCATCACGCACACCCGTCAGGAGTTCCTGTTCGGCGCCGCGGCCTTCCGCGAGCAGGGCATCCCGATTGCGATGCACCGCGCCGCGGCGGAGCTGATGGCCTCGCGTTGCGAGACCTGCCTGAAGACCCTGCGCACGACGCTGGGTGACGACGCGATGCGCGGCACGACGATGTTCGAACCCGACATCCGCTTTACCGACCCGCTGGGCGTCGATGCCGCCGCGCTGATCGGGCGTTCGATCCAGGTGCTGCACTTCGGCCACTCCAGCGGGCCCGGCGACATCGCGGTGTTCGATCCGCGCACCGGCACGCTGTTCGCGGGCGGCCTGCTCGACGCGCAGCGCATTCCGGACGTGTTCGACAGCAACCTGCCGGCCTGGCGCGAAGCGCTGCGCACGCTGCAGGCCCTGCCGCTGGACGTGATCGTGCCGGGCCACGGGCCGGCCGGCACGAAGCGCGTGATCACGCAGGTCGAGCGCTACCTCGACCAGCTCACGACGCGGGTGCGCACGCTGCAGACCGCCGGCGCACCGTTGAGCGAAGTGCCTGATGCCACTGCGTTGCCAGACTTCGAGGCCTGGGATCAGTACGATACGGTGCACAGGCGCAACGCGGCCCTCGTCTATTTGCGCTACGAGCGCGAGCAGCTCTTGAAGTAGGAGTCCCAAGACCATGGTTTCGCCGATCAAACCCCTCGTGCATCGCCGGCGCCGCGCCTTCATGCTCGGCCTGGGCGCATGGCCGCTCGCGATGATGCCGCCCGTGCGCGCCGCGATCGGCGGCCTGCCGAACAACACCGGCCACGCCGATCTCTCGCCCGAATGGGAGCTGCTGCGCGGCCGCCTCTTCGGCACGCGGCCGGTGGTGGCCGGCGCGGGCCGCGTCCAGCTGATCGCACCGCTGCGCGCCGCCTATGGCGCGTCGGTGCCGGTGAAGATCGTGTCCTTGCTGGCGCAGACGCCTGAGCTCTACGTGAAGCGTATGCACGTGCTGGTCGACAAGAACCCGTCGCCGCTCGCCGCCACGCTCGAGCTGACCCAGGAGGTCGGCCAGGCCGATTTCGAGACGCGCCTGCGCGTCGACGAGTACAGCCACGTGCGCGTTGTCAGCGAACTCTCCAACGGCGAGCTGCACATGGACTCGCGCTACGTGAAGACCTCGGGCGGCTGCTCCGCGCCGCCCAACCGCGATTCGCCGGAGCTGATCGGCAGGACGATCTTCAAGCTGCCCGTCCCCCCGGCCATGGGCGCACCGACGACCGCCGACCTCACCGTGATCCACCCGAACGACACCGGCTTCGAGCTGAACAACGTGACGGTGATGTACATCCCCTCGTACTTCGTCCGCACGATCGCGGTGAGCTATGCGGGCCGCAAGATCTTCGACGCCGACCTCGACTTCTCGATCAGCGAGAACCCGACCTGGCGCTTCAACTTCGTGCCGCACGGCCCGGGCGAATTGCGCGCCGAGGTGGCCGACTCGAAAGAGCGCCACTACACCGGCTCTCTGAGGGTCGGATGATGTTGCGGCCTCGTCTGCGCCGACTCCTGGCACGCGCCTTCTGTACCGCGCTATTCACGCTGCTCGGCACCGCCGCGCAGGCGCTCGGCATCCCGCCCGCCTACTCGCCGATCGTCGTCGAGCCGATCGGCGGCCCGGAGCGCGCCGAGTTCGACCTCGGCCCGGCACTGGCGCGCGCGCAGCGCGAGAACAAGCGCCTGTACGTCTACCTCGGCGCAAGCGATTGCCCGTACTGCCGGCGCTACGAGAACTTCCTGGGCAAGAACGCGGGCGAGCTGGTGCCGCACTTCAAGCCCTGGCTGGTCGTCGACCTGCGCAGCGCGCTGGCGATGACGGCGAACAAGCTGTTCATCCGCGTCGGCAGCAAGTCGCTGCCCTACACCGAGTTCCAGCGTTCGATCGGCGACGAGCGAACCCGCATGCTGGTCTACCCTAGCGTGTGGCTGTTCGACCCGCAGCTCAAGCCGCTGATGCAGATGCCGGCCGGCACCGGCACCTTCGAGACCGTCGACGAGCAGCTCGAGATCCTGCAACTCGTGCAGTAGCTACGTCGGCAACGCGCTCAGGCGCCGCGAGTTCTTCGCGTCCCGGAACACCAGCGGGTGCTCGACGACCGCGGCGACGCCGGCCTCGGCCCGTTGCACGGCCTCCTGCACCAGGCCGTGGTGCGGGCTCTTCACGCACACCGGATCGGCCGCCGTGGGGTCGTTGGCGATCAGATAGGCCTGGCAGCGGCAGCCGCCAAGGTCTTCCTCGCGGTGCTCGCAGCTCGAACACGGCTCCTTCATCCAGCCGGTGCCGCGGTAGCGGTTGAAGCCCTCGGAGTCGAACCAGATCTCGCGCACCGAGTGCTCGCGCACGTTCGGGAAGCTCAGGCCCGGCAGCATCTTCGCGGTGTGGCATGGCAGCGCCGTGCCGTCGGGCGTGACGGTCAGGAACATGCTGCCCCAGCCGTTCACGCACTTCTTGGCCTTGCCCTCGTGGTAGTCGGGCGCGACGAAGAAGATGCGCATCCGATCGGCCAGCTTGTCGCGCCAGCGATCGGCCACGCTTTCGGCGTGCTGCAACTGCGCGTGCGTGGGCAGCAGCGCATCGCGGTTGTGGAACGCCCACGAGTAGTACTGTGTGTTCGCCAGCTCCAGGTACTCGGCGCCGAACTCGGCGGCCATGCCGATGATGCGGTCGATGTGGTCGATGTTGAGCCGGTGCAGCACGACGTTCATCACCATCGGCCAGCCCTGGTCCTTGATGATCTGCGCGACCCGGTTCTTCAGCTCGAAGGTCTTGGTGTGCGAGAGAAAGTCGTTCATCTCGCGCGTCGAATCCTGGAACGACAGCTGCACGTGGTCGAGCCCCGCGGCCTTCAACGCGCGGGCGCGCTCGACCGTCAGGCCCACGCCGGAGGTCAGCAGGTTGGTGTAGTAGCCCAGGCGCCGCGCCTCGGCGACGATCACCTCGAGGTCGTCGCGCAGCAGCGGCTCGCCACCCGACAGGCCGCACTGCACGGCGCCGAGCTCGCGGCCCTCGCGCAGCACGCGCAGCCAGTCGTCGGTCGAGAGCTCGTCGGTCTGGTTCGCGAAGTCGACCGGGTTGTAGCAGAACACGCAGTGCAGCGGGCAGCGGTAGGTCAGCTCGGCGAGCAGCCACAGCGGCGGCCCCGGTCGCGCGGCGGTGGGCTCGGGCGGGGCGGCGCTCATCGCGTCACTCCCACACCAGCCAGCGCTGCTTGCCGGCGATCTCGACGAACGACAGCACCTCGGGCGCGAGGCCGCTGGCGTTGAAGGCCTGCTCCAGTTCGCCGACGATCGCCTCGACGCTGCGCTCGCCGTCGCAGCGCATCATGATCTGACCCGCGCTGCCGTTGAGCTTGACCATGCCCTCGGGGTAGAGCAGCACGTGGCAGTCCTGTGCGGGCTCCCATTGCAGGCGAAAGCCGGGGCCGACGCGCGGCCTGGCCGAGATGGCCACCTCGCTCATGCCGACACGCCGTACTTGAGCGCGATCGCGTCGTTCATCGCCCACAGGATGTCGAGCTTGAACTGCAGCACCTCGAGGGCGCGCTCCTGCTGCGCGCGGGTCGTGAAGTGCGCGAGCGTGACCGCGAGGCCCTGCTCGACGTCGCGCCGCGCCTGGCTGACGCGGTTGCGAAAGTAGCTCAGGCCTTCGGCGTCGATCCACGCATAGTGCTCGGGCCAGGTCGCCAGCCGCTGCTTGTGGATCTCGGGCGCAAACAACTCGGTGAGCGACGAGCACACAGCCTCCTGCCACGGCGCGCGGCGCGCGAAGTTGACGTAGGCATCGACCGCGAAGTGCACGCCGGGGGTGACGTGCCGCAGATCCGTGACCTCCTCGCGGCTCAGCCCCACCGCATCGGCCAGACGCAGCCAGGCCTCGATGCCACCGGCATCGCGCACGCCGTTGAGCTCGAAGCCGTCGTGGTCGAGGATGCGTTGCACCCAGCCGCGCCGCACGGCCGGGTCGGGGCAGTTGGAGAGCACCGCGGCATCCTTGACCGGAATAGCGATCTGGTAGTAGTAGCGGTTCGCGACCCAGCCGCGCACCTGCTCGGGCGTCGCGCGACCACCGTTGAGCATCACGTTGTACGGGTGGTGGATGTGGTACGCGCGGCCGCGCTCGCGCAGCTTCGCCTCGAACTCGTCGAAGCTCCACGCGGGCGCGTCGCCGGGTGCGGACTCGCGCCGCGCTTGCAGGAGTTCAGGCTTCATCGCGCGGGTTCCTAGGGTTCGATCAGCATCCCGTCCTCGCAGACCTCGATGCGCGCGCGTGTCAGCACGGCGCGTTCATCGGAGTCTTCGTCGAGGATGGGGTTGGTGTTGTTGATGTGGATCAGGCAGCGCCGCGTGCGCGGCGGCAGCTTCGCGAGCCACTCGATCATGCCGCCGGGGCCCGATTGCGGCAGGTGGCCGATGTCGCGCGCGGTCTTGCGGCTCAAGCCCAGCCGCGGCATCTCGTCGTCGGTCCAGAAGGTGCCGTCGACCAGCACCGCATCGGCACCGGCCATCGCATCGAAGACCGGCGGCGTGATCGCGCCCAGACCGGGCGCATAGAACGCGCTCGCGCCGCTGACGGTGTCGGTGATCAGCATGCCGATGTTGTCGCCTTCCACCGGCTGTTCGCGGTGCGGCGAATACGGCGCCGGCTTGCTCGACAGCGGCAGCGCCCGGAAGCTCAGCGACGCCACGCCGGGGATGCGGAACGGCGTGCCGTCGAGCGTGATGCGGTGACGCTCGACACCGCAGTAGTGGCCGAGCACGCGCAGGATCGGGTTGCCCTGGCTCAGGTCTTCGGCCACCGGGTCGGTACACCACAGCGGCAGCGGCGAGCCGCGCTCGCGCAGCATGAACAGCCCGGTCGCGTGGTCGATCTGGCCGTCCATCAGCACGACGCCGGCAATCGCCGTGTCGCGCAGCGCGCGCGCCGGCTGCAGCGCGGGGCGCGAGCGAATCTGTTCGAGGATGTCAGGGGACGCATTGAACAGCACACCGTCGGGCGAATCGTCGGGCTGCACGAATATCGACGACTGGGTGCGCGGCTTGCAGCGCACGGTGCCGCTGCGCACGCCGGCACAGTTGCGGCAGTTGCAGTTCCATTGCGGAAAGCCGCCGCCTGCGGACGAGCCGAGCACGTGGATGCGCATGGAGGGCAGCGGGGTGGAGGATTCGATTGAGCGAGGAACGCGCCAACGCTGCGCCGGAGCGAGCGTTGGCGCCGGTGTGATCAGCGAGCGCTGACGTACATCGTGATCTCGAAGCCGAAGCGCAGATCACAGGCCGTCGGGGTGGTCCATTGCATGAGAGTCTCCTAGATGAACGACACGCAGGCCGGTCGACCTGCGCAGGGATGCAACCCGCATCCCGCAACGCATGGTCGCCCGCGCAACCGCGCCGGGCCAGTGCGTGCGCCATGATTAAAGCCTCATGATTTTCATGAATGAGACCGCGGGTCGTCCCTGGCGTCGTCATTGCCGATGCGCGCGACGCGGTCAGGTGGCTACCATCGGCGCGTGCCCACGCTTGCCTGGCGCGCCCCCGCGCGCACCGCCCCGCCATGACGCTGCGACTGAAGATCAACCTGATCGTCGGCGCGTTGACGGTCCTGTTCGTCGCCGCGGTGCTGGCGCTGCAGTTGCGCAGCATGCGCGAATCGGTGCACGAGGAGGTGATGGCGGCCAATCGCGTCGCCACCCAGCTGCTGCAGCGCAACGTCTGGCTCTACGCCGCGCAGGGCACGCCGGCCATGCTGGGCTACCTGCAGGGCATCGGCCGGCTGCGCTCGAACGACATCACGCTGCTCGACGCGAGCGGCCAGGAGCTCTATCGCTCGCCGCCCTCGCCCTACAAGGCGGGCCGCGACGCGCCGGCATGGTTCGACGGCCTGATCGCGCCCGAGCCCTCGGTGCAGTCGATCGAGTTCCCGGACGGCAAGCTGGTGATGCGTTCGAACGCCTCGCGCGCAACGGTCGACGCATGGGACTATGTGCTCGTCCTCGCGTCCGGCGCGGGCGCCCTGCTGCTCGTGGTCAATCTGCTGGTGTTCTGGCTCGTGGGCCGCACCGTGCGGCCCTTCGGCGAGATCGTGCAGGCGCTCGGGACGCTGGAGGCCGGCCACTTCGATGCGGTGCTCCCGCCGTTGCCCGGCACCGAGGCGGCGGCCATCGGCGCCGCCTTCAACCGCATGGTCGGCGTGCTGCGCCAGAACATGGAGACCGAGCGGCGCGCCGCGCTCGCCGAAAGCCGGCTCTCCGACAACCGCGAGCTGACGCGCTGGATCGAACGCCAGCTCGAACAGGAGCGCCGCCTGATCGCGCACGAACTGCACGATGAACTCGGCCAATCGGTGACGGCGATGCACAGCATGGCCCTCTCGATCGCACAGCGCGTGCGCGGGCTCGATGCTCAGGCCGAACAGGCCGCGCGCCTGATCGCCGACGAGTCCTCGCGCCTGTACGAGGCGATGCACGGCATCATCCCGCGCCTGGCACCACTGATCCTCGACAGCTTCGGTCTCGCCGAGGCGCTGGCCGACCTGGTCGAGCGCACGCGGCAGAGCCAGCCGGGCGTGGTCATCGATCTCTCGGTCGAGCTGGGCGATGCGCGTCTCGATGGCGACGCCGCGCTCGCGCTGTACCGCGGTGCACAGGAAGGCATGACCAACGCGCTGCGGCATGGCCACGCGAGCCGCATCCAGATCACGCTGGCGTGCGACGCCGGCGCCGTGGTGCTCAGCGTCAGCGACGACGGCGACGGCCTGCCCGCCGACATGCCGGAGCGCGGCGGGCACCATGGCCTGCGCTGGCTGGCCGAGCGCGCCGAAGGGCTGGGCGGCGCCTTCCACATCGCCCGCCGCGAACCGCGCGGGGTGGCCTTGCAGGTGCGGCTGCCGCTGACCGCAGTTCCGGTCGAGGCCGCCGCATGATCCGCGTCATGCTGGTGGACGACCACGCACTCGTGCGCATGGGCTTTCGGATGTTGCTCGCCGACGCCCAGATCGAGGTCGTGGCCGAGGCCGACACCGGCGAGCAGGCCTGCGCCGACTACCCCCGCGTGCGCCCCGACGTGGTCGTGATGGACCTCTCGATGCCCGGCATGGGCGGCCTGGAGGCGGTGCGCCGCCTGCTCGCGCAGGACCCGAAGGCGCGCGTGCTGGCGCTCTCCGCGCACGAGGACACCGCCCACCCGCGGCGCGTGTTGCGCGCCGGCGCTTTGGGTTACCTGGCCAAACGCAGCGCCCCCGAGGCGCTGCTCGCGGCCGTGACCGCGGTCGCCGCCAACCGGCCCTACATCGATGCCCAGACGGCGCAGGCGCTGGCCGTCGCCGAGGTGCGGGGCGAGACCAGCCCGGCCGAGGCGCTCAGCGAGCGCGAGTTTTCGGTGTTCGTGCAGCTGGCGCGGGGCTTGAGCGTGGCGCAGATCGCCGACAACCTGAAGCTCGCGCCCAGCACCGTCGGCACGCATCTGTTCCACGTCAAGCAAAAGCTGGGCGCGACCAACCAGTCGGAACTGACGCTCGTGGCCCTGCGCTGGGGCCTGATTGCGGTGTAACGCCAGCTACGGGTAAACCCGCTAACTGGCACGCTAGTTGCACTGCCCGGTCACGGCCGGATGCTCCGCGCCGCGGGAGCGTCCGACATGCGCCGGTGGATCGCCACACTCAGCCTGCTGCTGGCAGGCCCTGCCGCCCAGGCCCAGGAGGGCATTCTGGGCGTATTGGCGCGCTCGCAGCAGACCCGCCTCGAAAGCGCGAGTGCCGCCGACCCGGGCAGCACGCGCGCCCGGACGGTGCGGGCCAGCTTCGAGACCCTGGTCGGGGTGCTCAAGCTGGGGCATCCGGTCCAATTGCGCGTGACCCAGGACGACGCCGTGGCCGAGACGCTGCAAGGCCGCGTCGTCCTGGCCAATGAATCGCTGGCCGACCTGGGCGAAGGCGAGCGCCTGTTCATCCTCGCGCACGAACTCGGGCACGTCGAGTTGCGGCACTGGGACCAGACCGAACGGCTGTATCAGAAGTGGGTGCCGGGCGCCGTGACGCCGCAGCAGACCGAGCCGGTCGCCGCACTGCTGGGCCACGATGCGTCTGGCCTGGCGCACCAGCAGGAGTTGGAGGCCGATGCCTTCGCGCTGAGCGCGCTGCACCTGCTCGGCCGCCCGTGGGAGGACGCGCTCGGGGCCTTCATGCGTCTGGGCGTGAACCACGACACGGCCACGCACCCCGGCACGCGCAAGCGGCTCGCGCTGCTGCGCGCCGCCGAGGCGCGCTGGTCGGCGGCCGATCAGTCGACGACGCGGAACGAGCCCATC
Source organism: Burkholderiales bacterium (assembly GCA_040007475.1). Classification (GTDB taxonomy): domain Bacteria; phylum Pseudomonadota; class Gammaproteobacteria; order Burkholderiales; family Burkholderiaceae_C; genus LMDS01. Next base: position 20,626 of record JBDTVC010000012.1, read on the forward strand.
GATTCGGTCAGACGCCCCGATTGACCCTGCAGCGACTGGGCCGCGGCGGCCACCTCCTCGACCAGCGCAGCGTTCTGCTGCGTCATCGTGTCGATCTGCGAGATCGCCCGATGGACCTGCTCGATGCCGCTGCTCTGCGACTCGCCCGCGTCGGCGATGTCGGCGATCAGGCTCGACACGCGCTTCACGCTGTCGAGAATCTCCTGCATCGTGCGGCCGGCATCGTCGACGAGCCTCGAGCCGGCTTCGACCTTCTGCGTCGAGTCCTCGATCAGCGTCTTGATCTCGCGCGCGGCGGTCGAACTGCGCTGCGCCAGGGCCCGCACTTCGGAGGCCACCACCGCGAACCCGCGCCCGTGTTCACCGGCCCGGGCCGCCTCGACGGCCGCGTTCAGCGCCAGGATATTGGTCTGGAACGCGATGCCGTCGATGACGCCGATGATCTCGGAGATCTTCGTCGCGCTGCCGTTGATCTCGCCCATGCGCACGATCACGTCGCGCATGGTCTTCTCGCCGCGCCCCGCCACTTCGCTCGACACGGCGACCACGCTGCGCGCCTCGCTCGTGCTGCGGGCGTTGCTCTGCACCGTGTTGGCAAGCTCATTAATGGAGCTCGCGGTCTGCTGCAGCGCGCTGGCCTGGTTCTCGGTGCGCGTCGACAGGTCGAGGTTGCCGTTCGCGATCTCTGCGGAGGCGACGTTCACGCCATCTACGGTCTTGCGAACCTCGAGCACCATCGTGCGCAGCTTCTTGCGCATCCCGTTCAGTTCGCTGCGCAGCCAGGAGACCTCGTCCTTGCCGGGCGACTCGATCTTGGTCTCGAGATCACCACCGGCGATGCGGATCACGCATTGCACGGTCGATTCGACGGAATCCCTGATGCTGCCGATGATCATCCAACCGCCGACCGCCGCCATCAGGCATCCAGCGCCGGTCATCGTCGCCAGCATCCAGGTCGCCGTGCTCGCCGCGATGGCGCCCTGCAGCGCCCACACGGCGCCGCCGCCGGTGAACGCCAGCATCAGCGTCATGCAGCCGAAGCCGATCATCACCCGGCGCACCAGGCTCACTCTGCGTATCCAGTTCATCACATGTCTCCGTTCAAATCGTCCCCCTCCGCCGTGTACTACCGGTGATTTGCAGGGGACCTGGGCGGATATCGGCAAGGCCGGGTGCGTTCCTGAGCAGAAAAATGGTCACTGCGACACGAAGACCGGCCGCAGATCGCCAAAAAGGGGCAGCGTCACACGGGGTCGAACACCGGCCAACCTGCCTGCAGCGCGTGCTCGCGCAGCCGCTCGTCGGGGCGCACCGCGACCGGGTGCGAGACGGCTTGCAGCAGGGGCAGATCGCTGGCCGAATCGGAGTAGAACCAGCTCTGATCGAACGCATCCAGGTCCGCGCCGCCGCCGGGCCGCCGCTGCGCCAGCCACTGCTGCACCCGTGTGATCTTGTGCTCGCGAAAGCACGGCAGGCCCGCGATCTCGCCGGTCAATGCGCCGTCGGGCGCGTCGCCCACTGTCGCGGCCTCGGTGGCCACCACATGAACCAGGCCGAACGCGCGCGCGCAGGGTTCGGCGATGAAGCGCGTGGTCGCGGTCACGACGGCGCAGACATCGCCGGCATCGAGGTGGCGCCGCACCAGCTCGAGGGTGTCGGCGGGCACGCGCGCGCGCATCGCCAGCTCGAACTCGCCCGTCCATTGCGCGAGCAGCGAGCGGGGCACTTGCGCTAGTGGCGCGACGCTGGCGCGATGCATCGCATGGATGTCGAGCGTGCCGGCCACGTATTGGCGGCAGTAGCCCAGGTAGGTCTCCTCGGCCTGCGCGGGCAGCACGCCGCGCTCGATCAGAAAGCGCGTCCAGGCCATGCCGCTGTCGAACGGGATCAGCGTGTGGTCGAGGTCGAACAGCGCCAGCTTCATGAGGCCTGCGGCAGCGCGGCGAGCTCGGCCGCGAGCGGGCCGCGCAGCGCGTTGCAGACCATCAGGGCCTCGGCAGCGGCGAGATCGGCCCGGCCCAGGATGCGCTCTGCGGCGCCCCACGCCGGGTCGGCCAGCAGCACCGCCCGCATCACGCCGGGCAAGGCGCCGTCGGACAGCGGTGGCGTCCACCAGCGGCCGGCCAGCCGCACGAAGACGTTGCTGCGGCCGCCTTCGACGAGCCGGTCGGCTGCGTTGAAGAACAAGGTGTCGAACGCGCCGGCATCCTCGGCGGCCCGCACGCCGGCGTCGTATCGGCGCCGCAGCGTGGTCTTGTGGCCGGCGAGCGGATGATTGCCGGTCAGCGCCTCGTCCGCGACCAGCAGCCGGACGGGCCCGTCGGCCAGCGGCACGAGCGGCGCATGTGCCAGGGTCGACCGACCGTCGTGCGCCAGCGCGAGCCGCAGGCGTGTGGGCACCGTGGCGCCGCGCGCGAATGCTTCCAGCGCCGCGAGCAGCGCCGCCCGGTCGAACCCGAAGCCGAGCACCTTCGAGCTGTGCGCCAGGCGCGCGAGGTGGCGTTCCAGGTGCCGCACGCCCTGCCCCGGCAGCCAGAGCATGGTCTCGAACAGTTCGAAGCCGGGGTCCAGGCCGGTCAGGAAGCGCGCCTTCAGCAGGCACTCCTCGAACTCGTCCTCGGCCCGGCTGTCGGCGACGATGCCGGCACCCACGCCGATGCGCAGCGGCCGCAGCCCGCGCGCCTCGGCCCCCAGCGTCAGGGTGCGGATCGCCACCGAGAAGCAGAAGTCACCGACGCTCGCCTCGCCACTCGGCGCGTCGACCCAGCCGATCGCCCCGCAGTACAGCCCGCGCGGCGTGCTCTCGAGACCTCGGATCAGTTCCATCGTGTGGTGCTTCGGCGCGCCGGTGATCGAGCCGCAAGGGAATACCGCGCGCAGCAGGTCGGGCATGCCGACCTCGGGGCGGATCTGCGCCTGCACGGTCGAGGTCATCTGGAACACGGTCGAGTACGGCTCGATCGCGAACAGCGCCGGCACGCGCACCGTGCCGGTCTGTGCGAGCCGACCCAGGTCGTTGCGCAGCAGGTCGACGATCATCAGGTTCTCGGCCCGGTTCTTGATGTCCAGGCCCAGCAGGCGGGCCGATTCGCTGTCGCTCTCGGGCGCGGCCACGCGCGCGGCGGTGCCCTTCATCGGCCGCGCGGTCAGCAAGCCGGCGTCGTGACGCACGAACAGCTCTGGCGAGCACGACAACACGTGACTGACGGCGTCGCCGGCCGGCAGCGCGATGAGGGCACCGTACTCGACCGGCTGGCGCGCCCGCAGGCGGCGGTAGAGCGCGAGCGGCGAGCCGTAGGCCGCACCGTCGATGCGGTAGGTGTAGTTGACCTGGTAGGTCTCGCCGGCGCGGATCGCTTCGTGGATGGCCGCGATCGAGCGCATGAACTCATCGCGCTCGACGCTCGGTTGAAGGTTCATCACGCCAGGCGGATCGTCTTCGCCCGACGCGTCGTGCTCGGCCAGCCACGCGTCCACCTCGTCGCGCGACAGCCGCGTCAGCGTGCGGAACATCAGCACCCGCAGCGCCGATTCGTCGCCCCGCCTGACGCCGGCCTTCAGCAGCTTCGTGCCCCATTCGTAGTCGGCCAGCAGCACCGCGTGCAGGCCGGCGCGCTGATCGGCTTCGACCATCGCCCAGGTCGCGTCGAGGCGCGCGGGGTCGATGCAGCGGTGCTCGCGCACGAAGCCTTCGTACAGGCGGCTGCTGGGCTGCGCACGCGTCGCGGCGCGGTCGTCCAGCAGCGCGAAACTGTTCATCGCCGCGGCTCCGCCCTCAGGACCAGTCGTCCATGTCGTGCTTGATCTTGTGGCGGTTCGCGATCAGTTCGTCGATCGACGGCTCGTTGTTGAGCGCACGGCGGATCGCGAGCTTGGTCGCCTCGTGGTTCGTGCGGTACATGTCCTTCTTGTCGAGGTTCGGGTCCTTCGCGCAGCGCGGATCGATCCAGACCAGGCTGATGATGCACAGCTCGTTGGCGATCGACTTCGGGATGATGCCCTCGATCAGGCAATCGACCACAGCGTCGGCCGTGGCGCTCTGCACCACGCCGCCGAACAGGTCGATGTTCGCCATGTCCTTCAGCGTCACCTTGGGCACGACGATGGTGGCCGGGCGCACGAGCTGGTTGCAGGCACGGATCGCGAACATCGCGGTGTGGCCCTTGCTCTGCGCCATCATGTTGGCGAAGGCTTGGCCGACCGGGCCGCTGGTGCGGCCGATCAGGATCTCGGGCATCGCGTCGGTGAACTGGCCGTCGCGGGCGAACACGGTGGCCTCGCCAGCGTGGAAGATGTAGTCGTTGCTCATCATGGGGCTTTCATCAAGGGAAGGAGTCGACGCCGAAGCATCGCGGGCGCAAGCCTACAAGACGGCGATCAGCTCGCCCTTGCCGTCGGCCGAGAGATCGCCGAGGTGGCGGCCGATGCGCCGCGCCGGCAGGCCGGCAAAGGGCCCGCCATGGCGGGCCAGATCACGCGCCAGCAGCTGCCATGCGACCGCCACGTTGGCGAGCGCGGGCACGAAAGTGGGCGGAACGCTGGGCGCCGCGCCAGCGAACACGAGGCTGCCGCGCCGCATGCCGTACGCGATGTGTGCACCTGCGTGGCCGCCGATCGCGATCGTGCCGGCGACCAGCCGCGAGGCCAGAAAGTCGCCGGCATCGCCGAACACGATGGCGGTGCCGCGCCGCATGCGGTCGGCGAAGCGATCGCCGGCGCGGCCGCGCACGATCAGCGTGCCGCCGCGCATGCCTTCGATGCTGCCAGGCAGGCCACTCGCGGCGTGGTCGCCGACATCGCCGTCGATGGTCAGCGTGCCGCCCGCCATCTCGCACGCGGCGAGCAGCCCGGCGCCGCCATGCACGAGCAGCTCGCCGCCGCTCATGCACGCGCCCGCGTAGTCACCGACCGGGCCTTCGACGGCGATGCGCCCGCCCGCGAGCTGCCAGCCGATGCGGTCGAAGCGCGACAGATCGCCAGCGAACACCAGCTCGTCGCCGGCCTCGGGGGTGCGCTCGGGCGTGTGCTTGGGCGTGTCTTCGCGGGCCACCGCGAAGAGCTCGGCCAGTGCGAGCGTCTGCATGCCGTGCGTCACGGTCAGGCGCTCGATCTGCGCGGTGCCGAGGCCCGCCAGCGCGGCCGGTGTGACACCCCGCAGGTCGACGCGCAGCGCTGGTGCCTTCTTCAACGTGAGTCGCACCCGGCTCATGCGGGCCCCCCGGGCGCATCGAGCAGCTTGTGCAGATGAAAGAGGTAGGGCCCGAGCTTGCCGCCGTAGTTGCCGGCCGAAATGCGGCGCAGCCCGCCGGCGGCGCCGATCTCGATGCACGCCGCCATGCCGACGCGCATCGCCGCGCCGACATCGGCCTCGGTCAGCCCGTCGATCACGATCTCGAGCACGCAGTTCACGTCGGACGTGATCTCACTCTTGGCGGCGAGGCCGTACAGGCCCGGGCAGAAAGCGTCGTTGGTCGAGGCGCTGAGGGTCGCGTACTTGCTGCCCACCTTCGAACCCGAGCGCACCACGCCGCCCGGAAACGGCATCACGACATTCGGCAACCGCCGCATCGCACGCACCGCGGCCTCGGCGACACGCAGTGCCGCGTCGGTGTCGGTCGCCAGCATCAACAGGTTGCCGCCGCCGACCGCCTTGGTCACCGCGGTCGTCTCCTGCGCGACGAACTCGCCGTCCATCACGGGCACGCGCCAGTAGCGCACGCCGTTGATGACCTTCGAGATCTGCCAGCCGTCGCCGAAGAAGCGCAGGTTCTTGCCGAGCGCGATCGCCTCGCCGTCGACGATGCCGGCGAACACCGCGGTGGTCGGGCAGGTCAGCACGCATTGGCCGACGCGGCGCTCGACCTGCTTTGCGAGCTCCTTGCCCGACATCGAGAAGATCAGCACCGAGACGCCCGGGCGCCCGTCCGGCGTCTCGTCGGGACCGAGCTCGCGCTCGATCCCGGCCTCGCAGCCGCAGGCGATCACCGAGGTCGCGAACCCGGTCGCACTCACGGCCGCGTGTCGCGCCCAGGTCAGGTCGTGCGCGGTGATCAGGATGCGCGTGGCCTTCATCGGGAAGGCCTCGGCGAAGGTGTCGTCGATGACGACGCCGTTGATATTGCGCGCGGCGCTCATGTGCTCGGCTCGAAGCAGGCGGTCGGCAACAGGCGTCCGCCGTTGCAGCAGCGGCACAGCTCGTCGTGCCCGATCACGAAGTGGTCGAAGTTCGGCAAGCCGTGCGCCTTGCTGTGGCGGCGCAGCACCTTCTCGATCGCGGTGTCGAAGCCCGGCTCGACGAAGTGGGTGCCGCCCACCGGCACCGCGGTGATGCGGCCGGAACGCGCGACCAGGAAGCCGTCCTTGTAGACGTACTCGGGCGTCGTGAACATCGCCTCGCGGTCGGCCTCTTCCCGGTACACAGCGATGTCGGCGGCCGCACCCTCGCGCAGATGGCCGCGGTCGGGCAGGCCGAGCAGCCGCGCCGGTGCGGCGCGGGTCATCACGGCGATCTCCGCGAGCGTGAGTTCGCGGCTTATCGAAGGCAGCGCGCAGTTCGCCGCGACCTCGGGGTGCAGCTTGGCGAGCTGCTCGTTGCGGAAGCTGCGGTCCGTCAGCAGGCGGATCAGGTGCGGGTAGCTGGTGAACGGCCCACCGTTCGGGTGATCGGTGGTCAGCACCACCTGCCAGGGGTTCGTGACCGACAAGAATATCTCGAGCCCGATCGCCCACTGCAGCGCGTTCACGTAGCTCTGCTCGCGATAGCGGAACGGCACGACGCCACAACCGGCATCGAGCTCGATGTCGGCGCCGATCCACTTGCGCGGGCTGGCCAGGCTCGATTGCGCGTACTGGCGCATCGTGTCGCCCGACGCGGTGACCGTCTGGCCGAACATGACCTGGCCGACATCGATGCTGATCTGCGGGTTGGCGTTCACGGCCTCTGCAAGCCGCAGCGCCGCCGACGAGAACTTCTTCGGCCCCTCGTTGCCGTAGGCGTGGAACTGCACGTGCGTCAGGTGCGCCGGCAGGCCTTCGAGCGCGGCGATGGTCTCGAGCGTGGATTCGATGTTGCCCGCCACGCCGAGATTGCTGCCGTGGATGTGCAAGGGGTGCGGCACGCCGAGTTCGCGCAGCGCGCGCGCCAGCGTGTGCACGACCTGGCGCGGCGTCACCTGCCAGTGCACGTGGTTCTCGTCGACGTTGAGGCGGCGCTGGTTGAACTTGAACGCCGAGATGCCCCCCGGGTTCACCACCTTCACGCCCATGGCCTTGGTGGCGCGGATCGTCCATGCCACGTAGTCGCGGATCTGCGCGTAGTTGTGGGCCGCTGCTCCGCCCTCGTGCAGCATCTGCAGGAACAGCTCGTCGTTGCCGAGCATCACGTAGGCGCCGTGGTCGAGGATCGGCGTGTCGCCCATCTCCATGTGCGCATGGCGCGCGTTGCCGGCCACCATCGCCGGCTCGAAGGCGGCCGTGTAGCCCATCTCGACGTAGCGGTAGCCGGTGGCGAGCGTCCCCGGTGTGCAGCCGCCGCACGACGGCATCTCGAGCGGATTGGTGGGCAGTGCGAACGGGTTCACGCCGGCCCGGTGGTCCTCGACCATCAGCGTGCGCGCGAGGTTGACCTTGCCGCCGCCGATGTGGGTGTGCATGTCGATGCCGCCGGCCATCACGACGCAGCCGCTGGCATCGATCTCGTCGTCGGCCGGCTCTCCCGCCGCGAACGTGACGATGCGGCCATCCCGAACGCACACGTCGCGCACGGCATCGGCATTCGCGCCGGTCGGGTCGATCACGCGGCCGCCGCGCAGGCGCAGGGTCGTCATGCGCCCAGCTCCCGGGTGATGCGGCCGATCACGTCGGCGACGGTCGGCAAGCCATCGTCGCAAACCGCCGACAGCGGCATCAGCACCACGCCGTCGGTGCGGAACAGATGCCCGGCCGAGCCGATGCCCGGCGTCGAGACCGGGATGAACACCGTCGCGGGCCCGTGTGCCGCCGCGGCAAAGCTCGGGTGGCCGAGCACGATGCGCGGCATGTCGACCTCCGGCGGCGCGGGCTCGGTGCCGAAGCTGGCGATCCACAGCAGCGCGTCGACCGCGCGATCGGCGAGCAGGCGCCGGGCGTCGAAGCGCACCGGCTCGTGCTCCAGCCCGGCCGGCGAAGCGCGCGTGCGCAGCGGCAGGCCGGACATCCAGGTGAACACCGCGTTGACGGTCGATGCCCCGTCGATGCCGCCCATCGGCAGCGCGGCGGCACGCGTGCGCTGGTTCAGCGTCGCGACGATGCGGTTGATGGCCTCGACGATCAGCGAACCGTGCGCCGGCAGGCGCACGGTCTCGTAGACCAGCACCGCGTAACGCGCGGCATGCAGGCGCGCCGCGAGCGCGCCGAGCGGGCCGGCCGCGTCGCCGACCGCGCGCCCGGCGACCTGCGCGGCGAGCATCGCCGTCACGTCGAAGAGGTCGCCGTCAAACGGCACGACCTCGACGCCCGGCTCGCTCGGTTCGCCAGCGGCATCACCCGCCGCCTGCAGCACCACCACCTGCGCGGTGCTGCCCTCACCCACGCCGCAGCGCCGCAGAAACTCGGGGTGGCGCGCGACGGGGAGCGCGCCGATGCAGAAGATCAGGTCGGCGCGCGTGCGCACTTCCGCCAGCGTGGTCGTGAACGCGCCGCGGTCTTGCAGCGCCAGCAGGCCGTGCCACAGCGCCGGGCCGCTGGCCGCGTCGCAGATCGCGCCGGTGCGGCTGGCCAGCGGATACAGCGCGCGGGCGCCGGCCACGTCGGTCCCGAGCCCACCGAACAGTGGCTGGCGGCTCGCCGCGAGTACGCGGGCCGCCGCGGCCACCGCCGCCTTCATGTCGCAGGGCACGCCGTCGATCTGCGGCGCCGCCGCCGGTACGGCACTGCCGAAGCGGGCCAGCGCGGCCCCGGCACGGCCGCAATGGCTGCCGGTCAACGCCCAGCCGCTGGCCATCGTGTCGACGCCGAAGCTGTCGCAGAGCAGCGGGCAGAACGGGCAGGTCCAGGGTGCTGCAGCACGACCGGAAGGCAACTCGAGGGCACTCATCCAGCCGACACCACGCAAACGATGTGCCATTGACCCTGGCCCGTGCCCGGGCATGCCGAGGTCCGTCCGCGGGCCACATCTGCAACACAGTGTCGCGCTTTTGGCCGCGTCCGGACGCCGCAGCGCCCCCCGCGGGGATGGCACGATTCGTGATGCGCCAAAGCCATGGCAGGGACGAATTGTTCGACGCAGCGGCCCACGACTCAGCGCGGCACGCGCGGCAATTGCAGGTCGTGCAAGGCGCTGGCGACCAGCCACGCGCTGGCGCCGGCCGCCTGCGCGCTCGCGAGGTCGCCGGGGGTGCGCACGCCACCGGCCCCGATCAGCGTGGTCGTCGGGGCCAGGCGGTGCAGCTCGGCCATCGTCTCCAGATCCGGCCCGGCACCGGAGCCGACGCGTTCGAGCGTCATCACGATCACGCGCTGCGGCCAGAGCGAGACGGCATCCCAGCAACCTGCCGGATCGAGGCGCTGGCCGTCGCGCCGGTCGAGCGACAAGACCGCGCCGGTCGCGCCGAAGCGCTCGCGGCAGTCTTCGAGCGCGGCGCGCGAACGCAGCGACTCGCTGCCGAACACCGGCACGATGCGTGCCGTATGCGGCGCAAGCTGTGCCGCCAGATCGTGCGCCGCGGCGGCATCGGCGAAGCCGGCATCCAGCCACAATTCGATGCCGGGCAAGGCTTCGAGCAAGGCGCGCAGCAGGTCGCGCTGGGGTCGACCGCCCATCAGCGCATCGAGGTCGGCGACATACAGTTGCCTTGCCGCACAGTGGTCGACGAGCATGCTCGCGACCGTCCGTGGGTCGCTGCTCGCGCACAGCGCCGACTCGATCGGCCGGTAGGCCTGTCGATCGCCGCGCACGCCGCGCACCACCTGCCCATTCAACAGATCGATCACCGGAATCAGGGTCATGCTGCCATTCATCTCCAAGCCTGTTGTCGTGACGCGCAAGGCGCGGGCCTCGCGATGATGCGCGTATTCGTCTATGAACACCTGAGCGGCGCAGCCCCGGCGGGGGCCGGCGAAGAGTTGCTCGGCCTCGGCCTCGCGATGCGCGATGCAGTGGCGCGCGATCTGCTGCGCGTCGCCGATTGTGTGGTCTCGGTCGCGGCCGGCCCGGGCGGGCCCGACGTGCCGGTGGGAGCGCATGCGGTGCGACCGCCACCCGGGGCCTCTGCGGTCGACTTCGTCGCGCAGCAGGCCCGCCTGCACGATCTCGCGTGGGTCATCGCGCCAGAGACCGACGATGTGCTCGGCGAGTTGCAGCAGGCGGTCGGCGCCGCGCGCTGGATCGGCTGCTCGGCGGACGCGGTCGCGCTGGCATCGAGCAAGCGCGCGACGCTGGCGCGCATGGCCGAGCACGGCGTGCTGACGCCGCTCGCGTTCGCCACCTCGCCGACCACGCGGCGCTGGGTCGTCAAGCCCGACGACGGCGCCGGCGGGCTCGCCACCCGGGTGCACGCCACGCTCGCGGCCGCGCGCGACGATGCGCAGGAGCGCAGCCAGCGCGGCGAGTCGGCCACGCTCGAAGCCTGGGTCGCGGGCGAGCCGCTGAGCATCTCGCTGCTGTGCAGCGCCGACCGCACCGAGCTGCTGAGCGTGAACCGCCAGCAGGTCGAGGTCGATGCCGCAGGCGTGCTGTCGTTCGGTGGCGTGCAGATCGATGCGCTGCCGCGCGACGATGCGCGTGGGGCCATGCTGAACGCCTGGGCGCAGACACTCGTCGGCGCGATCGACGGGCTGCGCGGCTTCGTCGGGATCGACCTCGTGTGGCACCCGCAGCGCGGGCCGGTGCTGATCGAGGTCAACCCGCGCGTCACGATGGCCTATGTCGGCCTGTCCGCCGCGCTCGGCCGCAACCTGGCCACCGCCGTGCTCGCGGCCCACGAGACGGAGCCCGCCCATGCCGCGGCCTGAGCACGCTCACGTGATCGGCTGGGACATCGGCGGCGCGCACGTCAAGGCCGGTCTGGTGCGCGACGGGCGTGTCGTCGACGTGGCGCAATGGGCCTGCCCACTGTGGCAGGGCATGGAGCACCTGGAGCGCGCACTGCACCTCGCCCGCGCGCGCTGGCCGCAGCTGCGCACCGCGACCCATGCGGTCACGATGACCGGCGAGATGACCGATCTGTTCGAACACCGCGAGGACGGCGTGCAGCGCATCGCCGCGCTGCTGGCCGACGTGCTCGCACCGGCCACCGCGGAGGGTCTGCGCTTCTACGCCGGCGAAGGCCTCTGGTGCCGCGCGGCCGATGCGGGCGCGCACTGGCAGCGCATCGCGTCGGTCAACTGGCTCGCGACCGCATCGCACGCTGCGCAGTGCATCGACGAAGGCGTGCTGATCGACATCGGCAGCACCACCACCGACCTGATCGCGTTCCGCGCCGGCCGCGTGCTGGGCAGCAGCCGCAGCGACGTGCAACGGCTCGCCACTGGCGAGCTCGTCTACCACGGCGTCGTGCGCACGCCCTTGTGTGCGCTCGGCCCGCGCATCGCCTGGCAGGGCCGGCAGCTCAACGTGATGAACGAGTTCTTCGCCACGGCGGCCGACGTCTATCGGCTGACCGGCGAACTCGACCCGGATCACGACCTGTACCCCAGCGCCGACAACGCCCCCAAGGACTTGCCCGCAACGCGCCGACGCCTCGCCCGAATGATTGGCCTGGACGCACGCGATGCACCGACCGATGACTGGCTCGCCTTCGCACGCGCCTGGCGCGTGCGACAGGTCGACGAACTGGGCAGCCAGCTGCGCCGCGTGATCGACGCGCATGGCCTGTCGGATGCAGCGGTCGCCGTCAGCGCGGGCTGCGGCGACTTCCTCGCCGCCGACGTGGTCGCGCGAGCGGGGGCCAGGCTCGCGTGCCGGCGCTACGGCAGCGACGTTGCACGCATCGCGGCCGATGCCGCGCCGAGCGTCGAGGCCGTGGCGCGCTGGGCCCAGGTGTGCGCACCCTCGGTCGCGGTCGCCGCGCTGTTCGATCGGGAGCAGCGCTGATGTGGGTCGTCAAACTCGGCGGCAGCCTGATCGCCGACGCGGTGCTGCCGCATTGGCTGGATCTGCTGGCCCAGCTGGGCGGCGGTCGGGTCACCATCGTCTGCGGTGGCGGCCGGCTCGCCGATGAGGTTCGGCGCACGCAGACCCTGTGGCAGTTCAACGATGTCGCCGCCCACAACATGGCCGTGCTGGCGATGGCGCAGACCGGCTACCAGTTCCAGGCGATGAACCCGGCGTTGCGGCTGGCCGCGCGCAAGGCCGACATCGCGCGCGTGCTGCACAAGGGCCGCGCCGCCGTCTGGCTGCCGTTCGAGCTGCAGCGCGATGCGCCCGACACCCGCACGAACTGGGGCGCGACCTCCGACACGATCGCGCTCGATCTCGCCTGCGAGCTCAACGCGGAGCGGCTGGTGGTCGTGAAGTCATGCGAGATCGACGCCTCGCATTCGCTGGCGCAACTCGGCGCGGACGGCGTACTGGACGAAGGCTTCGACGGCCGGGCCCAGGGCGCGGCGTTTCCGATCGAGATCATGGACAAGAGCGAGCTGGCGCGCATGCGCTCGCTGCTGCTGGGCGAGCCGCGCTACCTGAGCTGAGCGTGAGTTGAGCGCCGTCAGGCCACCACCGCGGTGGCCCCCGCGTGCAAAGCCGCGGCCAGCTCATGCAACCGCGCGGGGTCGAGTTCGCCGCTGCGGTCACCGGCGCACACGGCGCTGCGAAAGCCTGCGAAATCGGGGCCGAGCGCGCGCAACGCAGCGAGCTGCGGGCGTCGCAGCGCGCCGGCCAGTCCGACCAACGCACCGCTGGCGCGGACGCCACCTACGAAGCGCCGCAGATCGGCGTCGTGCAGCACGTCGAACAAGCTGCCCACGAGCTTGTCGGCGGTGTCGACCATGACCGCCGGGAACCTCAGCCGGCACGCGTGTTCGACCTGCGTGAAGTCCAGCCCTTGATCGGCGATGAAGACCGGGACGACGGCGTGCCCGCTGGCCGCCAGCGCGTCGAGCACCTCGCCCGCCGGCGCCTCGCGTTCGATGCCGACCTTCACGTAGTCGACCCCGCAGGCCGCGACCGCGTCGACCTGTGCCAGGATCGCCGCCAGCTCATCCATCGGCAGATCGCCGATCGTCGCGCTGACGGGCAAGCTGCGGCCCTGCTCCCGCAGCGCGCGCACAATCGCTGCGATGGTCGCGATCGGCAGGCCGCCGAGCGCGCCTTCTCGCGGCTCCTTCAGGTCGATGAAGTCGGCCCCACCCTGCGCAGCCACGCGCGCCTCGGCAACACTGCGGACACTGACGAGCATGCGCATCATGGCGCTCCCTTCTGTTCTTGCGGCCGCTCCTGCGCGGCGCGATGTCGCGCCACCGCCTCGGTCAGCCAGCCCCAGGCCTCGTGCTCCTCGGGGCCGGCGGTCTTGTCGATCGCGATCTGCAGGTACTTCATTTCGGTGTCGACCTTGTCCGCCGGCAGCATGTGCAGCCGGCTCACGAGCACCGCGCCTTCGATCACCGCGGCCTGCGCGCGGTTGAAGCCGATGTAGGGCGCGTGGCTCGCCTCGAACACCCGCGCCATGCGCAGGACCGGCCGCTGCGCGTCGTCCTGCAATTCGGCCAGCGCGAGCTCGACATGGCTGAGCGCACACGCCAGGCGTACGCCCGCCACACGCTCGGCCGGCATCACCGGCCAGGCCCGGCGGCCCGTCACGGAGCCGGCGATGACGCGCGTGTCGGCCACGATGTTCAGCACCGCGTGGCCGCTCGCGCTGATGTTGGCGAGCGTGGTCGAGGGCTTGAACGGCATCAGGATCACGTCACCCTCGCGATAGCGCACGCCCATCGGCGCGACATGCGGCGTGCCGTCGGCGGCGACCGTGCTGATCACGGTCTCGAAGATCACGTCATTCATTGCGGCGGCTCAGCAAGAGGGGAGGATGGCGGCGCGTCGGTGGCGACCGCGCGCGCCTTGCCTGTGGTCATCGTGCTGCCCGGCGCACACCAGTTGTTCAAGTCTTGCGCCTCGGTCGCGACCGCGCAACCCCAGTCCAGCGGCTGGTCCTGCACGTAGCGCTTGCCGAGGCGCCAGGCGATCTCGGCATGCGCGAGTTCGACGCCCATGTAGAACGCATGGCTCGCGTCGTGCTCGAGCCCGAGCTGCGGCCAGAGCTCGAACGCGCCCTGACCGATGCGCAGCCCATCACGGTTGTAGACGTGCAGGCCGCGCGCCGACACCTGAACGCGGAAGTTGCCATCGCGCACCTGCGCGGCGACCTCTTCGATCTCTCGTGGCGTGTCCGGGAACGGGCGCTTGGCGTGCACCGTCATCAGCGCGTCGCTCATGCCCTTGGGCAAGGTCTGGTGGCGTGCTGCGGCGTGCATGATGCGGCGCGCCCAATCGGCCTCGCGCACCGCGCGGCGCGCGTGCGCGCTGACCTGCGTGGTCAGCACCGCGGCGACGTTCAGCTCGGCGGCAATGCCGAACAGCAGCGCGTTGATGCCGCTGGTGTCGGCCTCGGTCAGCTCGGTGAGGTTGCCCACGCCCATCATGATGGGCGCATCGGGGAAGCGCTCGCGCAGGCGGTGGTAGCGCACGATGGACGCGGTCAGCCCGAACGGAATCGGGTCAAGTATCGAATCGGCCAGGAAGGGCCGGCCGCGGCGCTGCATCTGCTCGACCGCCTCGAACAGCGAGGCCTCGTCGGCCGGCACGCGCGGGATCAGCACCGGCGTGGCCGCGACCTCGTCGGCGACCCACAGCGTGTCGAGATTCAGGCTCAGCAGGTAGTCGGCACCGGCGCGCCCGCCACGCAACAGCTCGTCGGGGGCTATCGAATCGACGCTGACCTTGAAGCCCTCGGCCTTCAGCGCCTGCACGCTCTCGGCGAGGTGATCGAAACGCGTCTCGGGCAGGCAGCCGAGGTCGATCACGTCGGCGCCGTCGGCTGCGAGCGCGCGAGCGCGCTCGACGATCTGCGCCACCGTGAGCTGCGGCGCGTCGACGATCTCGGCGAAGATCGCGGTCTCGTAGTCGTTCAGGTCGATCGGCTGCGCGGCACGGTTGAAGTAGCGCGGCAGGTCTTTCAGCTCCTCGGGCCCGCGCTCGACCGGGATGCCGTAGTGGCGCGTCAGTGCGTCCATGTCGCCGCGGCAGCGGCCCGGCACGATGATGCGATCGGCCTGCACCGGCGCGGCCACACGGCGCTGGATCATCTCCGCCGTCATCAGCGCGGCGACCTGCAGGCCGATCTCGCGCACCTCCCAGCTGAACGGCGCCGCATCGATCCCGCCCAGAACGCGCGCGAGGCTGGCCTCGGCGAGGCGTCCGGTCAGGAAGACGATGTGTTCCATGCGAGCGAGAGTTCCTTCAGGCGCGTGTCGAGTGCCGCTTCGAGTTCGGCCGGCGAGGCGACAACGCGGCAGAAGTCGATCTGGCGCAGCCGCTCGACATTGTCGAACTCGATGCGCCGAGGCCGCAGCGTGACCCAGTCGTGCGGCGACCGCGTCACGACCACCGGTTCGGTGTCGCATGCAAACACGATGCCCGGAATGCCGAGCTTGCCGGCCTGCGCGAACATGTTGGTCGGCAGCGAGTCGCTGATGCCGAACGCACACTTGGCCACGGTGTTGCTCGTCGCAGGCGCGACGACGACCGTGTGATAGAGGTCTTCGTACAGCGTGCCCACCGGCACGGCGCTGGCGGTCTTGTCGCGAAAGATCTTGAAGTCGGGTCGCAGCTCCTCGATGCCGATCTTGTAGATCGGGAGCACCTCTTCGGCAGCCGCCGACATGAACAGGTCGACCTCGGGCAGCCGCGCGGCCAGCGCGAGCGACTCTTCGAGAAAGTGCCCGGAGCCAGTGATGCACCAGGCGAAGCGGCGCCGCGCCATTACCGAAGACATGATCGCTCCGGAGCGCCCGCCGGCCAGCGCGCGGCCGCCCCCGTGGGCCACAAGGTGGTCCACTTCGTGGACCATCGGCCGGCGACCCCCTCGGGGGGTGGCCCTGCGCATTCGCAGGGCCGGGGGCTCCATTCATTCGGGGTGCGAGACCTCGATGTGGAGCTTGTGGAGCTTGCGGTAGAGGGTATTGCGGCTGACATCGAGCGCCTTGGCGACATTGCTCACGTTCCAACGCTGCTGCTCCAGCATCTGCAGCAACACCTGCCGCTCGTTGGTCTGAATCGGGTTGAGTTTGACAGGTGGAGCAGCTTCTTCGCCCGCTCCTGCCGCCACAGGCGCCGGCCCGTGCGGCGCTCCCGGATGAACGACCAGGGTCGGCAGGTGCTCGCGCGTGATCAGGCGGGCATCGGCCAGCGCTGCGGCACTGCGCAGCACATGGCGCAGCTGGCGGATGTTGCCCGGCCACGCGTAGGCCATCAGGAGCCGCTCGGCGTCGGCGCTGAGGCGGCCTTCGCCGCCGGCCTCGGCTTTCAGCACATCGTGAATGAGCTCGCGCTTGTCGCTGCGGTCGCGCAGCGCCGGGAGCTCCAGCTCGATACCGGCGAGACGGTAGTACAGGTCTTCGCGGAAGCGCCCTTCCTGCACCAGCGCCGGCAGGTTGCGGTGGCTGCCGCTGATGAGCTGGAAGTCGACCGGATGCGTGTCTTCGGTGCCGAGCGGGGTGACCTGGCGCTCGTCGAGCACGCGCAGCAGCCGCGCCTGCAGATCGAGCGGCATGTCGGCGATCTCGTCGAGAAACAGCGTGCCGCCATCGGCCTGCAGGATCTTGCCGCGCCGGCCCGTGCGCTGCGCGCCGGTGAACGCGCCGGCACGGTAGCCGAAGAGTTCGGATTCGATCAGCGTCTCGGGCAGGCTCGCACAGTTGACGGCGACGAAGGCGCCGTGCCCATGGGGGCTCGCCTCGTGCACCGCGCGCGCGAACACCTCCTTGCCGGAGCCGGTCTCGCCCCACAGCAGCACCGGCGTCTGGCGCGCGATGACGCGTCTCGCGGTCTCGAGGTGAGCGACGAGGCGCGGATCCTTGAAGGTCGCCGCGCTCGATGCGCCCACTCTCGCGACGATCGGGCGTGCGGCCGCCTTGACCAGCGACACGCTCGGATGGACCAGCCCGACCGCACCCGTCGCCGAGACCGGATGCATTGGCGCCGTGGCGCTGGAGGCAGGCCGGCGCGCGACCGCGAAGAAGCGCAGCGCCGCATTTGCACGGTAGGTCACCACCGGATGGAACGATGAAGACATGCTGCGTTGCAGCATGTCTTCGAGCGAGGTCTGGAACAGATCCTCGATGCGCCGCGAGCGGATGTCTTCCATCGATGGCAGGCCGAGCTGGAACAGCGCGCTGCGGTTCGCCGCGAGGATGCGGCCGTCGTCGTCCACCGCCAGCTTGCCTTCGTGCAGCGTGTACACGAACTCGGGCCGACTGTGGAAATGCAGCGGATGCGCGTTGCGGAAGCGCTGGTCGATCAGCCGGTTCTCGATCATGCGCGCGGTCATGCCGAGCAAGACGAGCAGGTGCTGCTGGACGTGGCCGGAGCGGCTCGTGACGTCGAGCACTGCGGCGATCTCGCCGGACGGGTCGTAGACCGGCACCGCCGAGCAGGTGAGTTGCGAGAACTGCGTGAAGAAGTGGTCCTCGCGGCGTATCGACACCGGCGCCGCCAGCGCGATGCAGGTGCCCATGCCGTTGGTGCCGGCTTCGGCTTCGCTCCACAGCCCGCCGGCACGCAGCCCGAGCGGCGCGACCTCGGCGGCGAAGTCGGGCGACGAGACCATGTGGATGATCACGCCATCGGTGTCGGTCAGCACCACGGCCGAGTCGGCATCGGCCAGTTGCTGGAACAGCGTCGTCATCTCGTAGCGGGCGCAATCGATGACGTCGGCGTGGCGTTCGCGGCGTCCCTCGAGTGCGGCGTTCTCGATGACTGCCGGCCCGCGCGGATGATCCGGATGCAACCGGTACTCATTCAGGCAGCGGGTCCAGGACCGCGTGATCGCGTCGTTGCCGTTCT
Organism: Burkholderiales bacterium; assembly: GCA_040007475.1. Taxonomy (GTDB): domain Bacteria; phylum Pseudomonadota; class Gammaproteobacteria; order Burkholderiales; family Burkholderiaceae_C; genus LMDS01. Next base: position 38,660 of record JBDTVC010000012.1, read on the forward strand.
CGTGCGCCCCGCTCTGCACCGTCACCATGATCCGCTCGGCATGGCGATCGGCTTCTCGCAGCATCATTCCCATCGATGTCTCCAGGATATCTCGGGCCGGCCAGGCTCTGGTTGTTGATCTTGCGGCAATGATTCCAACGAAGCAACCGGTGAAACGCGCGGTCGGGTATCGAGCGGCTGCGCCTCCCGCGCGAGACTGGCATGCTGTTTGCAATTTGCGCGCTCAACGGCGTGAAGACTTCGCGCCCACCCGACACTTCGCAGGCCCTGACATGACCAACAGTTACACCTTGCCGGCGCGGCCCGCCGCGGCCGCCCCAGCCCACGCAGCACAAGCCATGGATGTGATCTTCATCGAGGGCTTCGTCGGCGAGACGGTCATCGGCATCCACGAGTCCGAACTGCACCATCCGCAGCCTCTCGTGATCGACGTGCATGCCGGCGTGCCGCACGCGCGCGCCTGCGACACCGATCGAATCGCCGACACGATCGACTACGGGGTCGTGACCGAGCGGCTGCGCCGCCTGCTCGTCGAGCACCGCCTCACGCTGCTCGAGGCGTTTGCAGAGAGCATCGCCGAGATCCTGATCGCGGAGTTCGGCGCGCGCTGGGTGCGCGTCAAGGTCGTCAAGCCGCGCAAGTTCAGCGATGTCAGTGCCGTCGGCGTGCAGATCGAACGCATCGCGCCGGAGCCCGAGATGCCACGGCCCGGGCACAGCGCGGCGGTGATCCAGCTGCTCGCCAGCGGCATGCTGCCCGGCAAGCGCTGAGACGGGGCGTCGCTCCGATGAAGAAAGGCCGCTCTCGCGGCCTTTCTCGCTGGTGGGTATCGCGGGTCAGAGATGCGCGGCAAACGGATGCGCAGCAGTGCCCTTCTTGGCCACCACTTCAGCCGCCGTCGGCGAACCCGCCACGGCGCGCTGGATCGATTCGCGCACGGCCTTGTAGTTGAAGTCCTGGATCTTCTTGTCGTCTTCGGCGAGCCAGTGGATGAACACGCCCACGCAGATGAACAGGTTGTCCGCTTCGGCCGCCGGGATCGTGCCGTCCTCGACCGAATCGGCCACCGCCATCGCGACGCCGCGCTGCGCCGGGCCGAACATCTGCACCGCCTGCTTGGCGCCCTTGATGGTCACCTTGTTGAACATCACGGTGGCCGGCTTGGT